>JBHPEE010000125.1:0-2107 GCA_042577295.1 Fidelibacterota bacterium | reverse complement strand
AAGTAAGATTGTATTCGTTCTCTGCTACTTGTTCTAGTGCTTCACGTACCATTGTCTCAGATTCCATTTTTTGTAATTCGTTTGGTAAGGATTTCACAGTACCAATTTTACCAAAATAGGGGGCTCGAATAACACGTATTAAACTTCCATCTGTTATACCAATAGATGAACCAATATCTTTATGTTTACCGGAAATTTGATCGCTTTTAAGCGGAATAACTATTTCTGGGCGAATTACTCCTGCCCTGATTTGAGTTGCACCATTGACGGAAACAAAATGACCATCATGCTGCTTAAGTAAATCAAAGGTTCGACTGCCCATGTTAATTTTACCAAAACCTTCTGTTACAATTAGGGAAGTGGCCAAATCCTCCGAACCGGTAATAGCTACACCGAGCGTATATCCAAGTATGGGTTTTAAATCGCTATAATGAAAACCACCAACGACAATTGCCGCAATTTTGAGTGATATCGCTTTTTTATACGTTGCAAGACTAATATGGGAGCCCCCAACCACGACCTTTCCTTCTAAGGAAGAATTTAACATATCGGAAGTAATTTCATCTTTTCTAGAATCTGTTATAATTTTAATATTACCACGACTTTCACCGCCAATTCCGAATATACCTTGAATAAATGCAGCATCCGTTTCAATGTACACGCCTTCTTCTGGAATAGTTTCTTTTACTTTACCGCTTATATAGGCATCCATTTCAACGGGGATTGGTGCTTCACGTAGTACAACTTGACCCGTTATTTCCGAAAATGATTCTAAGGTGCCTGATACTGGTGCCGGTACTTTCGATTTGAATAAACCAAAAAGACCAGGGGTTTCTGCAATCAAATCTCCTTGATTAAACGAGCCGTTTTTTTCAATTTTCATCACATCCGCAATATCTGCCGCGTCAATATTAAGTAAGTTAGCAACATTTACCATTTGAACGTTACCAGGTAAATCGGTCGTAGCGACAATATCATCAGGCAATACTGCCTCACCTTTCTTTTTTAATACATTCCCTTTTAATGGTAAACGTCGTTCTTTTATTACTTTTGTTTCGTGCAATACTTTTAAACCAGGAGTATATGAGTGTGCCATTTTCTGTTCCTTAATTCAAATCTTTATTATTAAAATCGGGATACTCATTAACTACTTTAGACCATTCTTGCAATTTGGCAATTCGTTCACTGTCAATCACAGGAAGTTCCAATGGTCGACCCCGTCCATCTAACAAGATACCGGTTTGTCCACCGTAAATTTTTGTATTTATGATCTCACCCTTACCTGCCCCAATATCCATATTTCTTGATGGCGTTAATTTTGCTTTCATTGGTTCATAGGGTGCATCAATTTTAATCAATTCTCCCGTTTTTAATTCATGCCTAATTGCATTTCCATCGGGTAGCGTCAATTCTAAAGTTAAAATTATTTTACCGGGTTTAGATTTGCCGACAGGTGCAATGCAGGTGCCTAATCTAATTAAACAGTCCTTTTTAAATACTTCCACAGCTGCTTTCCGTGCATTCTCTGCCAAGTCCTTTTTATCAATATTTGCTAAAACTCCTAACTGAGGCATCATGAATATTGAATCTACGGCTAATTGTGTTATTCCCGTGGGCATGAAAGCATCCACTAACATTCGAGCTGCTTGTTCGCGCCGCGGTGCGTGTGACAATACACCACCTGAGCCGACTAATAAATCCAATTCCATCATATTCACTAAAGTTGCACCAGATTCAGATTGATCGAATGCATCAGAAATAGTCCTTTCTGTTTGCACGCCCTTTAAGCCAACTGCAAATTCCTTATGTTGAATAAATGATAAGCGCAATGCTTCCCTTGCGATGGCTTGTTCGATTATCAATTCCTGCAAAGATTGAGGAACTGTTGTAGGACGAATCATTTTATTACCAATGCGGTCATTCAATTCTGCACGATCAATGTCTAATGGTACCCATCGTAAAACATTATCCATGCCGGTTTCAGCAAGTACGTTACAAACTGAATAACTCATACCTAAGTTGGCACTCACGGTACGATTGAAAACTCCTTGAAATACAGAGAATATATCGGTTGTTGCACCCCCAATATCAACGCCAACAACAGAAA
>JBHPEE010000124.1:0-2290 GCA_042577295.1 Fidelibacterota bacterium | reverse complement strand
ATTTATAACGGTTATTAGAATTTTATTACCGATAATTTGGTGTATGGGGAATAAGAATTATGCGATGTTTAAAGCAAGCCCTGATCACAAGGGATTGAATATCTGGCAAAAATTGCTCCGGAGGAGGGACTCGAACCCCCGACCTGGTGGTTAACAGCCACTCGCTCTACCAACTGAGCTACTCCGGAAATTGATCTATTTTAGTTCAAAAAGCGCGCAGAATTTATTCACAAAATATATCTTGTCAAACCTACAATTCCTTTTCTGCAATTAAAGTTTTATTTTTAACAAACATTCCACTTTTAAATAATTCATCGTTAATAAAAACTACGCCATTTTCATTATGAGGTTCACCATAAACTGAATGAATTGATTTTAGCCCGCCTAACCATTTACGTTTGTCACACAGATATACTAAATCACCCTGATTAGCTGACATCGCTGCCATATCATCTTTTGAGAAACGGATTTCATCGTCTTCATTGTCGACAACTTTAAATTGTACTCGAACTTTAATACCTTCAACATCATTTGGTTCACTTCCCTTAAAGAATCTCCGCGCATCTTGAATACTAGAAGCAGTAAGGCCTTTGGTGTGAGTTTCGGGATCATAGCCAACCACATAATAGTTCACGACTAACGGAAGTATCAATATTGAAAAAATAATTGCCACCAAAATCGGTGTCATTGTAGCAAAATTAATAAAGAACGAGATAATAATAACCGTGTAAAGAATCGATAAAAACGATGTTACCATTGCCATAGTCATATTTGTATTCGGTAATCTTCGTACCCATTTTACAAATTTATGTTGTAATCCACCTGTCCAAACTGAAAACACCGCAACACCTGCACATACTACTAGATTGTATAAGGCACGAATATATGTATACGGATGACTGGGATTTAGTGTAATTCCATGGTCAAATGGTGCAATTAATACGCCCGGGTATTGAGCCCCAAGCAACATCAATGCAACTCCTCCTAAGAATGTTGTGATTACTGCAGCAGGTGTAAACTTTTTCCAAAAAACTCCGAGGAATATTGCCACAACCAATGGCGGGGTAAGTGTGGAATGAAAATATCCATGGGCTTCGTAAACAGTTGGAAAATTATTGAACGGAATTACAGCTAAAACACCAAGAGCGGTTATTCCCATTGAAGCAATTCTAGCAACTCCGAGCTCACGGCGTTCAGTAGCTTTTTTATTAGTTACTTTTTTACTTACAAATCCTTTAATCGGTCGATAAACATCATTGACAAAGATTGCAGAGGTAGCATTAATTAAAGTATCTACAGTGCTCATCAAAGCAGCAGTTAATGCTGCCATAACAAAACCGAATAAAATAGGACTTCCCATTATAATACTAGCAACAACAACAAATATTTGATCCGGTGATGAGGCGGGACTTACTATATCGGGACTAACAACACTGATTGCCTTTCCAATCCAGCCGGCATTGCCAACAACAATCGCCGAAATCGGTAAAACAAATAAAATATTAATTGCCGCCGCTTTACGTCCTTCATCGACGCTTTTACATGCCATAAAACGCATTAATAATCCTTGATTCATAAATAAGAATCCAATTGAACCCGCTATGCCGTCTTGCCAAAATATTCCTGCAAAATTGAAGTCAGGCGGATGATTAAAATCAGCTAATGGCATTCGCCACGAAACCGGCAGTAAATCCCAAAATGTTTGGAAACCTCCTAAATATGTAATGCCAAAAAAGAAAAGCATTAATCCGGCAAACAGTAGTATAAATCCTTGTAAAAGATCTGTAAAAATAACAGCGGTCTGTCCACCAAAAGTGATATATGCGCCTGTGATAACAGCAATAACTGTAATTACTCCCATCAACGTCACAGGCAAATTAGCTCCAAATAATGCAAAAGTTTCAGGAAGCAATGGTATCATTGCTTTCCCTAATGTTAAAAAACCAATTCCAATGTATCCGATCATGTAAACTAAAAGTAGTATAGTAGCAATAAAGCGTGATGAGGGGCTAAATCGTTTTTCGAAATATTCAGGGATTGAACGAACTTTGGAATAAACAATAATTGGTAACCAGCCGAACAGAAAAAATGGTACAAAAAACCAATCATTGATATATGTCATTGTGGAAGATAAACCATGCTCAAATCCTTTAGCGGAATATTTTACAAAACTATGACTGCCAACACCCGTTGCTACGATAGACATTGTTATAAGCCACCAAGAAAATCGACGGCCACCGAAAAAGAAATCGGTTGTTGATCGTGTATATCTTCCACAACTGTATGGATC
>JBHPEE010000123.1:0-2333 GCA_042577295.1 Fidelibacterota bacterium | reverse complement strand
ATCAAGGTTCCTGTATTCCCGTTCCATACATGGTTACCACTTGCACATGTAGAAGCACCAACAGCGATTTCAGTTATTCTTGCCGGTGTATTGTTGAAAATGGGTATTTACGGTATGCTAAGAGTTAATTACGGTATGTTGCCTGAAGCGGTTTGGTGGTTTGCCGGTGCATTAGCTGTGTTAGGTGTGATCAATGTTATTTGGGGAGGATTGGCGGCTCTCGCTCAAAAAGATTTGAAGAAAATGGTCGCATATTCAAGTATTAATCACTTAGGATATGCATTAATGGGAATGGCAGCTGTTGTTGCCGCCGGTGCTGCAAATGGTAATAATTACGCTGCCGCCGAAGCAGGAATGAGCGGTGCTGTGTTTCAGATGTTTAATCACGGTACAATTTCAGCAATGTTGTTTATAATCGCTGGAGTTGTATATGATCGTGCACACCATCGTGAAATAGCCGGATTTGGTGGTTTGGCAAAGCAAATGCCAATTTATGCCGGTGTAGCTGCAGTAGCATTCTTTGCGGGTCTTGGATTACCTGCCTTATCAGGATTCATAAGTGAATTTATGTGCTTTGTCGGTGCATTTCCGGTCTTCCGTACAATAGTAATAATTGGTACTTTTGGCATTTTGATTAATGCTGCCTATTTCCTGCGTGCCTATCAAAAAATATTCTTTGGGGAATTAAACAAAAAATATAGTGATATGCCCGAGATTAATGGCAGGGAATTATTTACACTTATTCCTTTAGCAATTATTACCTTTGCATTGGGTGTGTATCCTGCTCCTTTCCTAAATGTTATCAGAGAGACCATATCTGGTATAATTGAGCATGTAGTCACTCTCGGTAGTGCGCCAGGAGTCTTTTAGTGTTGGGAGCATAATGAGTAATCTGCATAGTATAAAACTTTTTATTCCTGAACTGATAATCGTAGCTACAGTATTAATCGGAATAATAACCGATTTATTTTATTCTAAGAAAAAATCGTATTTAACCGGGAATTGGATTTTAGGAGGTTTGATCTTATCGCTGATTGCGATATTATTGCATAATCCGCAAAATGTAACTACGTTATTTACTGACATGGTTGCACTTGATCCATTTGCAATATTTTTCAAATTACTTATTTTGGTAGCAACTATTTTTATTGTGCTAATCAGTAGGTATAATAAAGAATTCACGGAATATCGCGTTGGGGAGTACTATGTATTAATTACGATTATGGTATTTGGTTTATTCCTAATGGTATCTGCCGTTGATTTAATAATGATCTATTTGGCAATTGAAACTGTTTCGATTATGTCTTTTATATTAGCAGGATATTTAAAATCTGAACGACGTTCAAACGAATCAGCATTGAAGTATGTGATTTATGGTGCGTTTTCATCAGGGTTGATGTTATTTGGAATGAGCATTTTATTTGGGTTGACCGGTGCTACAAAGATATGCTTAATCGGCAATAATTTAATGGAGTTAGAGGGTGTTGCCAACTTCGCTTTAATGATTTCTTTTGTACTTATATTAGCAGGATTTGCTTACAAAATTTCTGTTGTACCTTTCCATTTTTGGACTCCCGATGTTTATGAAGGTGCTCCTACGACAATTACTGCTTTTTTATCGGTGGCACCGAAAGCCGCCGGGTTTGCAGTAGTAATCCGATTTTTCCATATCGTATTTGGTGATTCTGGAGCTATGCAATCGGGGAGTTGGTTGACACAAACAGAATTGCCATGGGCTCAAATCCTTGCACTATTGGCTGTTATTACAATGACTCTTGGTAATGTTGTAGCGATTCAACAAGATAATATTAAGAGGATGTTGGCTTATTCGAGTATTGCCCATGCAGGATATATGCTAATGGTATTGCCAGTTCTATCAAACGATAGTATTTATGCTATTATGTTATATCTATTTATCTACATCTTTATGAATTTGGGGGCATTTTTTACTGTAATTGCTGTAAAGAATGTAACAGATGGTGAAACATTGGATGACTATAAAGGAATGGGATGGAAAATGCCCCTGGTCGGTTTTGTTATGACGGTATTTATGTTTTCCTTAACAGGATTGCCACCTACTGCTGGTTTTATTGGAAAGTTTTATCTATTTGCAGCTTTGATTAAAGGTGGTCCACAATTTTATTGGATTGCTTTTGTTGGTGTTTTCAATAGTGTAATTTCATTGTATTATTATATGCGTGTTGTAAAAGTAATGTATTTTGACGGCGAACCACAAAAGACAATAACTAAACCAATTTTGCCTGTATTGTTGATTTTGCTAGTCTTGGCAACTTTGACTATCATCTTGGGAATATATTGGGCTCCATTAGCAG
>JBHPEE010000122.1:0-2338 GCA_042577295.1 Fidelibacterota bacterium | reverse complement strand
TACAAACTATATAATATTTTACTAATATTAATAGAATTACAAAATATTTTGAACATAAAAAATAATATAAATTCTAGTGCTGAAAGAATATCCTCATACATAAATAAAACGCCCGTATTAACCTCGGGATTAATTAATAAAATTGTCCCTGCTAATTTATATTTTAAGTGCGAAAATTTTCAAAAAATGGGTGCTTTTAAAATGCGTGGGGCAATAAATGCCATCTTGCAACTGTCTACTGAACAAAAACAAAAAGGGATAATAACACATTCATCCGGAAACTTTGCTCAAGCAGTTGCATTAGCTGCAAAAAGTTTAAATATTAAAGCATATTTAGTTATGCCCAGCAACGCACCGGAAGTTAAAAAAAGTGCAGTAAGAAATTATGGGGGAGAAATTATTGAATGTGTACCAACATTAAAAGGAAGAGAAAGTACAACAAAAAAATTAGTTGTAGAAAAAGGAGTTACATTCGTTCATCCGTTTAATGATATAAATGTTGTCATGGGTCACGCATCAGCAGGAAAAGAATTACTATCAGAGTTTCCAGATTTAGATTCCATAGTTGTACCTGTTGGAGGAGGGGGATTAATCTCAGGAATTGCATTGAGTGCTAGTGTATTTGGTAATAATTGTTCTGTAATTGGAGCAGAACCGTTCAATGTTGATGATGCTTATCATTCATTGCTAGCAGGTAAGATTGTTCCTAATAAACCCAATGCTAACACAATAGCAGACGGACTAAAAACCACTTTAGGTGATATTACATTTAATATTATAAACCAATATGTAAAAGAAATTATTAGAGTTACCGAGCAAGAAATTATTTATGCAATGCAGTTAATTTGGGAGCGCATGAAAATAATAATTGAACCTTCTAGTGCAGTCACATTAGCAGCTGTTTTAAAATCTAAACAAAAATTTGAAAATAAAAAAGTGGGATTGTTAATGTCAGGTGGTAATGTTGATTTAAGCCATCTGCCATTTGCTAAGTAACTACGCTGTAATATTATTAGTCATCTTGGAGTGTAAATCTAGCACGGATTATCCACGCCCGGCGATAACCTAAGGCATATAATTGTTTTCGCAACCGTTCAGCAACATTTCGATCTGTAAATGCCCCTACTCTAACTTTATAATTCGGTGCTTCAAATATTACTCGTACATTATCTATTATTTGTGAAATCAACTGCATCCGCACATTTTCTGCAATTTCACCATTTTGAGTAGATAAAACCTGTACCATAAAACCATTATATACTTTATTCGAATCTATTTCAATATCATTATCAGAATAATCTATTATTGGTAATATTCCATCAATTAATGGATTAATAACTATTGGTATTATCGGTCCATCGTCTCGCAATGAATCGATCTCAAATCGCCATTCTTGCGAGTATGTGCGGATGGGAAGAATTAATATTATAATAATTAAAATTATAATCGGTATTTGACTTAGACTTTGGTTAATCTGGTAATTTTTCATGCTACAAGTGTCGTACTTTTTCAGATTGAATCCACCCCTTTTTGCCATCGATTAAAATTATTTCAATCCAATCCTGTTGCTCTTGTGTAATCTCCGCTTTTACTCCCCCGTGTAATCTAAAAAGTACCGTCTCGCGCCTGTCAAAAGGTGCAGAAAATATTTCAACTTCCGACTGTACAATGATAACCTCTTTTGTATCGGATATTTCGTAGAATTTATCTAAGGCAAATAAATGAACAATAATTGAAACTAAGAAAAATGTGATTATCAATCGTGATATCCAAATGTTCTGCCATCGGTAATACTTTTTAAGAAAATAAACAAATGCCCCAAGCATGAATATCGCAGATGCGACAAGAACAATATCAACTAGTGTTGTAGATTTTTTCAAAGCACGGTATTGTTCCAAAATCAACATTGATTGCGGTATCTCAATACGATCACGAACTCGCGCATTGGCAAGCGATAAATTGAATCGTAAATCTTTATCACGCGGACTAATCTGCAAACCTTTTTCGTACGCCCAAACAGCATTGCCAATTTGATTCAGCCTGTAATAAGCATTACCTAAATTGTAATATAAATCAGGATGATTATTCCCCCGATTCAAAATTTGTTCGTAGTTCCCAATTGCGGTTTCAAAATCCTCCTGTAACATCGCGTGATTGCCAATTTTATACAATGAATCAGATTTTGCATCTGATTGTGCAAACAATGTTGAAATGGCTAAAACAATGTATATTAATATTTTATAATATCGCATTTAATCGTTTTAATATGGTTTTTGTTTTCTTGATTAATATTTGTCTTGTTACATCACCGCCGGGTGCAAAACGACCTGCATCGCAC
>JBHPEE010000121.1:0-2352 GCA_042577295.1 Fidelibacterota bacterium | reverse complement strand
TATCGTGTTTTAATAACATCTTTGCGGCTTTTACAACCGACTCGTCAATACGGTCAGCCACATTTAATAACTCATACGCTTCAGATTTTAAAATCTTTGAGGCGATACCTTCTAGTTTTGGACTTGTTTTTTCCATGATCAAGATTGTGTAATTTACACAATCAATATAATTAAGAAGAAGTATTACATTATGTGGTAGTGATTTCGAATTTAGGTGGATTCTCCAAATGCTTTTTTACTGCACATAAATTGGCCGAATTAATTACTGCCTTCTTATATTTATACGGGAAATCATGTGGTAAAATTATATTTAAATTTATTTTATCGATCATTCCTGAAAACGGATTGAAGTTCATTGATTGAACAATTTCCATACCATTGGTATTGATTCCACGTTGCTGACAAAATACCAAAACATAAATACCTGCACATGTACCGATTGATGACAGAAATGTTGAAAATGGCTCAGGCGCGCTTTCTTCACCACCACTCACACGAGCTTGATCAGTTTTGTGAGTAAATCCATTAAATTCAGCATTCACTTTTTTCCCGCCGGGAAATGTGATTTTCATATCCATTTAATTATCCTATAAATTTTATTAGATTATAGATGAAAAAAGAATAGTGAAGTTACATTAATTCAGAGGTAGGGTTTAGAGAAAAGAGATAATGATATAGAAAATGCAGAAAAAGTACTAACATGAGCAACTAATTACTGCAAAATTTAACATTCATAATTAAAAATTATATATGATCTTAAATCCCATATTGTAAATTGTTATATTTGGTATATATTTTTTTTCTTGGTACGTCTTGGCAAATCCTCTTCCAATTATTGTACCTAATCCGGCGCCTACAATAACATCGCTTAAATAATGTTCATTATCATTAATGCGGCTAACCGCAACTAACCCGGCAATCAAATATGCAACGGTTCCAATTTTACGTCCATAAAGCTCATTCGCTATCACCGCCACAGCAAAGCTGTGCGAAGTATGTCCTGAGGGCATCGCATAGTTATTACTACCGTTCGGTCTTTCCCTACCAATTAATTGTTTCAAAATAACAGTCGTGACTCCGTTTGCCACCAATGCAGAAGCTGCAAATTCTAATTTTTCCAGCATTTCACGATTTGACACATCTGATGCTTTTGATGTGATTATTATTGATACAGGTAACAACCAAGCTGACCAAATTCCACCATAAAAATCGCCAAATTGTGATACTCGATTATGCAATAGTCCTTCTCTTTGAATATAATCTTGAATTCGATCATCATATTGATAGGCAAGTATAGTTCCAAGTCCTGCGGTTCCTATAATTAATAAATTTGATTTTTTTGTGAAGGCGTTTTGCATTCCATTAAATCCGTATCCTGGAACACTTTTTATCCAAGTTGGGAAAGATTCATATCGATCCTGAGCGTTAAGTGCATATATAATTACTATTGAAATGATTGTTATTTTGAAAATACGTAGCATTGAATTATTATAGTGAAACAATAAACGCAAATTTCAGATGGATTTACTTTTTACCGGGCGTAAAACAGCAATAGCCAATATTGTCAAATTCATTGCGCATCTTTTTCCAAAGATCTTTGTTGTGTATTAATTTAACTGCTTGCGGATATAGAATATTTTCTTCGATATCCATGTGAGATTTAAGATCTTTTATCAATTTTCGGCTTATAGACTGCAAGTCTTTTTGAAAATCATCGAAAGGTACTGTATAAACACCATAAATAGTTCGTTCTAATTTCCGTTTTAAGAAACCTAAATTATCATGCTGCTTGCGAATTTCTTGAGATGGGACATATTCAGCCATGCTAACCAAACGTCGAACAAAAGTATGCTCTTCCCGGATCTGGTGCTTCTCAGTTCTTAATAAATGTCCTGAAATTAATTTAATATCTTTCAGGATTTCCTGTGAATCAGTAATTGATGTTTTGTGTTTGATATCTTTTACTAATTTTTCCAACACCTTCAAAAAATTTAAAATCACTTGATGTTCTTCCATCAAAGTACGGATGATATGTTTCTTGCCCAATGAATTATAAAATTCATTATCAATTGTGAAATCTTGAAAGATAGCTGAATGATAATTATAATCGTTCAAATGTGTATATTCCTTAAAATTATTATAAGTAATATGTTAATAAATATACGATAATGTTATCCTTTTTAAAAGCAACACTTCTTATATAAGTGATTCTCCTTTTTTGTAATTTATAGTATGTTAACAAATACAAAAATAATACAAATAATTCTATCTGTAATATTTTTGTGGTGTTGTAGTCAAACCACAATTATAAATAATGGAACATCTTTATCTTCCAATAAAAATATTGTTATT
>JBHPEE010000120.1:0-2440 GCA_042577295.1 Fidelibacterota bacterium | reverse complement strand
TTACTAACAATCTTAACAATGCATTTCATGCTATTAAATATATGGATGTTGGAAGAGCAATCAATACTATTACAATTTCGGCAGAGGAAGCACGCAGGATAAATGGCGAAACAATTCCATTTGATAGCGCTGAGGGATCAGAAAACCGTGTTGGATATTATTATCGATTTCCGATTGGAATTATCGCCGCAATTACCCCCTTCAATGATCCATTAAATTTAGTTGCGCATAAATTGGGTCCGGCAATCGCGGGAGGTAATTCTATTGTGTGTAAACCGGCGACTGTTACGCCCTTGTCTGCTTTGAAACTGGCAGAATGTTTTTTAGATGCAGGATTGCCGGGTGAAATTTTATCGGTTGTTACGGGTCATGGACATGAAATAGGTGATGCACTAGTATCCGATGAAAGAATACGAATGGTATCATTTACAGGTGGTGTTGAGGCAGGAAAACGAGTTGCGAAGCATGCCGGTTTAAAAAAGATTGGAATGGAGCTTGGATCCAATTCTCCGGTAATCGTCCTGGAAGATTGCGATTTAGGGAAATCAGTGGAATCATGCGTATCAGGAGCATTTTGGGCAGTCGGTCAAAATTGTATCGGTGTACAGCGTATCTATATTCAAGATTCGATCTATAATGATTTCAGAAACATTTTTGTTAAAACAACCAAATCATATAAAGTCGGATACCAACTTGATGAAGATACCGATATGGGTCCAATGATCACTGAAAAAGAAGCCATGCGGATAATCGATTGGGTCGAAGATGCAGTCAAAAAAGGTGCCAATCTCTCGACCGGTGGCACACGCAAAGGCTCACTAGTACAACCAACAGTTTTCGAAAAGATGCCCTCATCTGCAAAGTTGGATTGCCAAGAAGTGTTTGGGCCGGTAGTATCATTATATTCTGTAAAAAATCTTGACGAAGCAATTGAAAAGAGCAATAGTGTGGATTATGGTTTGCATGGAGCCATTTTTACTAACAATCTTAACAATGCATTTCATGCTATTAAATATATGGATGTTGGAAGTGTGATCGTAAATGATTCAACTGATTATCGTGTCGATCTAATGCCTTTCGGTGGAGTAAAAAATAGTGGGTTAGGACGCGAAGGCATTAAATTTGCCCTACAAGAAATGACTGAACCGAAAGTTGTGTGTTTTAATTTGTAAATTTTACATAATCAACAAATGCAACTGGTTTTTGCCGATAGGGAAACAGACAAAATCATGTTTCAATTAGTGCAAAACACATCCATTTCATCTTAATTTTAACCTCATTTTATACAATAATATTATAAGGATTATCTAATGCCAAACAAAATATCTTGGGCTGAACCCTGGAAGATTAAAATGGTTGAACATCTTCGGATAACCACCAAAGAAGAAAGAATTGAAGCAATTAAAGAAGCGGGATACAATACTTTTTTACTCAAATCGAGGGATGTATATATTGACCTATTAACTGATAGCGGTACAAACGCCATGAGCGATCGTCAATGGGCAGGAATGATGCTTGGTGATGAAGCTTATGCGGGTAGCCGTAATTTTTATCATCTTGAAAAAACCATTCAAGATTATTATTCATATAAATATCTAATTCCAACACACCAGGGTCGTGGTGCCGAACATATTTTTTCCCAAATAATGATAAAAAAAGGTGATTACGTACCGGGCAATATGTACTTCACAACTACCCGACTGCATCAGGAATTAGCCGGCGCAAAATTTGTTGATATAATCATTGATGAAGCGCATAATACTGAGAGCCATCATCCTTTTAAGGGAAACGTTGATTTAAAAAAGTTGCAAAAATTAATTGATGAAGTAGGAGCTGACCGTGTTCCTTATGTGAGTATGGCTACAACTGTAAACATGGCTGGTGGTCAACCGATTTCTATGACGAATCTTAAAGAATTACGTAAATTGACAAAAAAATATAATATTCCTATCGCGCACGATATGACTCGCGTTGCTGAAAATGCTTGGTTCATAAAAGAGCGCGAAGACGGCTATCAAAATAAATCAGTAAAAGAGATTGTTTACGAAATTTGTTCATTAACTGATCATGCAACAATGAGTGCCAAAAAAGATCCCCTTGTAAATATTGGAGGATTTTTGGCAACCAACGACGAGGATGTCTATCGTAAAGCGCAAAATATGGTCGTTATTTACGAAGGATTGCATACTTACGGTGGCATGGCAGGACGTGATATGGAAGCCCTTGCAATCGGAATAGTGGAGTCAGTTTCTGACGAACATATGCAGTCACGCGTAGGTCAGACTCAATATCTTGGACAAAAATTATTAGATTTCGGTGTACCGATTATCGTACCAATTGGGAGCCACGGAGTTTTTCTAGATGCTAAAAAATTCCTCCCGCATTTGGAACAGAATGCATTGCCTGCCCAAACTTTAGCAGCCGAAATATATATTGAAAG
>JBHPEE010000119.1:0-2493 GCA_042577295.1 Fidelibacterota bacterium | reverse complement strand
AAATTATTTTTATCAATCAAATCACAAAATTCTTTTAATCTCTCTTGCTCTTTATCATCAAAAACATCTTTTGTATACGATGCAAATGAAGAGGATGTACTTATCGGTCGATAAGGTGGGTCAAGATAAAAAAGTACATTTTGAGTGTCTATGTAGTCTATAGTTTTTGAATAATCTTCTTCATAAATATCAACAGATTGCAGTACTCTATGTAGTGTGTTTATCAATTCTTCATTTAATATTTTGGGGGTTTTATATCTTCCAAATGGTACATTAAACTTTCCACTTTTATTCTCTCGATAAAGTCCATTAAAACACGTACGATTTAAAAATAGTAATAAGGCTGCTTTTTCTATATCAGGAGCAATAATTGAATTATATAATTCACGTTTTTCATAAAATAGATTCTTTCTGTCTTCATCCGATTCATATTGATAATACTCATCACTTAATTTCTTGAGCTTGGCTATGAAATTGTTAGGTTCTGATTTTATAGATTTATAGGCTTTTATTAAGACTGGATTTATGTCGTTAATTATTGTCTTTTTGACATTTTTGTAATAGAGTGCTAATATTTTGAATAGTACTGCCCCACTTCCAACAAATGGTTCAATATAAACAAAATCACCATTTTTAAAAGTATTTGGTATTGTATTAATGATTTCATTTAGGAGTTGAGACTTTCCTCCTGCCCATTTTACAAAAGGCTTAATATTTTTTATGTCAGGTTGTATAAATATTTCTTTTTGCATCAATTTATTAATTATAAGTCCTCACAAATTAATTTATTTTAGTCAATAAACAGTATACTAAAAGTACAAAATAGTATAATGTTATTAGTTGGAATTGGTTAGTTTTTCAACGATTGGGAATATCCGTTTTGATGGAGCAATTTCGCAATCTTCATAGTCTCATTATCAACTTTATCATTGATTTGTGGTAACCAATCAGAAAGTACCTCTTTGATATAGCCATCGGGAAATTGTAAATAGATTTGAGTTGTAGTCACATCACTATGGCCAAGCATTTCTTTTACAAGATAAATGTTACCAAGTTCTAATAGCTTCCTTAGGGCAAATGTGTGACGCAAACTATGCAGAGATTTATTTGAATTGAGTTTAGCTTTGTCACGAAGTTTACTGAATGCCCTACTTATTCTGTCAGGCTTATAAATACCACCTTTAGTAGCTATTTTAAAGTCTGCTACTACTTCAGTGGGAATTGGTATAATTCGTTCACGTTTGCCCTTTGTACGCTTTAATTTGATATAAGTACCATTCTTTGTAATGTCTAATTCACAGTTATGCAGTTCTCGCAATCTGATTCCTGTATGTTCATATATTTTAAAAGTTGAAAGCATCTTTTCGTCTTCGCATAATTGATATATTCTATCTAATTCATCTGGGATTAGAAATTCAGGCAAAATCTTTTCAGCATTAATTAATTGAATTCTTGGTGGTAAACCAATTTTAAGCTTTTTCTCAATCCAACCAAAGAACGCATTAATGGATTTTAAATAGCTATTTACTGTTGGTCTGGCATACGTATTTAGTAGAAAGGTCTTTAGTTTGTCACAGTCCGATTCTGTTATTTTATCTATACTAATATTGTTGACATTATCACTTAGGTGCTTTAATGCATAACCGTAGTGCTTAACAGTGGTTTGGTTAAGTCCTTTATTTTTAGATTCATTTAGAAATATATGGATTGCTTCAACCAGGGTTGGCATTTTATTTCTTTCAACGCTTTCTAATAGCCCAGCTTTAATTAAGGCTTCATTTTCATTGTATATTTTAATCATCCTATCAGCCTCTGCTTTGTAGGATGTATTTAGCGGCAATAACTTATCCTTTCCGTTGAGCCGTAGACGGCCATAGTATTTCCCTTTAAGCTTTCTTAATCCTACCATTATAACTCCTCTTAATTATCTAATGTATTACTTTACTATGGTATCCCAAATAGCTTGATAATAGATATATGGGTATATTAGCATACCTATTCGATTGGTATCCAATCTTATTATTCTTATTTTCAAAATAATTCCTGTTGCATAATGATTCTATTAATTCTTGCTTGTGATTCTTCATAATATTTTAGTTCAACCTCCACCCCTATTGAGCGTCTTTTTTCTTTGTAGGCACTAATCAGTGCTGATGCAGAGCCAGCGAACGGGTCCAGAATCACTTGACCTTGATTCGAATAGCCCCTGATTAACTGTCTAAGCAATAGCTCGGGTTTTTGCGTGGGATGACTGGTTCTTTCAGAATAGGGCATATTTGGTTTATTCGGCGCTTCAATAATTGTATGTATCCAGCGGACGCCGCTTTCATTTATTAGTACCTCACTTTTTTTATGTCTTCTTGTTGGACTGTTTAAAATATTTGATTTATTAATGTATGGTTGACCACCCTGCGCCATACGATTAGGATTCCAAGCCAAATCTGATGTTTTGGTATCAATCTTTTTAAACACAATTATAAACTCAAAATCTGA
>JBHPEE010000118.1:0-2577 GCA_042577295.1 Fidelibacterota bacterium | reverse complement strand
CGAATTACATATGATAGTTGGTGCTGGCGGAGCAGAAGGTCAAATGGATGTATCAAATATGATAAAACCGGAATTAGCACGAGGACGGATGAAAGTTGTAGGTGCCACAACTCTTGGCGAATATCAAAAATATATTGAAAAAGATGCCGCTTTGGAACGTCGATTTCAACAGGTATATATTGGTGAGCCAAGTATTGAGGATACTATCACAATATTACGCGGGATAAAGGATAAGTATGATGTTCATCATGGATTGCATATCCGTGATTCTGCGCTAATTGCTGCAGCCACACTATCTGATCGTTATATATCAGGTCGGTTTTTACCAGACAAAGCAGTTGATCTTATGGACGAAGCTGCTGCCAAAATCCGCATGGAAATGAACTCAGCACCTACCGAAATTGATGATGCCAAACGAAAACTTATGCAACTAGAGATTGAACTTGAAGCTTTAAAAAAGGAAAAGGACAAACGCTCAAAAGAACGTCTGGAAATCGTAAAGACTGAAATAAATGTATTGAAGAAGCAATTATCTGAACTTACTAAAATTTGGGATGATGAAAAATCGATAGTAAGCGCAATACAGTCTTTAAAGGAAAAATTAGATAGACTAAACATACAAGCAGAGACATCTCAGCGAGAAGGTGATTACCAAACAGCAGCTAAAATTCAATACAGTGAAATTCCTTCTATTGAAAAATCATTATTAGAAAAGAATAATATTTTGGAAAATAGCAAATTTTTAAAATTAGAAGTCGGAACGGAGGATATAGCAGAAATAGTGTCCAAATGGACTGGAATTCCAGTAACAAAAATGCTATCCGGTGAAAAAGAAAAATTGCTGCATCTTGAAGATGAACTGCAAAAACGTGTTGTTGGCCAGGAGAATGCCGTACAGAAAGTATCGGATGTAATACGCATGTCTAAATTGGGAATTAGCGACCAGGCTCGCCCAATCGGTTCGTTCTTATTCATGGGGAATACAGGTGTTGGTAAAACTGAACTTGGTAAAACTTTAGCAGCAGCTTTATTTGATGATGAAAATGCTATTGTTCGTATTGATATGAGCGAATACATGGAGCAGCACTCTGTATCCAAATTGATCGGATCTCCGCCGGGGTACGTCGGCTATGATGAAGGTGGACAATTAACAGAAAAGATCCGAAGACGCCCATATTCAGTTTTATTATTCGATGAAATAGAAAAAGCTCATCCGTATGTGTTGAATATTTTACTGCAAATATTAGATGATGGTAGATTGACTGATGCAAAAGGTCGCACTGTTAATTTTAAAAATACTATAATTATAATGACATCTAATATGCCGCAAGGTGATATTAAGAAGTATTTAAGGCCAGAATTTATCAATCGTATTGATGAGATAATCACCTTTAACGATTTGAATGAAGAAGTGATTAGAAAGATCGTTGAGATTCATTTAAACAGGGTTGTGAAGCAATTATCAGAGCAGAATATAAATTTAGAAATTGACCAAAACGTTAAAGATTATTTAGTTAAATACGGTTATGTACCTGAATACGGTGCACGACCAATCAAAAGACTTATAACACGTAAGATTTTAGCCGCGCTTTCAAAATATATTTTAGAGTTCCCAGAAACGACAAAATTGAAGGCAACTCTTGATAATGGGAATATTATACTTGAGAGACAGTCAAAGACGCATTAGAAATTTTACTAACTATATCCTAATGTTTTTAAACAAATTCAGTTTTACATCCACACAATAACCATTTCAAAACCCACCGTTTTTGGTACAATTCTAACTACCACTAAATTATATTCTAATTAACCTAAATATTATTACAAAAACTCATCCCAAAATCAAAGTATCAAAATTCATATGAACCATACCATTTGGGGGATTTGCTTTATTTGATTTGATTAAAAAGTGATATATGCTTGTATGATATAAATAATAACAACATGTTACAACTAGCTCCGCACCAGCATACCAAACTCGAACTTTTTGACCTTTTCTGAATCCTTTTATATTAAGCGTTTTAAAAACAAAGGATATCGTTATTATTTAGGGCAAGAAACCAAACAATCACCGCCTACAAATACAAGTAAATCAGAGCTATCAAAAAGATGTAAGTTATCAGATGCAGAGTTGTAGTAAGATTTAGTTAGTGATTTTTTCTGTATTATTAATATTTATAAGCCTCACCCGCAACATTTTCAATATCATCATTGTAATCTTCAAAATCATTTGTTGGGTATAAAGATACAATTTCTTTTTCCCAAGCTTTTAGTCTTCTATTATTGTCTAAACCTTTCCCCTGGCTGCGAATCCGATTGAAGGCTTCTCTTCGTTCTTTTTTATTCAGTCTGTCTTTAACTTTTTTTATTGTCATAAAGCATTTAGTCCTTATCATTAATATTTATATGTTTCTAACATTGTTATTCGAGTTAATTCCTACATGTACCTGAAATAATTCTTGTATGATTTCTCTAAGCAATTATTGTTACTTCAATTGTATAGATAATATCTTATACGTTCGATTTGGAGTATTTACCGGAAGAAAACTTTTATAATAAGAGACCATATCTAATCCC
>JBHPEE010000117.1:0-2582 GCA_042577295.1 Fidelibacterota bacterium | reverse complement strand
TAGATTCAGTATAAAGAGGAATTAGTTTTTCGTTTTGCTTGAAACCATCCCAAATAAAAATCCGGGCATACCATTTATTTCTTCTTTGTCTTATACTTGCCATTATAGTATCATATTGTTATACAAAGTATAATAATTATTTAGTTTAAAATCAACTAAATAAGTGATACATTGTAAACATATTATGAAAGAAAAACGATCAGAATTATTAGCTTTTAGAACTACTGAATCTATGAGAAAATTTCTTGATACTATTAGTGAAGAGCACGCACGCCCAGTTTCAGACGTTATTAATCTAATGTTAGAATATTTCAAAGATAATCCACCAAAACAACTCCCAATACCTAAAAAGAAGTAAGTTATCCCTTTATCGTACCCCGCGTGTACATTCTTTGCAATGTTGCAATCTGAGTCGATAGATAGGTTATTATTAGTATATAGATTGTAAGATTGTAATACTATATATATATAGGGACTAACGTTCATTATCAGAATCCAACTCCCTCAGTTCAGTCGTGATGATTTTATAGCAGTCATACTGTAGTTGCTATCGCTTACCGTTCGTTTTCTTTCTTAATTAGCCGCTCCTGTTCACTCATAATCCACGCCTCAAACTGATGTCCGTGGTCATTATTCCATCCGTCATTCCCCTCTACCTGAATAATATATCTTTCAATAGCATCAGTATAGTGTATACCAGATACAAGTGGATATAGCTCTACCATATGGTCTGTATAAGAACTTTTAGTTAACTCCTTAATAACCCTTTCTCTCGTTATATTCTCTTTGTTTGTATTCTTTTGGTTTTTATTAGGTTCTATTAAGTTCTCTTTAATTGCACGCGAAGTTTCGCGTTTATTTAGCTTAATCATCATTGTATTACATATAGGACAGTCAGGCAGGTCTCTAAACTCTGATGGATTATCAATTTTTTGTTTAAGATACCATCCTGGTTTAAACCATAAGGGAAAATGTATATAATTTATTCCCTTTACTTCGTAGATGCAGAGTATCTCGTCGCTAATAAACTTATCTATCGTCTCATCTATCCAATCCTCGTCTATATCTCTATCTACAGGGAATATTATACTTTTGATGTTCGCAGGTTCATTCCATAGTCTCCCAAAATCATCAGCAGTACAAGCCAATCCTATTAAAAGATATTTCTCATTAATAGAGTAATTTGATAATGTGGGTTCATTAAAGAAATTTTGTCTTATTAATCTTGCATATGCCATTTTACTAATCCAATTTATTAGTTAATAATTCTGTGGTTTTTTGCCCAAAAGCGGTATCCACGTATTTCTAATCATTGAGGGACTCTATCCTCAACTCTAAATGATCCTAATCCATCCTCAGGAATGCCCTTTCTTGCTAATAATCAGGCAGTATACTAAGGTTTTTCACCGTAATACTCCTTTAATGTAGATAATGTCGTATTATTAGGTCGTGTGCCCAACCGATATGCATAAATTGGGCATTTCACGACGGTGCATAATCTTATTTCTTTAAATTGGTCACAAGTACAATCCATGCATTTCTTCCTAATAGCTTTTAATGGTGTCTTATAGAGCTTATTCATCATTAGTACCTAGTTCTGTTGTTACATACAATTCACCTGTATCTGGACAAACCTCAATTTCATTCGTTCCACTGATTCTTTGTAATATTTTTATTGCCGAAAAATCTGTTATACCAATTTTCCTAAACAAGTATATCGGTTTTATCCCATTGATAACTACATATTCCCATCCGATGTATTTCTTTAATCTTTCTATTATTATTGGGTCAGTTATTTGTATGTGGCATTCATTTCTACGATACCATAAAGATGTAATATGTCTAACCATTGAGCCACCTCTTCGCATCTGTAATATTGAAAAGTAACTTTCCAGTTCTAATTGAACATTTAAGTTGACCTTTCTTTATCGCACGTCGGATGGTGCTTTCGGATAATGACGTGTAGTTGGACAATTCTTTTAGATTCATCCATCTATCATTTACTTTATTTCTAATGAGAGCTTTGATTTCTCTTAGCTCTTCTAATATTGTTACTTGCATTTGCTAATCTCCTATGTTATTTGAGTAATCAATTGTGCTTACATAGTATTAGCGCTATAGCAAGTAGGGCGATTCGCTATATATTATAGGGCGGTGTTTATATTATATTAAGTTTGAAGATTTCAATATAAGTTTTATTTATTTTTCTATTACCCAAGATAGTTCTGATTTGGGCATATACTTTGAGTATTGTCGGATTTTGAGGAATTCATCTAAATGTAAGAAAAGTTTTATGTGTTCTTTCTTTATATTATTTTTTGCGGTTTTTACTGCTGCCCAAGCAGCTTTCCTTGATTTTTCTAACCTATCTGAGATTTCTCTTGGTTGTCCAGTTTTATCAGTTGTCAGATTTAGATAGCTCACAATATTAGTTTTCTCACTAATTAACATATTAACTTTATTTAAATCATCTTGAATTGTAGAGTCTTTCAATTCTATATCAATATTTTCTATTCTTTTCAGTGCTTCTCTAATAGTTTGTTCATCAACGTATGTGAGTTCTTCCGTACTCTCATAATCAT
>JBHPEE010000116.1:0-2675 GCA_042577295.1 Fidelibacterota bacterium | reverse complement strand
GTGCAAATAGAATGTGTGATTCCCTCAATCGAGTCCTCCAATCCGTGCGCCCAATCATACATCGGATAAATGCACCATTCATCTCCTGTGTTGTGATGTTTCGCATGTATGATGCGATATATTACCGGATCGCGCATATTAAAATTTGAAGAGGACATATCTATTTTAGCTCGAAGTGTACGAGTACCATCAGGAAATTCACCTTTCCTCATACGCTCAAATAAATCAATATTTTCTTCAATTGTTCGATTATGATATGGACTTTCCTTCCCCGGTTCAGTACGCGATCCTCTATATGCTCTTATTTCTTCTGCATTCAAGTCACAAACGAATGCTTTACTTTTTTTTATAAGTTTAATTGCATATTCATAGAATTTTCCGAAATAGTCAGATGCAAAAAACAAACGATCTTCCCAATCGTATCCCAGCCACTTAATATCTTCAATAATTGATTTAACATACATATCCTCTTCTTTAGTTGGATTTGTATCATCAAAGCGAAGATTGCATTTTCCACCATATTCTTCTGCAATACCAAAATTGAGTACAATTGATTTAGCGTGACCAATGTGTAAAAATCCATTAGGTTCCGGTGGAAATCGTGTATGAACACGTCCTTGATATTTTCCTGTTTTTAAATCCTCATTAATAATTTCTTTAATAAAGTTTGATTTTATTGTTTTTTCGTCTGTTTTCATTATTATTTACATACAATTATTGTATAAACTTAATATTTTATAAGAATAATCAATTCGAATATTTTATTGAATTAATCTATAACGATTTGGATACAGCAGCAGAATCTGTTGATGGGAAAGATATTGAATCTAAATGTGCTTTCCATTTATGCATGGATTCTAAAAATGGTTCTAAATTATTTGGATTTACTGGATTGACCGGTGGTGATTTTACTTTTAAGGGATCAATAGCTTGCCCATTTTTATAAAATCTAAAATCAAGATGAGCACCTGTTGAGAGTCCAGAATTCCCCACATACCCTATTATTTGTCCTTGCATTACACGCGCTCCAGTTCTTATCCCTGTTCCATATCTTGACAAATGCAGATATTGAGTACTATAAGTTCCGTTATGTTTTATTTGAACCATTCTTCCTTCTTGAGCTCGGCGTCCAACATTAACTACAACGCCATCTCCAACAGAAAGTACCGGTGTACCAACTGATGCTACATAGTCAACTCCTAAATGTGGACGTCGAATTTTCAGAACTGGATGTTTTCTGTTATATGAAAAACGCGATGAAATTCGACTATATCTTAAGGGCGCTTTTAAAAAAGCACGACGTAAGCTTCCCCCCTTTTCATCAAAATAATCGATAATCCCATCTTGCTTGTAGGAAAATGCATAATAATCGTTATTTAGATGATTAAAGGAAACTGCAATAATTTTTCCAATCCCAACATATTGCGTATCTGCATACATTTTTTCATATACAATCTTATAACTGTCATTTTTATATAGACCAAAAAAATCTATTGTCCAAGCATATATCTCCGATAGTTCTATGGCAAGATTTGGATCATCATTATTTTCCAACATTGTTACCCACAAGGATTCATCAATAATTCCGGTTGTTTGCGTAGTATCAACAGTTATTGTTTTTGACTGTAAATAAATATTTAATGAATCGGTTAAACTGAATACGACAAACTCGATCGGATTTCGTTCGTAAACTAAATATTTGAGAGTGCGTAAAGAATCGACGCTTGATAACATAAAATAAGGATTACCTGCCCTCATCTTTCTTACATCATATATATCTTGTGATTTTAATGATATTTGATCTATTGTAGGATAATCTATTCCGTGTTCAGATAAAATATCAGATAAATTTTGTCCATTATCAATGGAATATTTTTCAACATTTAAAGAATCGGAAGATATCCCGTATATATTTTCAAAATGGTCAACTATTTCAACATTAGGCCTCGAACATTTCAGTAGAATAAATACAAATATGGGTAATATATATCTCAATGTATTATTTTAGATTTGGACTATTAGTTGATGATACTGTGAAATACGATATTTGTTTCTAAATAATAAAAATTTGCTTGATTGATGTAGCCCGTACGGGAATCGAACCCGTGTTACTGCCTTGAGAGGGCGGCGTCCTAACCCCTAGACGAACGGGCCAATGTTGCTTTCCAATCGTAGAACAACCTGAATCTGTACGCCCGGAAGGACTCGAACCCTCAACCTCCTGGTCCGTAGCCAGGCACTCTATCCAATTGAGCTACGGGCGCATATTGGGCGCAAAGTTAATACATATTAAAATATCGTGGAATAAAAAATAACCGGCAATTAATCTAATTTCAAATATTCTGAATTATAAATAAGATAAAATTATCCTTTTGTTTATTAAAATATTTTATTAATATCAATGCAAGAATACAGTGTTGACTACAAATATTCTACATTGATAATTTATTTAAAAACAACGACCTAGCCGTCGAATTATCGACTGCTCGGTCGATAATAATAAAAAAAGTAACAGGAGAGAAAATGAACCGATTAAGAAAAAATGTTCTATTCACGGTTATGTTGGCGGTCTTTGCTTTATTCTATATTGGCTGTGAAGGACCTGCCGGTGAAGATGGAGCTGATGGGGCCGATGGTATTGCCGGTTCTGACGGAGTAGATGGCAATGTCACATG
>JBHPEE010000115.1:0-2899 GCA_042577295.1 Fidelibacterota bacterium | reverse complement strand
TTATAATTGCACCAATATTATATGTGCAATCAATTTACAAAATTGGAACGAATGATAGTAAATATTATATGTAAAATGTTTCTATTAATAATAAATATATGTTCATTGATATAAAAAAATCTAATAAAATTGTTTTCTTTACTGGCGCGGGTATGTCAGCTGAGAGCGGAGTACCGACTTACAGAGGTAGAGGTGGCATATGGCATAAATATAATTGGGAAGAATTTGCCTGTCAGGACGCATTTGAAAGAAATCCTGCAAAGGTACTTGATTTCCACGAACTGAGACGTAAATCAGTTTTAGCGTGCCAATCGCATAATGGACATCAATTTATTTCTGATTTACAGAAATCACATGATAATGCAATAGTTGTTACGCAAAATATTGATGGAATGCATCAACGAGCAGGAACAAGAAATGTAATTGAATTGCATGGCAGTTTATGGAGATTGCGATGTGATGATTGCGGTATCGCAGTTGAAGATATTGGTGATTCATTTGCTAAAATAAAATGCGATTGCGGTAAATATTTACGTCCTGACATCGTTTGGTTTGGTGACATATTAAACCCACAAGTTATTCAACAGGCATCGGAAGTAATCCAAAAATGTGATTTGTTTATCAGCATTGGTACTTCCGGCGTTGTTTGGCCAGCTGCCGGATTCCCTAATGAAGCTAAAAGTAATGGTGCCTATTGTATTGAAATCAACACCGAGCGGACGGAATTGTCATATTTATTTGATGAAGTAATAATTGGCAAAGCGAGTGAAGTATTAACTGACTTGCCATTCCACTTTTGATGCGGAATCTATTATTATGTATTCCTGCTTTTGCGGGAATGACAAAGTATAAAAAAACGGGAGCAAAGCTCCCGTTTTTAATTCAATATATTTTGTTATTTTACCATATTTTTACACGTTCAGATTCAGTTAAATAATGTCCGTCACCTTCTTTCACATCAAATGCTGCGTAGAATTCTGGCATATTATTCATTACACCTATTACTCTGTATTTACCATATGAGTGTGGATCAGTTAATACTTGATTCCTAAGATATTCATCGCGTGCAATCATTCGCCATACCTGTGCCCAGCCAATAAATACTCTTTGATTTCCGGTAAATCCATTTAGAACTAGTGGTTGTTTTCCATTTAAAGACATTTGGTAGGCGTTATAAGAAACGGTAAGTCCGCCAATATCAGCAATATTTTCGCCAAGGGTTAACTCACCATTTATATGCAATGAATCGATTGGTATAAATTTATTATATTGGTCAATAACGACTTGAGCGCGTTCAGCCGAGGTTGAATACCGACGTGAGATGGATAAGCTTGGTAAACCAATTGATAGAGAAGAATGGGGCATGACACCTCAAACAGTTAACGCTTACTATAGTTCATCAATGAATGAAGTTGTATTCCCTGCCGCAATCTTGCAACCACCTTTTTTTAATATGAAAGCCGATGATGCGGTAAATTATGGTGGAATAGGGGCAGTGATCGGTCATGAAATAATACACGGATTTGATGATCAAGGACGTAAATCAGATGGAAATGGAAATATGCGTGAATGGTGGACAGAAGAGGACGCAAAAAGATTTGATGAACGCGCTCAAGTCGTTATTGACCAATATAATAAATTTATACCAATCGATTCATTGCATATAAATGGTGAGTTAACCCTTGGCGAAAATATTGCTGATATTGGCGGACTTACCGTTTCTTATAACGCCTACCAAATGTCTTTAAATGGAAAACAACCACTAGTTCTAAATGGATTTACCGGAAATCAAAGAGTATTTATTGGCTGGGCACAGGTATGGCGAATGATTGCACGCGATGAATATCTTAGGAATCAAGTATTAACTGATCCACACTCATATGGTAAATACAGAGTAATAGGTGTAATGAATAATATGCCAGAATTCTACGCAGCATTTGATGTGAAAGAAGGTGACGGACATTATTTAACTGAATCTGAACGTGTAAAAATATGGTAAAATAACAAAATATATTGAATTAAAAACGGGAGCTTTGCTCCCGTTTTTTTATACTTTGTCATTCCCGCAAAAGCAGGAATACATAATAATAGATTCCGCATCAAAAGTGGAATGGCAAGTCAGTTAATACTTCACTCGCTTTGCCAATTATTACTTCATCAAATAAATATGACAATTCCGTCCGCTCGGTGTTGATTTCAATACAATAGGCACCATTACTTTTAGCTTCATTAGGGAATCCGGCAGCTGGCCAAACAACGCCGGAAGTACCAATGCTGATAAACAAATCACATTTTTGGATTACTTCCGATGCCTGTTGAATAACTTGTGGGTTTAATATGTCACCAAACCAAACGATGTCAGGACGTAAATATTTACCGCAATCGCATTTTATTTTAGCAAATGAATCACCAATATCTTCAACTGCGATACCGCAATCATCACATCGCAATCTCCATAAACTGCCATGCAATTCAATTACATTTCTTGTTCCTGCTCGTTGATGCATTCCATCAATATTTTGCGTAACAACTATTGCATTATCATGTGATTTCTGTAAATCAGAAATAAATTGATGTCCATTATGCGATTGGCACGCTAAAACTGATTTACGTCTCAGTTCGTGGAAATCAAGTACCTTTGCAGGATTTCTTTCAAATGCGTCCTGACAGGCAAATTCTTCCCAATTATATTTATGCCATATGCCACCTCTACCTCTGTAAGTCGGTACTCCGCTCTCAGCTGACATACCCGCGCCAGTAAAGAAAACAATTTTATTAGATTTTTTTATATCAATGAACATATATTTATTATTAATAGAAACATTTTACATATAATATTTACTATCATTCGTTCCAATTTTGTAAATTGATTGCACATATAATATTGGTGCAATTATAA
>JBHPEE010000114.1:0-2902 GCA_042577295.1 Fidelibacterota bacterium | reverse complement strand
AACGGTAGGGGAGTATTTATACAAGGCGGATTTTGGCCGAACAATGTAATTATCGGTTTAGCGTTGATTATGAATGTTTTTGGTGAAGATGCTGTATCAAAAATGATAATGATATTAGTTTTTTTAATACCTTTGGACTATATGTTGTCGGTTGTTGCTTTAACAATTTCTGATCGACACAATAAAATGGGCAAAGCCATGTCCGAAATGATTAAAACGATTGCACTGAATCCTGTTATTATTGCAGCAGTTGCTGCAATAATTTTTTCTTTGGTGCAGGTACCGATACCGAATGTATTGATTGTTACTGGTAACTACATTGCTGCAATTACTATTCCATTGGCATTAATCGGTGTTGGCGGAAGCATGAAAATTAAACATCTGCAAAATACATCATTTATCACTTTAGGAGCATTAATTTTAAAACTATTAGTTTCACCATTAATTGCTACTTCGCTTGGCTATTTTACCGGTTATATCGGTATCGAATTAGGGATAATTTTTATTATATTTGCCTGTCCGACCGCTATCATGAGTTTTGTTTTAGCTGATTCAATGACACCACATGGAGAAATTGCAGGTAATATAGTTTTAATAACTACACTTGTTTCATCAATTACTATTCCAGTTGGATTGATGATTTTAACTTATCTAAATCTTGTATAATACTTATTAAATATTTAGTAAATAACTGAATTTTAGTAGAACAACGTTTTCTATATCTTCTTTAAATAAGTTTTTCATATCCTTGGAGTAATTAAAAGCACCATTTTCAATATAATCGGACACGCCTTGACTCCAAACAAGATAAAGTGTAGAACCGGTTTTATACTCCCATCGAATAACAAGGTTGGAATTATATTGTCGATAGTTAAAATCTAAATTTGATATTTCATAGTTTACTACACCATCATTGTTATAATCGATCTCCCATATTTCATCTTGTTTATTATAATTTTGTGTTGATTGTTCATAATCGAGGAATCTGTCTGAGAATTCTTCGCCATCAGGATCAATTAATTTCTTAAAGTTCTTATATTTTCCTGCTGTAATAAATGGTGAACCATAATATTGTATAGACAAATTTGGAGTTAATGTCAGATCCAACCGCATTGTGGCTGAAATTGTTTTTTGATCCAACTCAACCATCAGGTATTCAAATTGACCTGTTTGTAAATCTTCTAAAGATTCATAGTCTTGCCAATTAGCCCAAGTGTCATATGTCTGGTTATACCCCATATAAGCGCGTAATGAAAATTTGTCAGTAGGTCGCCAATTAATACTTGGCTCTATTCCAAACCAATTAGTACCTTCTCCTGTTGAGCCACGATAACCAAGAACTTCTATATTAATAGGTTTTCGATTATCACTTGCAACATAACTCCAAAGATTTTTTCTTGATTCAGTCTTAATAGCAGGTCCGCCCCAAGTTGCTGTAGTATGATAGCCGGGCAAATTAATGTTAATTCCGCCACCAATGGTCCAATAGTTAATAAATGTTAAGTTACCATTAACGTTTCCACCAGTGCCCGTACTTTCATGACCGAAGGTATTGTCGTTCCAGAGATTAAAATTTGTACTATGGCTACGGATAAATCTACCGGGATCATCTCCTCGGTACTGCACCCAAACGAATTGAACTTGCGAATCAGTATTTCTATGAAATCCCAAATCATTTGCTTCAAATCCCGGAGAAAATGCCCATTCACCTAATGTCCATCGCCAATGCTCACCTTTAATTTTTGAGAAAGCCATTTTATGTGCAAAACCTCTTAGGTTTGTCGCGGAGGAATCAACTTGCAAATGATCAGCATTTTGGCGTTGAAAATAATGTCTGGAACTAGTTTGAGTTTCAAGTAAAGCTTCCTTCGAACCGCTTACGTCGGTAAAAGCAAAAGCACCCTCGAGCTCATATTTATTATCAAAAATATAATTATCAAAATCAATACCAGTTGTATAGGCGCTAGTATGCAAAAAATCTAAATGACCATTTTCAATATTTCTATTGGTAGCTGTAAAAATTCCACCGACGGTGGTTTTGCCTTCTCTAAGATCTTTTTGAACACGGGACACAAAATAATTGGTGAGGGGCTCAGCTGTTTCCTTAATAGTAGGAACTCCGCCTTCAAATTTGACAGTTCCAGTTTCTTTGGATGTAACAGCATCTAAAATACCAATTGACCAGCCTGAACTTGTTTTACCGCTAATTTTTCCGGCGGATAATATTCTAGTTGCTATCGGGTTTGTCTCATATCCATTCTCATCTTCGACATAATAGTGAGGCGCTCTGCCGATACGTCTTGTATAAAATAAACTATTACTAGATTGGTCTCCATCACCCAGGCCAAGACTAAAGTTGAAAATATTACCACCTTCAACAAAGAATGGTCGTTTTTCACTAAAATATGATTCAAATGCAGATAGATTTAATTCTGCCGGATCTGCTTCTACCTGTCCGAAGTCAGGATTTACCGTTAAATCGAATGTTAAATTATTTGTTATTCCAATTTTAGCATCTAATCCAAGATTGCTCCCGTAATTGAATGAATTTTTATGAACGGGATTTTTTAAAAAATCAGCTTTTGTATATGAACCTGTTACAAAAGGCATTACGTACAATCTTCTTTGCTTCGGAATGTTAGAAAGACCTGTTAAATCTCCATAATGCTGCACATAACCGCTTTCATTCTTTGGCCAAAATGACCAATAATCTTCCTCATTATTTTCTGCTATATAGCGATGAATCTGTATACCCCAAGTCTTATTGTCACTATTGTCGAACCGCAACTCCCTGAAAGGTATTTTGAATTCAGCATACCATCCATTATTATCAACCGATGTTTTACCTTCCCAGTTCGCATCCCAGTTTGTATCTTGGTTAGTGTCATCAAACCTTCTTAAA
>JBHPEE010000113.1:0-2961 GCA_042577295.1 Fidelibacterota bacterium | reverse complement strand
GATTAAACTTATCCAATTGGTAATTTTCAATGTTAAAAACTAACTTATTTTTGTAATTTATATAAATAAAAATGGAATATGATTTTTGCATTAATAATCCCAATGGCATATGAATCGGAAGATTTTAGTTCATTTGTATTATACTTATTAAATGAATTAGAGATAATCAGGAATTAAAATAATGAGTAGTAATATAAAAGTAATGTTAAATCGCAACAAATATTGGATACTCGTCTCATTAACATATCTAACTCTAATATATTCCACTAGCCTTCATTATGCCTACGGGAAAGAACGAACTATTGACCTAGCATTTTTTATTTGGGAAGAAAAAGTATTAGAAGAATACTATCCAGATTTGGGTAGTTTAAAAGAGCATCAAATTGACTACAATTGGAGAAACATTTGGAAATTATCTTCATTTGCATGGGATTGTGGATATTATCTTCTCCAGGGCGAGGATCTTGGTAGCGCTATACCACCATACAAATATAGGATTCTTCCTGCTTTAATTGTAAAAGCTATATCAACAGTATTTCAAATTAGTGTAGAGATGTCATTTGTTCTGATGAACATTATAGTTATATTTTTGGCTGCGTTGCTTTTTAACATTTATTTACTTAAAGATTTTAAATTCTCAGAATTGGTATCCTTCATCGGAGGTATATTATTTATAACTACTGTATCTGTTACGCGAACATTACCCTTTCCTATGTTAGATCCAATAAGTATGTTTTTTTCAATTTTGATTTTTATGGCGGTAATCAGAAGAAATCCATATCTATTTTTATTTTCTGCCATAGCAGGTGTTATGTCGAAAGAGATTCTTGTGGTTGCTTCATTAATGTGGTTTTTAGAAACCCTTCAGCTTCGTGACAAAACTAAACTATTAAAAAATTTCATTATATGTCTTATACCATTAATAGTATTTATTTCAATTAGAATTGCTCTAGGCGGAACAGCTTTTGAAGTTGAGTACGGACATAATATTTTCAAAGGTGAATTTCCTGAACATGGGAGAAGGTTATTTAATATCGGAGGATTATTGTATATAGTTCGTATGGTTTTCTTATCGTTTTCTTTTCTTTGGTTTGGTATAATAAATATTAGAAAACACATTTTCTTTAAAAGACAAATTATAGTAATCCCCATTGTGATATTAGCGACAGTCTTGCTTTCTCCACGGGTTACTAGACCCCTAGGGATTCTTTTCCCTTTAGTGATTCCAATGTTTTTAATGTTTTTTGAAAAAAATAACAAAACATCCAATCAAATTAAGGGAATTTAACACTTCCAATAAAAATATTATTTTTTTTTTAATATCAAGCCCAGGATTGTTTTGTCGCTCAACTAAAAAACACATTATCAATACCACCTGGTCTGGAGGTTCACAAATTGTACAATATCCGCGATAATTATTGTTAATAATGATCAAAGTTTATTGAAAGTTAAAGAGTATTCAGTAGGTTCAAATTTAAATATGGCACAACACTTTTTTCGTTAAGTCAGGATTAATATTAACATAACAAAAAAATCACTATCGGAATTGAATTTGTGTAGAAATTGTAAATTTCACAATACTCCGATTAGGATAATTATAAATTAGAATTGTAAGACCTTAATCAAATCCAACAATTCAAAAATATTTTACTGAAGTGAACTTCTTTGTAAACCTTTGTATAAAATTATTGCTTCATTAACAATTTCGGAAGGTAAACCGGTATTATTTTCAGAATATTGCTTTGGCGTAATAATTAGATCAGCATTATTAATAAAAGTTTCGATATTTTTAAGTTTAATAATTTTTCCAAGCTGCTCTAAGTATTTTTTAGGATCATTGCATAAAGAATCAAAAGAAACAAATTTAATATGAGTATATTCGTTTTTGAGCAGATATCCATATGTTCTTATCCAATATTGTATCCAAAATAATAGTGTGTTTGAGTCCAATGCCTGTTCTGAAGAATACCAATTATTAAAATCCACCGGTCGTAGATTGTTACCGAAATCAAAATGGCCAATATCATTCATGTATTTACACGCAAAAGAATCTTGTTCATGAATTTTAAGAAAATTGCGATGTTGTCGCAGTAGGGATGATGCGTGTTGCAATGGGGCACGAAATGGTACAACGATAATACTATCAGGAAATACACGCTTTAAATATGCGATTCGCGCAATATTTAGGTTGTTTTTAGAAATATATCTAGCCCGAGGCATGTTATTGCTTTTTCTTAAGAAAATAATTTTCTTGATATGGTCCATTAAAAAATTCTCAAAGCCAGGGTAATTTGGCTCTAACCAAGGAATAATTCGATCCTCTTTGTACCGTGAAGGCCAAAAGCCTTTCCAAATGATTTCTTCAAAAGCTTCAGGGCTATCTATATTTATCATCATTCCGTCTCTGTGGGCTCGCTCTTGTATAGTACCCGAATGCTTGAATAATCTTGAAAAACGGTTCCAAAATAATGGTGTAAGCAGAAATGGCATATCTCTATATGTATGTGTACTAAACTCGTTGGTTTTTACGCATAATTCGAGTAATAAGGTAGTTCCTGCCCTTGGAAGTGCTGTAATGAAAACAGGCTTTTTGATTTGGATACCAATAACCTTTTTCTTAAATAAATGGCTTTCCATATTAGATAATGAAACCTGTGTAGACCAGGATTTAAATGCCAAATTATGTAACAACTTTTCTGTTTCAGAATACTGATTTACAAATTTATTATGCTGTTTCTTCCGTATAAACCAAATATAACCAAATGAGATTATGACTGCGATGGCGATAAATTTAAACGATAAGGTTATTTCAATTACTTCAGTCACTGTTAATAATTTTGCATACTCCATTAGCCAGATTAGACTAAAAGGAATTGCCAATGCCATTATGCCACCAATTGTAATTAAAAAGAAAAGAGAAAGGGTAATGTTCGCGTAACAGATACAGTAGTTATAAATAAT
>JBHPEE010000112.1:0-3113 GCA_042577295.1 Fidelibacterota bacterium | reverse complement strand
TCAATGAAATTGTTAACTAATTACCAACCTAATAAATATGCAAAAATTAATGGTGCTACTATGGTTGCGTCAGATTCAATAATGAATTTTGGAGTATCAATCCCTAATTTTCCCCAGGTGATCTTTTCATTGGGCACTGCTCCTGAATATGAACCATAACTTGTGGTTGAATCTGATATTTGACAAAAGTAACTCCAAAATGGAGTATCAGTTCGTTCTAGATCTTGGTATAGCATTGGAACAACACAAATAGGGAAGTCCCCAGCTATTCCGCCACCAATTTGGAAAAAACCAATTCCATTATTTTGAGTATTTGTCGTATACCAGTTAGCTAACCAATTCATATACTCGATCCCGGATTTCATAGTGCTCGTGTTTAGTTCACCTTTGATACAATATGATGCAAATATATTCCCTAGTGTTGAATCTTCCCAACCTGGTACAACTATTGGTAGATTCTTTTCAGCTGCAGCTAACATCCAACTATTTTTAGGGTTAATTTCGTAGTGTTTTTCCAAAACTTTTAAATTAAGAAGTTTATACATAAACTCGTGCGGGAAAAATCTCTCACCGCTTAATTCAGCATCTTTCCAAATTTTAAAAATATATTTTTGTAAAATACGGAATGCTTCTTCTTCGGGAATACAAGTATCAGTGACTCGGTTAAGACCATTCTCTAACAATTTCCATTCCTCTTCAGGAGATAAATCACGATAATTAGGAACACGCTTGTAGTGTGAATGGGCTACAAGATTCATTATATCTTCTTCAAGATTTGCACCTGTACAGCTAATTATGTCTACTTTATCCTGCCTGATCATTTCTGCCAATGACCTTCCAAGTTCAGCAGTACTCATCGCACCTGCGAGAGTAACCATCATTTTGTTGCCATGGTCAAGTTGATTCTCATATTCCCTTGCTGCATCTACAAGTGTAGCAGCATTAAAGTGTTTATAATGTTCAATAATAAAATTCGAGATTGGTCCTTTATTTTCCATGATATTTATAGCTCAACATTTTATAATATAATTTTGCTACTAAAAAATTAGGAGCTTTGTTAGAATGGATTGGAGCTAACTCTACAATATCAAAACCCAATACATTATAATTTTTGAATACTTTTCTTAAATACATTATTGTAGTATTCCAATCTATTCCACCCGGTTCAGGTGTACCTGTAGCCGGCATTATTGATGGATCTAAAACATCTAAATCAAAGGTTATATATACATTATTAATAATTAGATTGAGAGACTTATTAATCCAATCTTCAGATCTATGCATATCTTCTGCGAAAAAACATTTATCATAATTTAGATATTGTTTCTCGCATATATCCATGCTCCGAATTCCAACTTGAATCAAATTTGTGTTTTTACTAGCATCATGCAATGCACAAGCATGATTGTATTGAGAACCTTGATAATTTTCTCTTAGATCAGCATGTGCATCAAAATGCAAAATAGTTATATCAGAATATTTCTCGTAAAAAGCTTTTATCACGCCAATACTTATTGAGTGTTCTCCACCTAAAAAGGTTAAAAACTTATTAGTTTTAAGGAGCTCAATAGTTTCTTTGTATGTACTTTCGAACATATTTTCTGGAGATTCAAAATCTTTCAATTCAGGTAAAATATGAATCCCTTTTTTGTACACTTCCGAATCCGTTTCAATATCGTATAATTCCATATTTTCAGTAGCATCAAGAAATGCGTCGAAACCTTTGTCAGCTCCTTTTCCCCAAGTGCTTGTTCCATCATATGGGATGGATTGTAACAAGACTGATGCATTTTCGTAGCCAGCGTATTTATCTTCAATATTGCCAAAATTAGGCATTATTTGTTGTATCCTAATATGTTGAACATATCCTCTGAAGACTGCTCCTCTCTGTACACATAATCGATAAAATTACCTTTTTCATCTCTATCAATTATCACATGCTTTGGTGAAGGAATAAGACAATGTTTTATACCGCCATAACCGCTAATGGAATCTTGATAGGCTCCTGTGTGAAAGAAACCAAGATACAAAGGTTCTTTTTCATCGTCAGAATATCTTGGTAATAAGATTTCTTGATTTAAGTCTTCGGAGTTATAATAATCTGAGCGGTCACAGCTAATACCTCCAATATTTACTCGGCTATACTCATTGTTCCATTTATTTATAGGTAGTAAAATAAACTTTTCATAAATCGACCAAGCGTCGGGCAGTGTGTTCATGATACTATTATTTACGATATACCATAATTCAGTATCATTCTGTTGCTTTTGCTCTAATACTTTAAATATTACTGCACCAGACTCGCCAACTGTATATTTACCAAATTCTGTATAAATATCAGGTTCGATAACGTTCTCTTTAACACATGTTTCTTTAATATTTTTAATAATTTCATTTATCATATATTCATAATCATATTCAAAACCAAGATGGTTTCGAATCGGGAAACCACCGCCAAGATTAAGAGAGTCAAGACTATCGCATTCCTTTTTTAGATCTATATATAATTTTAAAGCCTTGCTAAACTCACCCCAATAATACATTGTATCCTTTATTCCAGAATCTACAAAGAAGTGGAGCATTTTTAATTCTACTGAGGGATTGTTTTTTATTTGATTTTTATAGAAATCAACCATATCTCGTTGTCTAATACCAAGCCTTGAAGTATAGTAGGATGATTGCGCCTCTTCATTTACAGCCATCCGTAATCCAATCTTTATTTTTTTTTTAGATTTTAGCTTAATAATTCTAGATAGCTCAGTAGCGCTATCTAGTATAATAATTGAATTTTTAAAACCCATCTCATGTAATAAATTTATTTTTGCTAAATAATCGTCTGTTTTAAAACCATTATGAATAATGATCAAATTTTTATCGATTTTATCTCGTTTAAACAATTTTAATATCAAATCGATATCAAACGCAGATGAAGTTTCCAATTCAACATTATTTTTTAGGGCTTCTTTAACTACATGATAAAAATGATTGCATTTTGTACAATAACAATAATTATAGCTTCCTTTATATAAATTTTTCTTAATAGCTCGTTTAAATAGGTTTTTCGATTTTTTTATTTGGTCACCGATTTTAGGCAAATAAATGAATCTAAATGG
>JBHPEE010000111.1:0-3148 GCA_042577295.1 Fidelibacterota bacterium | reverse complement strand
TTCATCCTTAAGCTCTTTAATTCCTGCGATAGCGATTGTACCGAAATTATCGTATGTTAAAGTCCAGTAATCACCTTTGAGTTTGGCTATATTATTATTTGGGAAAATAGCATTTACATCTTGAGCAAGAAAACCTATCTCTCTTAGTTCATCATCATCCTGCTTTAGTCTATGATAGGTTACAGGTTCTAACTCTTGTATCTTTTCTAACATATTTGATAATGGTTCTATATTTTTCTTGTATCTTTTGTCTGATGTTAAAATATAGCCACCAGTTGCAGCGTCAATCAATGCTGTATATCCGTCAGAATCTTCGCTTGACCTAAAAAGAAAATCTGCGTCCCCAGCTTGGTCATCAACTCCCATTGTCCACCAACCATTTGCAACTTCCAGTTTAATATGGTGGTCCATTTTAGTGTCCCAAGGATGATAGTTAGAAAAAATATGTAATGGAAAGTCAGGAGCAATTTCACCTATACCGACTTTACCATTGTTTAATACTGTCATAGCATTAGCCTTAGCACTAATACCTGTACCAATACCTATTTCAAATAATGGGTCTGTGCTAACCCAGCCTGCAGGGTCCCCACCGCCAACATTATATCGTCCTATTGCAACGGAAGCATAGCTTTTTGCATGTGAGCCCACACCCATCGCAGTTGAATACCGTCCGCTTGCTTCTGTCTCAATACCCATCGCAGTTGAAGATTCTCCGCTTGCTGTTGTTCCACTGTTCATCGCGGTTGAAGAATATCCGCTTGCTGTTGTACTATAACCCATTGAGGTTGAATTATCTCCGCGTGCTGTTGTATTTTTACCCATCGCGGTTGAATACCGTCCAATATTAGTATCATCCCATTGGGTACCTTCAACGCGCCCAACTCTAAAAGCAGCTTTTCGGGGGTACCACATCATTCGTGTGCCTTCTCCTGTAGCAGGAATTGTACCAGTAAGATAAGTACCTGTAAATAATGCGCCCTTATCACCCTGTATTCTAAATAATAGATTATCTGCTGAATCAGTTACATCATAGGTCTCTGTGGCGGTAGTTCCGCCGAGTTTACTGACAATATCTTGTGCATTAGTAATATTGATTGAAAGGAAAAGAATAGTAAAAATTAGAATTGATTTGTTCATTTTATCCTCCTAAGAATGTCAAAATAGTAGATTAACAGATTATATAATCTACTTAAAGAATAATAGCTATTTCAATAAACGATTATATTATAACAGTGTAATAATAATTAACGCAAAATTAAAAACCGCCCCAGTTAAGAGGCGGTTTTCTACTTTTCGATGGCAGGTTGCCTACACTATGCCTACACTATTCTGTAAGTGCAGTTATTGTTGATACTTCGTTGGGCTCAAAACGACGACTTACATTTAATACAAAAAATCGTCATTGTGGATACAAAACTACTGAATGGAATCTCTCACAACGATAGAATGGCTGTATGGCTCTGCCTTATTAAGTCAGAGCCAAAAATTTTATTATTTAAGTTTTTTGGTTTCTTTTTCAATATCAGCAATCAACATTTGTATTCTATTTTGTAAATCAGATTGTATTCCAGTGTAAATAGTGTACAAAGTAATTGAATAGTTTATAACCTGTTTTAATTGTGGATGATTCATTAGTTGGTTATAATTTTTTGGTACAAAAATATTTCGTTCGAGGATTGAAAATTCGGAAATAATAATAGGTTTAATATAATTCGTATAATGCTCCAATAAATATTGGTCCTCAAATTTTCTATACGAAGTATATCTATGTCCATAGAGGTCTGAAATTGACAACCTTAACGAATCATTAGATATTATATCAATACCGATTTGTTTCAGATTATCATATGTTGTTTGATTCATTGTGAAGGCTACATATGCATTTAATAGCGAAAAGTGATAATTCATAGAATCGTTATTAGGCAACTGATTTTCTATGTGATATTTTATTATTTCATTTGATTGAATTGATTGTGTTAATGAATTAAGATTACTTTCAATATCGCTCATATTTTGATTCAAATCAGAGCGTAACTCATTAAGAATCTTTAATTCTTTAATTGTCAATTTTCTATTTTCATTCCAATTATTAATTTGTAGTGCAATAAGGATACCGATTACCACAAGAACAATTTCACCAACTGCGTAGAATAGATATTTTTTGAGTTGAGTTTTTTCTATCAGTTTGCGTCTAATCTTTCTAAAGAAATGAAACATAGCATTACTCCTGATAACAGTTCAATTTACAAATATTTTGCCATTGTGGATACACTTTCTGTGGATACAGAAGACCTGAAATTCACCTTTCTCCTCGACAAAATTGAAATGAGCGTTGTCTTTACACAGCAGAGCTATAAAAAATAGATATTAATGAAAGAACCGCCCCTAAAAAGAGGCGGTTTTCTTCTTTTTGATAGCAGTTTGCCTACACTATCCCTGCATTTTTCTATAAGTTACTGATATACAGTACACTTCGTTGGGCTCATAAGTCTCTAAATGTTTATAGTTGAAATGAAGATCATATTAACCTTAATTTTTAATTAATAATTACAACTTACTGTCAAATATACGCAATGCAGAGATTCTTGGGGGTAGTATTTAATTAATTGGTACATGAGGTGAGATTTACTATAATTTTCTTAAAAAATAACCATTCGAGAATTATATTCTCTGACTTTAAAAAAATACCAATCGAATCAATTTATATATATAAAGGAGGTAACTATGAATAAATGGTTTTTTTCATTAATAATGGCTTTATTCGTTCTTTTCATGACTCCAATAAATGCACAATATACAGTATTGTATGAGTTTCAAGATGGCAGGGGTGGATCCAGCCTTGGTCATCTTGTTGTTGACGGAACTATAATGTATGGCATGCAACCAGGTGGAGATCATAACAAAGGAGTTGTATTTAAAATAGATATAGATGGAACCGATTACACGCCACTCCATCATTTTACTGGAAGTAGCACAGATGGAGCTAATCCTTCAAGTGCATCATTGGTATTAGATGGAACAACACTTTATGGCACTGCACAGTCTGGTGGCAATCCGGGAGGTGGTGTAATTTTTAAGATAAATACTGATGGTAGTGGCTATTCTAATATTTATAATTTTGGCTATTCTCCTGATGGTGCATTTCCAG
>JBHPEE010000110.1:0-3294 GCA_042577295.1 Fidelibacterota bacterium | reverse complement strand
TTGTTTTTCTCTCTGTCTTAGGAGGGAACCGCTCGCTATATCGTAATTCTCTCATCCTGACACACTTCTTTAAGTATTTTTATATCCACAGAAAGTGTGTTTTAAAACCTACCGTTTTTGCCACACTCAAATTAGCAAGTTTGTTTTTAGATATGTTTTAAAACATTTTTAATAACTAATTTATACGCAGTTCTTTCCTTTCAGAGCTATGATAGCGCATGTATAATCTTTCAACAAAGTATTCATTTCTTCTTTGATTAAACTAATTATTTTCTTGAATTGATATTTTGTATATTTTAAAAATACCTCGTTCATTTGGTCTTAGATGCAACTGCGAGGTTGTAACGTACAAGTAACCGTCATCAGTAATGGATATGCTGTCTGGCCATTTTAATTTGGGACTTTCTAATAAGATGTCGCTTTCACCACTTTCAGGATAGTATCTCCTAATTGCATTTTCTTCGAGCGATGTTAGGTATAAGATTCCATCTGGACCGATTTCCATTCCATCAGCAGCGCCGTATGCACCTAGGTATTCCACATTGCTTTTTACTTCTTCATCAGATAATGTAAAATCCTGTAAATATACGCTTTTTATGCGGTATAAGTAGGGACTACTCAGTGCTTTATAGTATAAATATCCGTTGTCCTTGTCAAAGGCAATTCCGTCGGCATGAACAACAAGATTTACTAAATACTCTTCAACATAGAATCCCTCCAGATAAGTAGCCGATGTTGAACGGTGGGAACTTAATCGATTAATTATATCACCTGTATCTAAATTAATAATTACGATTGTTCCTACTGATGAATCGGTAATGTAGGCAAAATTGTCATCAATGCGAATATCGTTCAAATAACTCGTTACATCAGGAATATTGTCAGCAAGATAAATAATATTATCTATCATATCAGTATTAAGATCAATTTTTACGATTTTTGCAGCACTATCTAAAACACCGGCGAGCATCGGGTTACCGGTATCTAAAATCCAAAGATAATCGTTGTCATCAACATACACACTTTGAACACAAATAAATTTATTAGTTGGATCATCTGAGTCTGACCAATTGTTCCACTCTTCATTGGGATAGGGTACTTTTATACCTGAATCAGATATTTCTGCAACAGAAATACTATGATTTGTGGACCAACGAGGATAATTAACAAAGATTCTTTTTTCATTAGATACTGCAACACCAGTCCATAACCTACTAGCACTAGCTACAGTTATTAATCCAGTTTCTATCTTTGTAGTATCATTATTATCTTCAATAATATTTTCACTTTCCGTCGGATTTATACTAGAACATGATGCTACACTGAAAATTATTAAGGACAGAAATATGGCTATATTAGTTTTCATTTTATAAATTCCCTATGATAGTACTATTCAGCCACAAAAGAAAAATGTTGTTGGACAATTACCCATTTACCATCACGTTTTTCTAAAACACCGGTCCATCTTGCATTTGCCCAATTAGCAGGTCGTCCTTCCCAAGTATTTATATCATCCAAGATACAGTAGAACCAGGCAACATCGCCAGAATCTGATATATTAATTGTTAGGTCTTTCAGTTCATGACGTACATATTGGAATTCATCTTGCTTAAATATTTCTGAATTAGTTTGGAATTCTTCAAAACCGCGTACAATTCTATCAGTTGGATGTATCTCAATAAAATTTGGATCGTTTGCAATTACACTGAATAACAAGTCAAAATCCTTATCTTTGAACCAACCAATACAGGAATCGACCACCCTGGATATTTCTTTAATTTCAATTTCTCTATTTGTTATTTTCCCTTGTTTTGTGCATCCTATAATCATCATACAAAAAGTCAAAATCAAAAATATTATTAATGCTGGCGTTTTCATTTTAATCCTTTCTATGTTAATTAGTATGTTTGTGTTAAATTGATATATTAACCTATAATATATCCAAATCTAACCATTGTTCTAAAGTTGATATAACTAGATACCTATTCGATCCATTGTAAGTAATTATAGCCATTGTTTAACCTCTCTTGAGCTTAAAATTTGGACAAATTGTTTATCAATATTTCGGTTTCAATTTTTTGAAATTATATCCAACATTAATATTGCATTAGTATTATCAGGAAACATTTCAAGCGATATTTTGTAATACATAATAGCATTTTTATTATCTCCTTTCTTCCAATAGCTTTCTCCCAAACCATCGTACAAATAGTATAAATCCGGATTTTCAGAGATATTAAATTCAAATAATTTTATAGCATCATTTATTTTACCCTTTTCTAATAAAAAATAGGCAAACTTATAAAGATGTGCGGGGTGAATCTGATATTCGTCAGCATGATTATTTTTAATATCAAAGTACTCCTCTATAACAGCTTCAACACCATTATCATAGGCACGATAAAAATTTGCAATCGGAGATGGACCCATTTTTATGTTTTTAAATCCATCTACTACATTTTGTATCCAAACATTTGTTGGGGTGTAATCATTTTTAGCGTATCTCTCCCAAGCGCTGAGTATCTTTTCTTTTTGCATAGTAGCAACATCTTTACCTTTTTCCATCTCAACACGAATTACTGTGATTGTTTCTTCTAACATATTCTGAAATTCCCGCATTTCCATCATATTTAAATCCCGCCCATGACCTGAAACAAATTTTGTATCATCCGGCAATAAATCTAAAGCTTTTTTTACTATGACCGCATATTGTGAGTCATCACCATCATAACCATCAACTGAAGGAATATGTAATCCATAGGCTATATCGCCTAAATATGCATAACCTGATTTAGTAAAATGTACCATGATATCATTATCAGTATGGCTCCCCGGAACTGCAATAATTCGAATTTTTTCTCCATTAAAATAAAGTGACAATGAATCGGAAAAGGTTATATCCGGTAAAGCCCATTCCGGATATTCTTCAAGAATATATCTGTCTCCTTTCATTCTTTCTTTAAGATTTTTATAACCGATTATAGCAGGTTCTTTTCCAAAGATAGAATTTCCACCTGTATGATCTACGTGTTCATGTGTTGTAATAATATATGTCGGATTTGCATTTCCGAGTTTCTCAAGTTCATTCTTCAATTTTTTTGCAGTTTCTTTAAATCCGGTATCGACGAATAACAACCCATCTTCACCTAGTGAAACCATCATATTAACATCATAGCCTACATAGAATTCAATTTTATATAATTTATCAGTAAGTTTAACAACATTAATGCTCGTGTCGTCCTGTGCAAGTACAATTGAAGAAAAAACGATCATAACAATAAATAATTTCATTTT
>JBHPEE010000109.1:0-3451 GCA_042577295.1 Fidelibacterota bacterium | reverse complement strand
CGACAACGTGATCGACTGTTAAACTATCTACTTTACTAATTTTATTATCTATTTCACTAAGAAAATCTTTAGATTTTTTATACTTATTGAGTTCGTTAATCCTTTTCTTAGCATAATCATTGAATATTGATTTTGGAGCTTCTATTTTAATTTGTTTATAATAAAAATCTGCTTTCACAAAATCTCTACTATTCAACAAAGATTGTTCACCGAGCATATAAAAAGCTTCGGCAGAAATTTCAGTGTTGGGATATTTGACAACAATATCTGCTAAGATTTGAATAGCAGCTATATTATTATTCTGAGTTAATTGTAATTTTGCTAATTCAAGTTCTAAATCGCCATGAATTGTCGAAAATTCAGGATCTATAAGCATTGATTGTATCTCTTTTGATGCTCTATTTAAGTCATTCAAATCTCTGTATCTTTGTACTATCTTTAAATTGGCTTCCATTATACGGTCATTGGAAAATGAATACTTGATAACATTATTATAATGATGAATTGCGCGCTTATAATCCTGAATTTTATATGCCAATTCAGCTAGACGATAATATATTTGTCCTTTATCCAATCGTGTCCTTGTTAATTCAGCGGCTTGTTCCAAAACCGATACGGCAATAGAATCTTGCTTCAATTCTAAAAATATTTCCGCTTGTGATTTGTAAATTTGCGCCAATAATTCCTTTTCATCTGTTTTGGATATAATTCGATTTAAATTATCTAATGCAGGTTGCGGTTTGCCTGATTTCCACTTACTCAGAGCCAACCAATACTCAGATAATATTTGATATTCTTTGGGATTAGTGGCTAACAATGTATTAAAAGTAGATTGCGATAAATCATATTCTCTTCGATAATAATGCGATCTTCCTTTGAGATATAATGCGTCATCTAAGTATTTACTATGAGGATAATTATTAATTATAATATCTGATTTTTCAATCACTTTCTTATATTTATCAGTTACATTATTTCCAAGGAATTCTCCTTCTTTTTCTGCTCTCAACTTTTCCGCTTCAGAAAAAAATAATTTTGCATTGTAGAAAGTATTGAAATAGACACAGCTTACAGATAACAAAGATATTATTATAATACTGATAAATTTAATGTTAGTATAATTTCTGAAACTATTTTTCATTTACTACTAAAGATTATTAAATCATATAAATTGCCGACAGTTAATCGAAAAACGTCATTTCTCAGAAGGGTATCTTTCAGATTTCATACGCTCGTATTCCCTCTGTGGTTCACGCTCAAATTTATTAATGTTCCTTGCAATTTCTCCGCAAACATCATCACGAACACATTTCCCAGCTAATTTGATGGCATTACTAATCGCTTTAGCATTTGATCTACCATGAGCAATAATTACCATTTTTTCGAACCCTAATAATGGAGCACCACCGTATTCAGAATAATCTGTGGCTTCCTTAATAAATGCCATACCTTTGCGCAGCATGATGAGTCCCAATTTCCAACTTATTCTTGTTTTAAAAGCTAATTTTCCTAAACTACCAACCGTATTGGCAGCTCCCTCCAATGTTTTAATAACAATATTTCCGACAAATCCTTCTGTAACAATTACATCAACTATTCCCCGTAAGATATCTTTTCCTTCAATATTTCCAACAAAGTTTATTGTAGACATATTTTTTAACATCCTGTATGCTTCTTGCATTTTCTCGCCACCCTTTGTTGCTTCTTCACCAATATTTAACAATGCAACTTTCGGATTTGGAGTTCCCCTAACATCTCTAACATAAGCCGAACCCATAATTGCAAATTGTGCTAATTCCTCAGCACTACAATGAATATTGGCTCCTACATCGAGCATTAATGATAAAATATCGTCACGTTTTAACTCATTCATCGTAGGATAAACTGTTGCAATCGCAGTGCGACGTACATCAGAAATCCGTGGTATGTTTCGGGCAGCTGACAAAACTACCGATCCTGTACTTCCTGCTGAAACTAAAGTATCAGCTTTCCCTTCGCCAACCAACCTTGCTGCTACAACAATCGATGCGTCGGGCTTAGTCTCAATACTTGTTTTAGGCGAATCATGCATTGTGATTTCTTCCGTTGCGTTATAAATCTCAATTTCCTCACCTTCATATTTATGTTTTCGTAAAGCGTTGGTGAGTTTCTTTTCATTTCCAACTAAAATAATTTTTACCGGATTTGCCTTCGCGGCTTTTATCGCTCCGCGAACAACGACTTTATGTCCATTGTCCCCACCCATTGCATCTACAGCTATTCTAATTGGATTCATACTGTTTACCTTTGAAAAGAATGCAAAAAAAAAGCAAAACGTGTCCTTACTGCTATAAAACTATTTTATTCAAACTGTTTTACCAAGAATTATTTTAGGTTTTATTGATTATAAATTATGCTTGGAAATAATGGGAATATTGTTCTTTTATATCATGAATAATCCAGTCCACAACTGCTAAATCATCTAAAAACCCAATTTCGGGAATGTCATCCGGAATATCATCTTGTCCATTTAAAAAGTAATTTAATGCAAAAATTATTTTTTGTTGCACCAATTGTTCCAAATGTGGATTAGTCCTCAAAATATTAGACAGAGCATTTATCTCTTGCACCAATACTAACTGAAATTGACTTAATTTGTTATTTTTAAATAGTTTCGTTATTTTTATTAATACCTCTGTTAATATTCTATCTTTTTCACTGAGATCAATTTTATCAATTATTTTACGATATTTTTCAATATCGTTGTCAGTTAGTTGTAAGCTGTTTTTCATTTCTTACCTTTAAATTATGGATCAATTTCTAATAATATACTTAATAAATCGCTCTCAAGTGTAATGGTTGGGAACTCCGTGATTCTACCAATTTCAATACCTTCCCTATTTAGTATAAATGTCGGTACAAATTCAATATTTTTATTTTTTTCTTCGTGTGTAGAACTTTTCTTTTTCCTGTCAACATTGATGATCCGTAATTTGCTTTGTTCAAATTCTGACAAATCTAATATTTTTAGAAATCGTGGCACTTCGCGACGACTGTCACTACACCAAGTCCCCATAAATATTTGAATATCAACACTGTCACTTATTTCCTTTATCTGCTCAAGAATAAATTCATCAGGTTCATAAGCAGTATATTCATCATTATACCATTCTTTAAAGTCTGGTAATTCAAATGCTCTTCTATCTATGACATCAATCAACATAGACCTGCCTGTTTTATTGTCAATAATAACTTTATTGACAACTTCTTTACAACCGATTAAGATGAAAACAGTTAATACTAATAATATGATAATTTTCATGTTTTGGTAATACTTTCTTTCTTCTTATTGCTCATCAATTTAGTTTTTCGTATTATACTGTTGAACTATAGTTTATATAATATTTTAAAAATATATAAATAACCTTCTCCCATGTTCAGGAAATTCACCTTTGAAAATATTATGTCCGTA
>JBHPEE010000108.1:0-3534 GCA_042577295.1 Fidelibacterota bacterium | reverse complement strand
TTGTACTTGTCTGTCTATTCAGTTCTGATGAATTCTAAAATTGATTGGTTTTAATCTTTGGTATCTTAATGATGATGGGAGTAGCCAAAATGGCGGCGGTGAAGGAGGAGTCTCAATTCTAGGACAGGGATTGAACTCGGGCCTTACAAATTATAATGGTGTGGCCAACTTTAACTTTGGTTCAGAAACTTATAACGCTGATATTTATTGGCTAGGCACTCATTTCCATGGAAATCCATTACTCCATCAAGGACGTTTTGGATATAGCGGATTTGTATTAACCAATTTTGGGAAAGCTGTATCTGAATCCCACGATGTAAAAATAAATGGCTACGCAGCCAATCTTAGAACAGCATACAAATATGGAAAAAATATCAATGATATGGTTTCATTAGATTTGATGTTTACTTCGGGTGACACTGCTAATATTCGAGATGGGAAATATACAGGAATCTTAACCGGCAATAACTGGACTTCCCCTGGTGCAGTATGGTTTAGTCATGGCTGTTATTTGCTTTTGCCACACGGTGATGTTGTAAACAGATTTAATGCAGCTGTAGTTGATATACAAAATATCGGGTTAGGGCTTGCAGCTGCAGTGCTAAAAGGATCGTATGATATCACTCCGTATAAATTACGTGCTACATCGGCCATCGCCACAGCAATATCCCCTATCTCCCCTTATGGAGGTGGCAATTTTATCGGCACTGAAATTAATGCAGGTTTGGTTTATTCACCACGTGTATTTATGGATTTAGAGTTGCATGCTGCTTATTTGGCATTAGGTGATTTTTTTGATTCAGAGCAAGTTAATGGCGGATTAGAAGGTCGGCCTGTTGATCCTTGGAAAATTATTTTATCCATTAAATGGATTATGTTTTAGGAGCTAGAAATGAGATATTTACTTACAATTATTTTTGGAGCTCTAATTATGATGAGCATTCAAAGTTGCGCAACTTCACATTATTATAAATTAGAACCCATGGAATACAGTGATCTTGATTATGGTAATGAGGTTAAATATTCAAAAGTTCGAAATATTAATGTCGCCTACATTGATGAGGGCAGTGACAGTCAAACTATTTTATTAATCCACGGGCTTGGGACATACGCTAAAGGTTGGATAAAAAATATTGATGCTCTTTCTGAACAATATCGCGTCATTGCGGTTGATTTACCGGGCTATGGAAAATCCGATAAAGGTCACTATAAATATACTATGGACTTCTATGCAACTGTTCTTACAGAATTAATGGACAATCTTGGTATTAATGAAACTATAGTTGCAGGTCATTCCATGGGTGGACAAATTGCTATGACCATGGCTTTGAACTTTCCTGAAAGAGTGCACAAACTAGTACTCATATCACCTGCTGGATTTGAGCGCTTTGAAGATGGAGAAGGCGATTGGTTAATAAATGTTATGACTCCTGATTTAGTTAAAGATACACCCATACGTGCGATTGATACTAATCTTCGCTACAACTTTTATGAAACACCGGAAGATGCAGAGTTTTTAATCACTGAACGAATTCAACTACGTGGCTCATCGGATTTTGATAGATATTGTTATGCTGTTTCAAAAAATGTACAAGCAATGATTGATGGCTATGTATATGATAAGTTAGATCAGATCACTCAACCAACTTTAATTCTCTGGGGCGAGAATGATCAATTAATTCCAAATCGTTTTTTACATGCCGGATGGACAGAGAACATCGCAAAAATTGGTGCAGAAGAAATACCAAACAATAAAACAGTATTATTTCCAAAATGTGGTCATTTTGTTCAATTTGAAAAACCTGAGGAAACAAACCAATCAATTTTAGAATTCATCAGAACTGAATAGACAGACAAGTACAATTCATGAATGAAGAACTATTCATCGGTAAATCTGCCTCAATTAGTAAAACATTTACTATAAAAGATGTAAAAGAATATGCTGACCTTTCTAATGATAAAAATCCTGTTCATTTGCATAAAGAATATGCAAAATCGTCTATTTTTGGTCAACGCATTGTACATGGCATGTTAGTTGCAAGTCTATTTTCTGGTTTATTAGGTGATAAATTGCCAGGAAAAGGTACAATATATCTGGGGCAAACACTGTGTGTTACTGCCCCCGTAATGATTGGTGAAAAGGTCACGGCATCTGTTGAGATAATTAACATCCGTGATGATAAACCAATTATCACACTTCAAACTACCTGTGTTAATAGTGTCGGACAAACAGTAATAAATGGGGAGGCAATAGTTAAAGTATCATAAAGTTAAATATTACGGATAAAACACCTAATTGAATTGTAGCCAATAGCACAAATCTTCCTAAAATGAAGGAGCTTTTTGTAGTTCAATTCTTAGATAGGAAGTGTAGATTTGCAGAAGAATTCTTGAGAATAATTAATTATTCTATAAGACCATTAATATCATAATTGGAAAAGAACTTCCAGATTTCATCGCTAGCATTAATATCCATATTACCTGATGAGCCAGGCCATTCATGTCCGCCGCCGTTAATCTTGAAATGCTCGACTCTAACATGATTATCACCACCGTCATAAACGATGAGTTGTGCTGTGCTTCCATTGATTGTATTAAGATTATGAGGTAAATTTGTTGTAGTTGGGTTCGTATTACAATTGTTATAGTCAATCCAATACTGCAGCACGTCATTAACGGATACTGATATGATATTTCCGGTATATGGAACAAGCGGATCATTGGTACCGTGCATTTGTAATATTGGTGTTGGATGCTGAGGACTACAGCTTTTAAATGTTGTTGGTATCATAGTTGCTGCAACTGAAGCAATAGCGGCAAATTTATCATTAAGTTGGCAAGCTAACTGAAAACTCATATAACCTCCATTTGACAAACCCGTAGCATATATCCTTGATTGGTCTATGTTGTACCCGAATGTGAGAGTATCTATCATCGCTTCTGTGAACCCTACATCATCAACAGTACTGCCTTGAGTCCAACTACCATCAACGTTCCAATGTGTAAGTCCGTTATGTAAGGTTCCTTGAGGATATACAAGAATAAATTTTGCAGTGTCAGCGATAGACCTGAAATCAGCATATAGCATATAATCATCTGCATACTGAGTATATCCATGAAAATTGAAGACCAATGGTACAGGATCATTCCCAGTATAGGATTCAGGTACGTAAAGGATATATTCTCGCTGTAAGCCATCATGCTCGATAATTATATTGGTTGAAATTTCGTTCTTTGGATTTGTATTTGAACTAACTACATCAGCATTTTTACATGAGCTGAATAATATTAAACCAAAAATCCATAAAATTGATAAATACTGCCTTGTATTAAATCTATTATTCATTTTTCTTAAAATTATTGTTTTGTTTCTAATCTGAGGCCTAATATGTTTTTAAAATTTACGTCAATTTACATACATGTCTTAAATACTTCCACAAATACGACTCAACTTGATTTTTGCAAATATGGCCATTTGAGTAATTTAATTTTTGGTCGTTTTTTTCGCAATTTATTCAAGGAATTATTAATTGT
>JBHPEE010000107.1:0-3589 GCA_042577295.1 Fidelibacterota bacterium | reverse complement strand
TTTAAAGCAGAGATTGTAAGTGAAATTGAGAAACTTAGGGAAGAGGCCGTTCAAGCTGTCAATCAAGCAGGTTTAAACAACCGTACTTTGGAAGCAACAATTAGATACAGTTGGTTGGATAATCTTTTACAGCAGTCTGAAAAGAAAGAAGTGGATGTTCTAAAAAGAAAATCTCGTAGTGAAAAAATAGACAATATTCTTACACATAGAATTTTTGGTCCTATAATATTTATTACGTTATTGGTATCCATATTTCAATCAATTTTTACTTGGTCAGCCTATCCGATGGAATGGATCGACACAGGAATAGGATTATTTGGAAATTACATTTTAAATATTATGTCTGCAGGAATTTTACGTGATTTAATAGTGGAAGGTGTTATTGGGGGAGTAGGAGCAATATTAATATTTTTACCTCAAATACTGATATTAATATTTTTTATGACTCTGCTTGAGGATTCAGGATATATGTCCCGTGTGGCATTTATATTTGATAAATTTATGACAAAGGTTGGTCTGCATGGTAGATCGGTTTTACCGCTAATGAGTGGATATGCCTGTGCAATACCCGGAATTATGGCAACTCGCACAATTGATAGTTGGAAAGAGCGATTAACAACAATCATGGTACTACCTTTAATGAGTTGCAGTGCGAGACTGCCGGTTTATGCGTTGATGATAGGCGCTTTTATTCCGGCACGCAAAGTACTTGGATTGTTAAATCTGCAAGGATTGACACTAATTCTGATGTATTTTTTAGGAACATTCAGTGCATTTATAGTTGCCAAAATATTTAGCAAATTCATTAAAATAAAAGGTCAATCATCATTTGTGATGGAATTGCCACCATATAGAATTCCGCTAATGCGATCGGTCTTACATCAGGTATATATGCGTGGAAGATTATTTTTATTAAATGCCGGTAAAATAATTATGGCCGTATCGATTGTCTTATGGTTTTTGGCTTCATTTCCAAAAACAATCGCAGATATTGCTGATAGAACTAATAAATCCAATGCCGAGCAAATTGAAATAGTTAATCCTATTCATAACAGCTATGCCGGTAAAATAGGTCACGCCATTGAGCCCATAATCACACCTTTGGGATTTGATTGGAAAATTGGGGTTGGACTAATTACATCGTTTGCTGCACGCGAAGTTATTATTAGTACTATAGCGACTTTATATAATGTTGAAGGAGATGGTGAAGATTTGGTTAGTTTATCCGAATCTTTAAAAAATGATATAAATCCAAAAACAGGATTGCCGGTATTTTCAACATTAGTGGCACTATCTCTGATGGTATTTTTTGTATATGCTGCACAGTGTATGGCAACCTTTGCAATCGTAAGGCATGAGACAAATTCTTGGAAGTGGCCGTTAATTATGATTGCGTATATGACTAGCTTAGCATATTTTGCTTCATTTATTGTTTACCAAGGTGGTACTCTAATAGGTAAGTTCTGATGCAAAACATATTAGCATTTTTAATCGGAGTTGTGGCATTTATTTATATACTAAAAATAATTATTAATCAACTTTCCCATTCAGAAAAAAATCCCAAATGTGAAAATTGTCCAGTGCCTGATTTGCACAAATCTATAAAACGTAATTAATGAAATTCAAGTTTCATTTTCAAACTACCGGTTTTACTAACCCCAACTTCTGTAAATCCAAATGATTCATATAATTTGATTGCTAATTCATTATTTGGATTAACAAATAATGTTATTGCAGGTATGTCATTTTCTGTAGCATAAGACACTGAATGTTGTAAAAGTAGTTTACTCAATCCTTTACCTCTGAAAGCACGATCAACAAAAACATGAAATAGATGAATAAAATCATTTTTGGGTTGAAGTTGCAAACTCAAATAACCGATAATCCATTCTTCTTTTTTCAAAACAAAAGTTAGTGTGTTTTGCTTTGAATAAGAATCAGCTATCCATCGATTAAAATTAAAAGGATAAGTCATTTGCGGAGCTGTAAGGTTTAAATCTTTTGGATTCTTAAACCAATTTTCCAAGCACGCCTTTAAAATACGGGTCTGTTTTTCATTATTATATGATACTTGCTCAATTGTGATTTCGGTATTCATTAATAAATTTAGATAATTGAAGCTATAAAGTTCATGTAAATTAATTATAAATTCAGGCAACACTTGGAATAAAAATATATGAAAGCCATTACTCAAATTAGTGAGTTCAAAGAGGGAGCTGATATTCGAGGGTTTTTCCTTTGTATAGAGAAACACTTAAGAAATACACGCAACGGCGATTTATATTTAGATTTAGTATTGCGCGATAAAACCGGTCGAATAACTGCTAAACTTTGGAAAGATGTTAGTGTTTTTCAAGATAAGTTCTCCGCAGGTGATGCGGTTGTAGTAGCCGGACAAGTGGATTTTTATCTTGATAAATTACAACTTAACATAAAAAAAATTACTACAGCATCAGTGCAAGATTATGGTCGTTATGGATATGATCCGGTATTAATTGTGCCTTCCTCAAAGAGCGATCCAAAGCAGATGTGGAAAGATTTGGCAGTTTACATCAAGAAGATTAACAATAAGTATTTAAAAATGCTTGTTTCTACAATTTATAAAGAATATGAAAGTCAATTATTAACGCACCCGGCTTCTGTAGTTATGCATCATAATTATCGCTCCGGTTTGTTGGAACATACTTTATCAATGGCACAAATTGGGACATCTTTAGCATTACATTATGAAGTGGATATTGACTTATTAATGACAGGCATATTTTTGCATGATATCGGAAAAGTAAAGGAAATCACTTCCGAATTGGAAGCATCATATTCTGATGAAGGCAATTTGATTGGGCATATTGTTTTAGGCAGAGATATCGCTGTAAACGCAGCGAACAAAATAAAAGATTTCCCCCCCGATCTATTACAAAAAGTGGAACATTTAATTTTGTCACATCAAGGACAATATGACTGGCAAAGTCCTAAAAAACCAAAATTTATGGAAGCGTTGCTTTTACACTTAATTGATAATATGGATGCCAAAATGAATTTGATGAAGAAATCAATCGATGAGGATGTTGAGGAAGGAAAATGGACTTCCCGATGTAATTATTTTCGGATTCCAATCTTGAAAGATGAATTAGCAAGTGAGGACGATGGATCTAAATAAATTAGTGCGCGCCTCAATTTTCACAGCATTGGCAATTGGTTTGGGATTTTCATTATTAATGGTTCCAAATGTTGAATTAATAACAGTAATTGTTTTCTTGGCAGGTCTTACACTTGGAGTTAGTTGGGGCGCACTAGTCTGTGGCCAGTCAAATCCGGCACTCAACGGATAGCTCAATGTTGTTAAGGAGTCAAATATAAATGTCAATACGAAACCGGTAATCGCTAAACTCGCAATTCTTTTTGTAGAAAATTTCCGTTTAAAAAACACAGGACACATTAATCCTCCCGCCGCTCCGATAATTATCATAGAAAAGACTTGCGACATTAATAATGGTGGAAAAACAAGCCCTGAACCAAAAGGATTCAAGACGGAAAATATTAATTCCGCTGTCCCACCGACTAGTGCGCCCCAACTAACTCCAAGTGTAAG
>JBHPEE010000106.1:0-3787 GCA_042577295.1 Fidelibacterota bacterium | reverse complement strand
ATTCAAAATTTTTATACTATCAAACTGATGAAAATAGTGAATTCACATATTTGAAAAAGTATGATTTAGAACTTGAAAGTCATAAAAAGGTTGCTGAAGAGGAATGGGATATTATGTACGCATATTTCTCAAAAAATGGAAAATATAGGGTGATGGGGATTAATAATGATGGGAAAACGGAAATCCAAGTGTTAAATACCGCTAGAAATAAACAAGTAAAACTTCCGCAATTATCTGATGCAAACATCACCTCTGTAAATATTTCTGATAGCGAAAACTTAATGACATTTTACGTTAGCAGCTCAAAGTCTCCCAATAATCTGTATATATATAATTTTGATACAAAGAAACATCAAAAGCTTACAGATTCGATGAATCCCGAGATAATAGAATCTGATTTAGTTGAAGGTAAAGTTATAAGATTCAAATCATTTGATGACCTTGAGATACCTGCAATTCTATACAAACCACATGATATTAAATCAGGAGAAAAAGTACCTGCCTTGGTGAATGTGCATGGAGGACCCGGTGGACAAGCCCGTATTGGATACCGTGAAACAATACAATATCTTGTGAATCATGGTTATGTTGTATTAGACATTAATAATCGAGGTAGTTCCGGTTACGGTAAAACCTTTTACAAATTAGATGATTTAAAACATGGTGAAGATGATTTAATGGATTGTGTTGTGGCACAGGATTTCTTGCATTCAACCGGATATGTTGATTCGAATAAAATAGGCATCATTGGAGGTAGTTATGGAGGGTATATGGTACTTGCAGCATTAACTTTCCAACCGAAGGAATTTGATATAGGTGTAGATTTATTTGGTATTTCAAATTGGGTAAGGACATTAGAAAGTATTCCTCCCTGGTGGGAAGCAATGAGGGAAGCATTATATATTGAAATGGGTAATCCAGAAACTCAAAAGGATTACTTATATAGTATATCACCGCTTTTTCATTATGAAAATATTGAAAGGCCACTAATGGTATTACAAGGTGCTAATGACCCTCGCGTGTTAAAAGTTGAATCAGATGAAATTGTCGAAGCAGTCAAGGCGAAAGGTGTCCCTGTTGAATATGTTGTTTTTGATGATGAAGGGCATGGATTTTATAAAAAGGAGAACCGAATAGCAAGTAACAAAGCTATTTTAGAATTTCTAGATATACATTTAAAATAGAATCCAATATTATAAAAATGAGATAAGAAAGCTCTCTTAGAAAGAGAGTTTTCTTATCTTAAATTATTAATAGCCTCAGGGTTCGTATTTACAAAATCCATACATAATTCGCATAAACCTTTTTTTTTCGAACTATTTAGACATCAACCACATTTTAGCACACAGCAACACGTAAGTATCGATATAATAATAGGAAAATTGGGCTATAAGCCCAAATAATATTTCGTATAAATGAATTTTTACGAAGTAATGTTATCTAAATATTTCGCATAATAAATTTTTTACGAACTATTTCTATAGTTAATGAACCACCTCACCAAAATCATTAATAATTCTCTCAATCTCATCTAAAGCATATTTAGCTAATTGCTTTTGTTTTTTAATAGAATTTTCATCTATAGAATCTAAATCACCAATAACCAAAATATTTTCATCATTAGTTGTGTTTGCAGGTCCTGTATAATTAAAACTACCGGCTATTATTACTTGTTTGTCAATAACCATTAATTTGTGGTGTAGTTTACTTGGTTTATTTGAATACTGTCCTGCTTTTGGGACAAGATATAATTCTAATCCAGCATTTTTTAATGTATTTTTGGCAGACCACTTTTGGTTAGCTTGACTACGGAACATTGCTCCCCTAATAGTAATTCCGGCATTGTGTGATAATACTAATTGGTCATCTATTCCTGAAGATTTAGAAAAAGTAAAAATTGCAAAGTCTACTCTGTTTTTCGCCTTGGCAATTTGTTTCATTATTTCCATTTCAGGATTATGGTCAGGCGCAAATAAAGTTTTAATACGAATATCTGATACTTGTATTTCTTTAGGCTTAGCATCATGACCTTCATTTAATTTTCCAAAGTGTCCTTGTTGAATTTCTTTAAATTCCTTATTAAAGATTTTAGCAATTGATTCATCATGAATAACTACTATATGATTCAGGTTCCTCGATATACCTGTTTCAGTGAAATTTGTTGAGCCTGTAAGGACTGACTTGCCATCTCTGATAATAAATTTTTGATGAAATATTTTTGGATTGAAATCTGAATTTATTTTAATCTTCGCTCTTAATATAGCATCATGAAGTATCCTGTTCGGTTCATGTGACCCGCCGGCAATAAATGGCTGTTGTAACGCTGTTTTAGCGATTAGATAATCTGATTCTAATACAATTTTAACAAGTACCTTTCTTTGTTTAGCTCGGATTATTGCTTCTGCAATAGGCTTGTAATCTAATTCCTGCACTGCAATGAATAACCTTTTTTGCGCACCATCAATGAAATCAATTATAGGGTTTAAGAGGTTGTCTTTACCTCCGACCATGTCAGGACCCATGTATAGTTTTACATTTCCTATTGATTTAGGCATATGTTCTCCTATTGTATAAAATATGTAAAAAAATAAACAATTAAGTGTAGTAATAAAAATATTATTCTATTTTTTAATGGTACTACCGCTACACTGATTCCCATTAAAAGTTGACTTGTGTTATTCTTTAAATAATCACTATTCCCATTTATTTTTCAAAATCTACGAATTATTTATTTCCACGCTCAAATAAAATCAAATCCCTTATGCTAAAACAATGGGTTGGTTTATTATCTTTATCACACACTATACCAACCTCAGCATCCTTTTCATACATCATGGTAGAGACTTTTGGAACTGAATCATCCATGCTAAATTCTGCAAAGAATCTGTTAAACCTTTTTCTCTTTTCTTGCTCTATTTTACCATCTTTTATATATTTAATTAAATCTGATATTTTACCATCTTTTTTAGGATTTACTTTTTCATCTTTATTATACTGCAAAAAAGCAACTTTATGTATCGTATCTTTTAATCTTTCATTATCTATAATTGGCACAAACCAATAGTCAACGTATTTTGATAGTTTTTCTATGACGTCTTTAACAGTAGTATCAGAACTAAATGTAAAATCTGCATTGAGAGGTGTCGGTTTAATATCCCTCACTAATGAACTTGACTTTACTGGATTTTGCATTACTTCTAATGCTCTCTGTGTAGATTCGCTACTTTCACGTAGGTTCTTGCTTCCAAAAAAGTAAGCAGCACCCGCACCTATCCATGCTCCAAAAGCAGCAAGAAGAGCTGTTAGCACCCATTTGCTAAAATCAATAAATTTTGTATACTCCTCTACCTGAAATTCAAAACAACGAACCATAAATATAGGGAAAAGGATTATTAGGACTACTAAGATTAAAAGTATTTTTAACATAAAGATTACAAGGGAATACTCAAGGAAACTTTCCGAATCTTTGTTTTTACTTTTAATATTTTGATCGTTTAGCGGCTTATCTTTATTTGTTTCTGACTTCTTCATTCCTTTTCTCCTTCATTTTAATTTTAATAAATTGGTGGTAGAGAAGATATAGTTATTGGACTGAATAGAATACCACTGTTATAAATCAAATCTCTCATAGCACACCTCACCAATATACTTATAATTATAGAATGTTACCTATTTAGCCTCAATAAGGAATCAAAACACCATAATTTGTATATATTTATATTATATCATATCATATTTAATATTATTCTAAGACAAGTAACGAATACTTTAAGGTATCATCATATTC
>JBHPEE010000105.1:0-3794 GCA_042577295.1 Fidelibacterota bacterium | reverse complement strand
GCCACGTTTTATTAATCTATGGAAAAAACTGCACATACAATATGATGATTTTATTCGAACAACGGAAAAACGCCATGAAAAAGTAGTTCAAAATATTTTAAAATTTGTATATGATAAGGGAGATATTTATTTTGATGAATATAAAGGAGAATACTGTGTTGGCTGTGAACGATTTTATACAGAAAAAGAGTTGATTGAAGGTAAATGTCCTCAGCATGATAAACCATTAGAAACTATTAAGGAAAAAAATTATTTTTTCAAGATGAGTAAATATCAACAACAACTCATCGATTATATAATTGATAATCCGAATTTTATACAACCGAAACACCGTAAAAATGAAATTTTAGGATTTTTAAGACAACCACTTGATGATTTGTGCATATCGCGTCCCAAAAGCAGATTGAATTGGGGAATTGATTTACCATTTGATAAAGATTATGTAACCTATGTATGGTTTGATGCACTTATTAATTATGTCACAGCTCCCGGTTATGCAAGCGACGATAAATCATTTAATAAATGGTGGCCCGCGGTTCATCTAATCGGTAAAGATATATTAATGACACATGCTGTATATTGGCCAACAATGCTATTCTCAGCAAATATTTCACAGCCGAAAACAATTTTTGCACACGGTTGGTGGTTAAGCGGCGAATCAAAGATGAGCAAATCTTTAGGAAATGTAGTAAATCCATTGGATTTAATTGATAAATATGGTGTTGATCCTTTACGTTATTATCTAATGCGCGAAATGGTACTTGGACAGGATGCGTCCTTTACAATGGAATCATTTATCAAGCGTTATAATAGTGATTTGGCTAATGATTTTGGGAATTTATTCAGCAGGGTTTCAACACTAATCGCAAAGAATTTTGAGAACGTAATTCCCGAACCCGGTGAATTAACAGTAGTAGAAACTGAAATTCAAAAGCACGCAGAATCTGTTATTAAGCAAATAAATAATTTGATAGAAAAAATGCGGATAAATGAAGCTATCGAAGAAATATTACAATTTGTTCGTAGTATTAATAGATATATGGAACAGCAAGCACCGTGGAAATTGGTAAAAACTGATAAATCGGCTGCCGCAAGAGTCTTGTATACTGCTGCTGAGTCTTTGCGCATTAGCGCATTATTATTGCATCCGGTAATGCCAAACAGAACAGAAATAATTTTAGATATTTTCAATACAATGGATACAGAATTAAAATGGGGTAAACTCAAATCAGGAATTGTCATTAAAAAACACTCACCATTATTTCCGCGTATTAAAGTTGAAGAACCTGTAGTAGAAAAAGTAAAAAAGCCTGTGCTGGAAAATGTAATCACTTATGGTGAATTTCAAAAAGTTGAATTAAAGACAGCTCTCATATTGGGTGCTGAAAAGGTTGAAGGCGCAGATCGTTTACTAAAGCTACAAATTGAAGTTGGCGAGGAAAAACGGCAGATTGTAGGTGGAATAGAGAAACATTACAAACCGGAAGAATTAATTGGAAAAATGATTGTAATTGTTGCAAACCTTGAACCGGTTACGATACGTGGAATTGAGTCTAACGGAATGTTGCTTGCAGCAAAACAAGGTAAGGATTTATCATTAATCATTATTGATTCTAGTAAAGTTGAAAGCGGGACTAGAATATTTTAATAATTCGTAATGGGGTTTTAATGGTCATGGTTGATACATTTGAAAACAAAATACTTTGATTTCCCCAGTCCATAAGTAGTAAAGAAATTTCCAACAAATTTATATTTATTACTTGGGAAAAAGTCAAAAATATATTTTTCCGGCAAGATTCGCGGAAAATTGGAGTCAGAATTAAGCCATTTATTGATTGATTTCTTGCCTAGACAATCTTCGGTAATACAATCAAATACAATGTAAGCGTTTTTGGCTGTTGTCCTATCAATTTCCTTGAAGTATCGTAAAGAATCAAAAAACGGAAGATAGACAAAAACACCATGTGCATGGATTAAATCCATAGATCTATCTGCAGTAGATTTTAATGAGAAACCATCAGTTGTTTGCGAAATAATTGGGTACTTATTTTGTAGCCAAGCTGACCAATCTTTAGCCGTTTCGTAGCTTTCATATCTATTGGGGTTACATTTTTCTATAACCTTATCCATATATCTACCGGTACCAGCACCGATTTCGCAGACAGTTGAAATGGTGTTTTCAAATACTCCAAGTTTTTCTATAGTATCTATAACCTTCTGTGTTTCGCCTACCTGATTCCACATCTTTTCGACATAATCACAAACAGAAAGTCCTTCCTTTTTAGCACTTTTTATGGTTTCTTTGGCTGATATGTAACTCAAGGCTCTAGAGTTGCTACTTGCTGCATTTGTTTTAATTAGCTTTAAACCAACAATACCAAATATCAAATTAATTATTTTTTTTACCATATTAATTGAGAATGTTTTTTATTGTGTAGAAATGATTTAGAAAAGTTAATCATAATAGAACATCCATATTCAAAGTAAATTACAATATGTTAATCGACTCACATTGTCATCTATATATGGGCTCCTGGGCTAATGACCTTGAAACTATTTTATCCTCTGCCAAAGAACATGGTGTTGGCAAAGTTATTTGTCCTGGGATTGATATTGAAAGCTCTTGGCAAAGTTTAGCAATTGCTCAAAATCACAAAAATGTATTTACGGCCGCTGGTATTCATCCTCACGAATCTAGCAAAGCACCTAATGAATACATAGATCTGTTACGAGATATTCTTGCTCAGCATAAGATGGTCGCCCTTGGCGAAATTGGCTTAGATTATTATCGGAATATTTCCGATGCTGACACACAGCGTAATGTATTCAAAAAACAATTACAATTGGCAAAAGAAATGGATTTACCGGTCATTATTCATAATCGAAATGCCAATGATGATATAATTAAAATTCTTCGACAAGTAAGTCCGATTCGAGGTGTTGCGCATTGTTTCTCAAGTGGTTTGACAACTGCAAAAATATTATTAGACTTAGGATTTTATATATCATTTGCCGGAAACTTAACATATAAGAATAGTGAGTTAACTGAAGTCGCAAAAGAGATACCCTTAGATAGATTACTAATAGAGACAGATGCTCCTTATCTAAGTCCAATACCACACCGTGGTAAGGAAAATGAACCAAGCCGTGTGAAAATAATTGCCGAAAAAATAGCAGAAAGCACCGGTGTTCCATACAAAATTATTGAAACAGCAACTCAGAATAATGCTGAACAACTATTCAATCTTCCTAAATCTTGAAACATTTTGCTAAAAAGAAATGGGGTCAAAATTTTCTAATAGACCCCAATTTATTAAGTAAGATAATCCGTACTGTTGGTCTGGATAAAATAGATAATGTACTAGAGATTGGACCTGGAGAGGGTGTCCTAACACAACTTATTTTACCAAAAATTGGTGGTTTGGCAGTAATTGAAATCGATCCACTATTAGTAGAATATTTACGATCGCTCAATTCAATAAAAGGTTGCCATATTATTCACGGAGATGTTCTATGGTTAGAGCTAAAAAACTTGCCAATAAATAAACCTGTAAAAATAATTGGAAATATCCCATATAATATTACATCACCAATTCTTTTTTGGTTAATTGAGCAGCGTGAAGATTGGTCAGAGGCTTATATTATGGTGCAAAAGGAAGTAGCATTGCGATTAATCGGGCAAGTTGGAACAAAAGCTTACGGAAGATTAACTGTAATGACGGGTGCATTTTTAGATATTGAAAAGTGTTTTAATATCCCACCTGAAGTATTTGTTGGTTTAAAGCTAATTAAAA
>JBHPEE010000104.1:0-4060 GCA_042577295.1 Fidelibacterota bacterium | reverse complement strand
TCTTGTAGGCGACAAAAGAGATATTAATTTGTGATTCTAGCGGATGGACATAAATCCTCCAGCACACATTTATCACACTGAGGTCGTCTTGCAATACAAACTGCACGACCATGTTCAATGATCAAGTGTGTTAATTTTACCCAATCCTTTTCATCAAATATTTCCATTAATTCCAGTTCCATTCTGGCTGCATTTTTAGTTTTACTGAAACCTAATAAATTAAAGATACGTATCATGTGTGTATCAATCACCATTGATGGAACGTTAAAACACTCTCCAAGTACGCAATTGGCTGTTTTTCTGCCGACTCCCGGTAAATTAATTAAATCTTTCATATTTGTCGGAATTTGACCATCGTTCTCTTCAACAATCTTTAAAGCAGAACCTTGAATTGACCGAGCTTTTGAATTATGATACCCAGCAGAATAAATATCCTGCGCTAATTCTTCAACGTCACAATAAGCAAAACTATCTATATTTCTATATTTTTTAAAGAGTCCAGGCGTGATTTGGTTCACTCTTTTATCGGTACATTGCGCTGATAAAATTGTCGCCACTAATAATTGATGATCCGTTTTGTAATTTAACGAGCATTTAGCGTTGGGGTATTCAACTTTTAATCGTTCTACGATTTCCGCTGCACGTTTTCGCTCTAAGACAACACTTTTTTTCATGTATTATGAGATAAGCGTGTGAAGATTCTTAACAAACGATGATTTTGGTAGGATTATATCGCAACCGGCAGCTTTTAGCCTATCATAAGTTTCTTTGTGTATTACTTTCATATAGCCTGCTACTTTCATATTTTTATTTATATTTCGTAAACCAGCGACAAAAGCTACCGTTTGGAATACAGAATCGTCCAAGTCTATTATGACCAATTTAGTATCATCATTGATCTGCGCTAGACCATACTGCTCACCTTCTGCAAATTTAACCGACATATTTTGGTCAGCAATTGCTTCAGAAATTTTTGTTCCTAATCGGAAATTTTTTACAAATAGTAGTATGTCTGTCATGTTTTTCCTGTTTTCTATTAATAATTAAATTTTTACAATATTGTTCTTTTTGTAATGTTTCCCATCATGTTGAATTGTACAAGCCACGATATCGGGATCATGTTCGAAAAATAAAATCCAATTATTATCTACTGCATCATAATATAATTGTTTTTTCTCCTCTACCGTCACAGTTGGTTGAACATCATAGGCCATAATCCAAGGCAAAGGGATATGGGTGGAAGTTGGAATTAAATCTGCTCCATAAACTAAAGTATTGCTATCATCCGAAATAACCGGAAGCATCATACCGGCTGTATGCCCGTTTGATATCATAAAATCTATATTTGGTAAAAATTGCATGTCATCTTTCACAAAATTTATCATATTGTTCTCAGCTAAAACAGCCCAATCATGTTGCATAAAGCTGCCTTGATCTTTTTCACTTGGTGAATTAGCTACATTCCAATTAACCTGACTCATCCAATATTTTGCATTTGTAAATGATGGTACAATTTCCCCATCTTCAATTTTTGTATTTCCACCGATATGATCAAAATGTAAATGGGTACAAATTACATCAGTAATATCTTCTGCTGAAAAACCAACTTCAGCTAATGATAAATCTAAACTTACTGATTTTGTATCAATTTCATATATTTTTTTGAACTTTTCCTGCCATTTATCTCCCATGCCAGTATCGATTAAAATTCGTTTATCATTACTTATTAATAATAATGAACGGGTAACCATTTGAATACGATTTAATTCATCGGATGGCATTTTCTTCTCCCATAATGTTTTTGGGATAATACCAAACATGGCTCCGCCATCTAGTCTAAATTGGCTTGTTAGAATTGGGTATAATTTGTATCCGGAAATATTCATAATTTTTATATTACTGCTGCTCTAACCACCGTAATGCCAAAGAGTATCTGCCATTGTAAGCATATCTACATCTTGTCTTAAAATTGTGTTGACTACTTCACAAATGAATATTGGATGATCACCTTTGGCAATAATTTCAATGATTTTAACTTCTAAAATCATGGGAATATCATCAAGCAAAGGATTATCAAAATCACTCCATCTATAGTCATATCCATTAATTGAATTTTTCGATTGACCTTTTATTTTAAAAAATGCCGACACCATTGATTGCTGCTCCTTACTTGGCAGGTGAATCGCTAAATATTCACTTTTTTCAGCTACATTATAAAAATTTGAGTTTTTCCTTATTGATAAAGCAATTAACGATGGTTCTATTGAAATTTGAGTAACGAAAGAAATAACTGCTCCCGTCCCATTATCTCCCTCTTTAGCAGTTGTGATAAATAGTCCGTTAGGAATTTTCCTCAAGATAGTTTTCTTACGCTCAAGATTCATATCATTTAATCAATAACATTTTTTTTGTTATTTTACTGTCACCTATTATTAAGCTATAAAAGTAGATTCCAGTACTAACAGGATATCCGTCATTATTTGTTCCATTCCATTTTACACTCTTTATCCCAGACGGTTCAAAATTATTAATGAGTGTTGTTATTTCCCGACCTAGAATGTCAAATATTACCAGTTTCACATTGGAACTTTGTCTTAATTCATACTCAATAGTTGTATTTGGATTAAATGGATTAGGGTAATTTTGCTTTAATTCAGGAGTAAACAATGAACTTGCATTGTAATTAATAGCAGCCCAAACATCAATTATTCCGTATCCATAATCATAATTTGGGTTATTTGATTGACTTGCTGTTTCCAATATTGCTTCTCGCACCATCCCTGGGGTCCAATTTGGATGGGCGCTAAGCAAAACTGCTGCTGCACCGGCAACAAGCGGAGCTGCATATGATGTACCATCTGGACCATAATAAGAAATTCCATTACCATGAGCACAATAAGTGTCAACGCCTCTAGCACATACTTCAGGTTTTATTCTTCCATCAGATGTTGGACCGCGGGAACTAAAGCCGGCAATAATGCCATATTTATCAACGGCTCCAACTGACATCACTAAATCAGCATCCGCAGGTGGCGTAACCGCATCCCAATAATTTCCATTTTCATTTCCTGCTGAGGCGACACAAACCATACCAAAACTTACTGCTATATCAACTGCTCTAGTTATTCTAGCAGTGTTTCCGTCAAGATCCTCCGGACTGTACCAATCGGTATAACCAACTGATGTTGACATTACATCTGCTCCACGATTCTCTCCCCACTCTAGAGCAATGATAAAATTATCTTCTTCAATTTCAATTTCTTCATTTATTATTTCAGTTTTTGCCAATATATATTCGGCTCTAAAGGCTGGTCCGACTATAACTCCTGGTACATAGCTACTTATTACAGAGAGTACATTTGTTCCATGATTATGCTGCCAAGCTACGTCCTGTCCATCTTCATTCATAGTGGTTGAATCATCATTTATTACATCCCATTGGGCTATCACATTTAATGAATCAAATGCCAGATGATCCAAGTTATATCCCGTATCTAACATTAAGACTGTTACACCTTGTCCAAAATATCCTGCCTCGTGTGCTTTGGGTACATTGATTTGTTCTAATTGTTCATATGCAAGTCCATAATCGATAGAACTTGTTGAGAATGTTTTCTGTAAACCTTCACTAGATTGTGCTTCTTCTAAATTTGTTCGACGATATTGATTAACCGGTTGAATATCATTCACAAACGGCATATATGATATTTCAATCAATTCGTTTTCTGTACATTCAATTGAAACGGCATTTAACCAACGACTTTGATGTCTTAATTTTGCACCTGTATTTAATACTTTGTTTATATAATCATCAGATGGGTTTAGATCGTACCATTCGTAATTATTATTAAGATTTACTTTACTCCGTCTTTTTAGAGCTTTCTGTGAAATAGATGACTTTTTTTTACTTTTCACTTTATCTACAAAGTAAATCCAAGCATAATATTTTCCATTTTCACGAATGGCAGCATCCATGTTTTGCATTTGAGCTACTTGTCCTTCTGCAAAGACCGATAAGATGAATATTATTGTTAAAATGTTTTTATACATAATTTTACTA
>JBHPEE010000103.1:0-4092 GCA_042577295.1 Fidelibacterota bacterium | reverse complement strand
CCGTGGTCTTGGTGTAGGCGGGTGGCTTAAGATTTCAAAAAATGAGTACACATAACATATCAAAAAATGGAAACCTTTTAAATAGAGCAGTGTTGGTATTGAATACTAATTATGCTCCATTAGAAATTTGCTCCGCTCGCAGAGCGATATGTCTATTTTATTTAGATAAAGTTGATGTTCTGATAAAATATAATGATGAGGTACATTCACCTTCCGTAACTTTACAAATTCCTAGTGTTATAAAGTTAAGAGATTTTATACACCATAATAGTATGGAATTAATCCTAAGTAGGAGAAATATATTTCACAGAGATAATTATACCTGTCAATATTGTGGTAATAAAACAGGTCCGCATACTATTGATCATATAATACCTAAGGAACGAAAAGGAGGCGATTCGTGGGAAAATTTGGTAACTGCTTGTGCACACTGTAATCTTGTGAAAGGCAATCGGTCTCTGGAAGAAGCGGGAATGACACTGATTAAAAAACCTATACGCCCGAATCGAATTCATCATTTTCAACAATTTGTGGGAATGAAACAATCAGAATGGCGACCATTTTTATTTATGGAATCATTCAATTGATATGAGTTATTTATGAAAAGAGTATTAAGTGGAATTCAGCCGTCGGGTCAGCTTCATATTGGAAATTATTTTGGAATGATGTCACGTATGATTAAATATCAAGAACAAAATGAGTTATACTGTTTTATTGTTGATTATCATGCTTTAACTACAATAAATGACCGCAAGCAATTAGAAACAAATACACTGAATGCAGCGATGGATTTTTTAGCGTTAGGATTAGATCCAAAGAAGTCAATCTTTTGGATTCAAAGCGATGTACCTCAGGTAACAGAATTAACTTGGTTGCTTTCTACCGTAACAGGAATGGGTTTATTAGAAAGAGCAACCTCATATAAAGATAAAACTTCACGAGGTGTTTCTCCCAACTTAGGATTATTTAGCTATCCAGTTCTAATGTCAGCTGATATCTTATGTTTTGGTGGTGATATAGTACCGGTTGGTAAAGACCAAAAACAACATTTGGAGATGACACGAGATATTGCTCAGCGTTTTAATAAAATTTATGGTAATGTTTTTAAAGTACCTGAAGCTGATATTAATAAATCATTACAATTAATTCCAGGCATAGACGGACAGAAGATGAGTAAATCTTACGGAAATGACATACCTATTTTTGCTGATGAGAAAATAGTCCGCAAAAGGATTATGTCTATCATAACTGACTCCACGTCAATTGATGAACCCAAAGATAAAAATACACCCATTTTTCAAATCTATTCTTTATTACTTAATAAGGATGAGAAAAAAGAATTGGAATCGCGCTTTGACAATCCCGGATTACGATACGGGATAGTAAAGAAGAAATTAGCCGATAGAATTATTGACTTTTTTCAACCTTACCGCGAAAAACGTGAATATATTGAAAATCATAAAGATTATGTATTAAAAGTACTAAAGGATGGTGCACAAAAAGCATCGCATACAGCAGACACATATTTGACAGCGGCTCGCACTGCGATGGGACTCAACTACGCCAAATAAATGTATAAAATTCATCTTGAAAATTTTGATGGTCCGTTAGATTTGCTTCTTTTTTTCATCCGTCGTGATGAAATTGATATTTATGATATTCCAATTTCACATATCACAAAAGAATACCTTGACACGCTTGATCAGATGCAGCAAATAAATATTGGTATTGCCGGTGAATTTATCGAAATGGCTACAACTTTAATGAGAATTAAATCCAAGATGCTATTGCCACGACCGCAATTAGACGATGATATCGAGGATCCCCGTTCACCTTTGGTTAGACAATTGTTAGAATATCGACGATATAAAGACCTTGCGGAACAATTAGAAAAATTAGCTGAAGACCGCAGTCATTATTTTTCACGAGGATATGAAGCTCCCGTTCCAGCCGGAAACGAAGATCCGGGTGTTTATTTACGTCAGGTTTCACTATATGATATTGCACATTATTTTAAAGTTGCAATGGAGAATAAACCGATCATTTCACATTATGAATTACAGCGTGAAGACATCAGTTTGGACGATCAAAAAGCCATTATTTTGGCTAACTTAGACGAAAAAGGATTCCTAAAATTTTCAGTATTATTAACAAAATTGGAAACAAAGCTCGAAGTCATAGTTACATTATTAGCCATTTTGGAGATGATAAGGAATGAAGAAATATTAATAATTCAGCGAAAATTATTTGGCGAACTGGAAATACAAATTAAAGGTGTGAAAGTATAATAATGCAAAAGAAGGAAATAAATAACATTGTTGAAGCATTACTGTTCGCCTCGCCTGAACCACTTACTCAAGCACAATTAAATTCAATAATTGAACCGGACTTAGTTGATCCTGAATTGACTATTTTAGAAAATATAATTGAAGAGTTGCAAGAAAAATATAGGAAAAATGATAATGCGTTTACGATTGTGCAAGTGGCCTCCGGTTATCAGATTGTGTCGCGTTCGGAATATGAGATTTTCATAAGAAGACTATTAAAGAAAAGTGGTCGATTGGCGTTAACAAATGCATCCTTGGAAACTCTGGCAATTATTGCATATCGGCAACCGGTAAACCGATTCGAAATTGAATCAATTCGTGGAGTTGATTCAAGCGGAGTATTAAAAACATTATTATCTAAAAATTTAATTAAAATTAAAGGTAGAGATTTAGGTCCCGGACGTCCATTGCTTTATAAAACTACAGAAAAATACCTTGAGTACTTTGGATTAGTTGATTTGTCAGAAATGCCAAAATTATCTGAACTCGTTGAATTAGAAAAATCCGATCAATCACAAGATAATCAGACCGATGCGTTTGAATAAATATTTAGCCCAATCTGGCGTTGCCTCAAGACGTGAATCTGACCGTTTGATTCAGGAAGGTACAGTTACGGTTAATGGGCAAGTTATGATTAATCCTGCTTATCAAGTACAAGAAAGTGATGAAGTAACATTTGACAGTAAAGTACTTACTCCGCAAGAAAGTACAGTAGTTTATATGTTGAACAAACCAAAGAATGTAATTACAACAGCTCGTGATGAATACGGAAGAAAAACTGTAATGGACTTAATACCATCCAATAGAAGGTTATTTCCAATTGGTAGATTAGATAGAGACACAACAGGGATAATTTTAATTACGGATAATGGTGAGTTAGCTAATTATTTAATGCATCCCAAAAACCGAGTTTCACGATTTTATGAAGCAGAAATTGAGGGACAATTAAACCCAAAAGAAATAGCCAAGATTAAAAAAGGCATTTTTATTGGTGATGGTGAATTCGGTAGAGGTGAAATAGTAAAACAAGTAACTCGTAAAACTCGTTCGACTATAACAATTCGCTTACAACAAGGAAAGAAAAGGGAAATACGGCGTATTTTTTATTCTCTTGGGAAAAAAATGTATTCATTGCATCGATTTCAATATGGAACAATGGTATTAGGTAATTTACAGCCTGGACAGTGGCGTGGTTTAACGCAAAAAGAAGTCAATTCATTGACAAAATAACTTATTATTATGTTCACTTTTATAGATTATAAATCATTGGTATTATTTGTTAGAAAACTTAACTTTACCGGCTAATTGAGAAGTGAAAATAATGATTATTGCAATAGATGGTCCCGCTGCCAGCGGAAAGAGTACAACAGCTAAAAACGTTGCCAAAGAATTGGGTTTTGCCTATTTTGATACTGGTGCAATGTACAGAGCGGTTACTTTGGCTGCCATTAAAAAAAATATAGATATAGAAAATGAAACTGAACTCGCGGATTTGTTAGAAGACCTTGATCTTGAAATCGAAAACAAGGATGGCAAGACTGTCTTAAAAATGGATGGTAAAAATATTGCAAAAGCGATTAGATCAGTAGAAGTCACATCTAAGGTAAGTGCTGTTAGTGCAATTCCAATTGTGCGTGAAAAGATGGTTAAAATACAGCAAGAGCTGGGTATCAACACCAATTGTGTGATGGAAGGAAGAGACATTGGAACTGTAGTTTTTCCTGATGCCGATGCAAAGTTTTTTATTACGGCTGATTATCGTTCA
>JBHPEE010000102.1:0-4128 GCA_042577295.1 Fidelibacterota bacterium | reverse complement strand
TCTACTTTTAAATTTACTTCAGTTGCAATCGTTTTAGCTAATTCTTCATAACGAGATTTCATGATGTCAGCTGTTTTCTTAAGAATTGATATTCTTTTATGCGATGGTAGATTGCGGTTTATTTTATAGCCCTTTTGAGCAATTTCAATTGCTTCATTAATATCATCATCTGTGCCATGCGGAACTGTATCAATTAATGAATTGTTATAAGGATTAAAAACATCAATTTTCTTTTGCTTATCAACCCACACACCACCGATTAACATTTTCATATATTTACTCTGCTAAATTTTTGCTAAACAGTTATCTAAATCCTCTTGAATATCTTGCACATCTTCGCAACCGATCGAAATGCGAACTAATCCATCGGTTATACCGGCATCAATTTTGTCTTGCTCATTCATTGCTGAATGTGTCATGGATGCCGGATGTTGAATTAGAGTTTCGTATCCGCCAAGCGATACAGCCAATGTTGCGAGTTCAACGTTATTCATAACAGTTCTACCACCCTTTACACCTCCTTTAACCTCAAAACTAATCATTGAGCCAAAGCCATGCATTTGCTTTTTCGCTAATTCATGATGTGGATGTGAAAGCAGTCCAGGATACCGTACCCATTTAACTTTTGGATGGTTTTCAAGGAATTCGGCAATTATTTGAGCATTTTCTTGAGCTTTTTCAACTCGCAATGAAAGTGTACGTAATCCGCGCAATACCAACCAAGCCTGATGCGGATCAATTGTTCCACCAAGATTCAATAAAACTTTACGTGTACGCATTAATAGTTCTTTATTATTAAATACTAATATTCCCCCAACCACATCGGTATGGCCGTTAATATATTTCGTCATGCTATGCATTACAATATCTGTACCAAAATCAAATGGATTTTGTAAGATCGGGCTCATGAATGTATTGTCTACTGCCAAAACAGCTCCATTAGAATGGGCAATGTCGGCGCAAGCTTTAATATCAGTTAATTTAATGGTAGGATTTGCCGGTGTTTCAACAAAGATAAGTTTTGTATTTAGTTTGATAGCATTTTTTACATTTTCGATTTTTGATGTATCAACAAAATCAAATTCTACACCAAACCGCGAGAATTCTTTTTCCATTACAACACGTGAAGGACCATATATTGCTTCAGAAGCGATCATGTGCGAACCGGCATCTAAAAATGTCATGTAAATGGTTGATATAGCAGCCATTCCCGAAGCAGTAGCTAATGCATCAGTACCCTTCTCCAAAATGGCAACTGCTTCCTGTAAAGATGCTGTTGTTGGATTCCCAAGTCGTGTATAAATATATCCAGGTTCTTCACCCGAAAATCTTTTTGCGCCCTGTTCAACTGAAGTAAATTTAAAAGTAGATGTTTGATAAATTGGCGGTGCTACCGCACCATATGTTTTATCCGGATTTGTACCAGCATGTGCAACTTGTGTGTCTCGTTTTTTTAATCTAATGTTTTTCATGGTGAGTTCTTTTATTTATTGTTTTCGATGAATTTCTAATATATCTGTTAAAATAGAATATCCGGTTTCTATTTTCCCTGCCCCTGCCCCGATGATTGTTACAACACCAAGTAAATCAGTAGTGAAAGTTAAGGCATTTGTTGCACCCATAATATTTGCAAGCGGGTGTGAGAGAGGAAGTTTTTCCGGTTTAACTGATGCCTTAATACCGTCCTTTACTTTCTTAATCGATCCTATCAATTTCCATCGAGAATTTTCTTTTTTGGCATCTGAAATCATTTTAGGAGTTATATTTTTGATACCCTGTCTGTCAACTTCGTCGGCGCTAATTCCGGCATTCATTACAACATTAGACAAAATAATGACTTTTGCCATTGCATCAAACCCCTCAACATCTCCGGTGGGATCAGCTTCGGCATAACCTAATTCCTGAGCTTTTTTCAATACTGCAGTATAAGTCATTCCATTTTCCATTTCAGATAGCATGTAATTTGTAGTTCCGTTTAAAATTCCTTTGATCGCTGTTATTTCACATCCGGCAAGTGGTCCATTCACCAAATTAAGAACGGGTGTACCGGACATCACTGTTCCTTCGATCATAAATTTTACATTATTATTTTTTGCGAGTTTTTGAATTATGGAATATTGGAGTGCGGCAGGACCTTTATTACTAGTAACAACATGCTTGCCAATTTCAAAAGCAGTTTTACAATGCGTGATCGCCGGTTCTCCTGTCTTCACATCTGTATAAGCTAATTCACAAATTATATCGGCATTAGTTTCCTTAATTGTGCGGATTGAATCCCAACCCTTTTCACAATAACAATTACTCCCTTCACATTTGTATTCTTCAAGACTTTTGTTGGATTTTGCTAAATTTAAGCATTGTTGAATATCCAATCCCTCTTTGCAATACACTGCGCCTTTTAAAACATCGGTAATGGCGACAATACTTGCTTCAAAACCATATTTTGACTTGAGATAATCCTCTTTTGAAAGTAAAATCTCACACAATCCCTGACCAACTGTTCCAAATCCGATTAAAGCAATTTTAGTTTTCATATCTAATCCTTAATGCTATTTGATGTTTGCAAAGCCTTTTTCGATATCAGAAATTATGTCATCAGGGTTTTCAATGCCGATAGAAATTCTAACAGCATTCGGTTTAATACTTGCTAATGCACGACCCTCTTCTCCTTGTTGTTGATGAGTAGAAATGGCATTCAATGTTGCAACTGTTTTAACACGACCTAAATCAGTGGCACGCCAAATCATATCCAATCCGTCATAAAAATTTCGTGTATTTTCGGTTGAACCCTCTTTCCTCTCTTTTATTTCGACCGATAGCATATATCCGTAAAGACTTTCATCGCTATCGACTAGTTTCATATATTTTTTTGCTAAATCATGTGAGGAATAACTTTGTAGCCCGGGGTAATGTGCTGTATCAACTAAAGGATGCTTTTCAAGATACTCTGCAATTGTTTGTGTACTGCGGCTCATTTGAGCAATTTTCATTCGTAAGCTGCGCATGTCATTTAATGCTAGAATACAAGCCATGGGATTAATTGCCGGACCGTTATCACGATATGGCCATAATTTTACCCAAGTGGCAAAATCAGCTTTCATTTCATCACAACCAATCTTACTAGTTATATTTTTCTTAGATGTTAACAATCCTAATATTGTCATTCCGCTCGAAGCGATAACTTTTGAAGCCGATTGCACAACTATATCAGCTCCAAATTCTAAGGGACGTGTCAGCGCAGGAGAGGCGCAGGTTGCATCTACAATTAACGGAATATTATTTTCATGTGCTAAATCTCCAACTGTTTGAATATCAAATATATCAACTGATGGATTAGATGGAAATTCTCCATAAACGAACCGTGTCCCTGCGTCTATCTGCTCTGCCCATTCATTTATATTAGTCGGATTTTTAACCCAACGGACTTCCACACCCTGTTCTTGCCAGCGGCGCACCCAAAATTGCTGGAATGCCCCACCGTAAACCTTCGCTGAAGCGACAAAATTTGGTGGTGGAAGTGAATCGTCTTTTACTAGAAATGGGTCAGTTGCGGTACGAATAGCACTCATACCGCTTGCAGTGGCAAGTGAAGACGCTTCTAACCCCGTACCATAACTTTCTAACATGGCAGTAGTTGCCTCAAGATAGAAATTAGAAGGATTTGCAATTCGTGTATAGACCCAATTGGGCATTTGATAAGAAAGTCCGGCTTCCATCTCTCCGCTATCATGGTAGGCTTGAGCAGGACTCATATAAATTGGTTCCATAATTGAACCGCTATTATTATTTAACGCTTCGCTAAGGTCGTACACGCCATGAGTTGCGATTGTATCAAATTTCCAATTTTTAGTGCGGTCAACACGGATTTGATGTTCAGCCACCATCTTTTGCCCTTCTTTGATCCAATAATTAATATCTTTTCCTTTTAATTTTTTTCTAAAATTTAGCATAGCTTAATCTCCAATTGAAATTTTTGTTTCAATTTATAAAAGTGTTTATCAATAGATTAATATATTAGTATTAGATAATATTTTATATAATTCCTTCACGCCATTCTAACGTTTACGGCTTTATCACCTTTTACTCCATATTCAATATCAAATAAAACTTGCTGTCCTTCCTGTAAAC
>JBHPEE010000101.1:0-4155 GCA_042577295.1 Fidelibacterota bacterium | reverse complement strand
ATTAAAAACAATCGGCTTTTTAGGAAATATTTCAATTAAAAAGGGAATAAAGATTTTCTTTGATATATTGGACAAACTAAATCATAATAACGCAGTAAAAGGTATAATTGGAGGACCATTTCAAGATAATAAAAGTAAGATATTTACAATAAATGAGGTTAAAAAATATTCTTATATTTCATATTTAGGTCCATTATATTTTAAGAAAAAAGAGGAATTTTTCAATTCAATAGATGTATTGCTTATGCCATCCATTCTTGAAGAAGCTGAACCTTTAGTAATACACGAAGGAATGTCACACGGCATTCCTGTAATTGCATATGATAAAGGATGTATTAAAGAAATTATAAGAAATGATAACGGATTAGTTGTAGATCTAAATCAAAATTTTATTAAACATGCAGTTAATCTATTAAATGGTTGGATTGATGATCCTAATCTTTTTAATGAAATACGAGCAAATGCATTACACGGTTATATTAAAACAAAGGAAATGTCTAAAATTTCTTTAGAAAATATTTTATCTCAAATAACAAATAATTTAAATGATTAATTATGTATCAAAACTTAAAAACATTTAAAATGCCTAAAGGATTCAGAGGTAAACCTAAATTGCATGTACAATTTTGGTGGATTACCCAAAGAACACTTTTTCATTTATCCCCACAATTCATGTATGGTTGGCGTAGATTTTTATTAAGATTATTCGGTGCAAAAATTGGAGAAAACGTATTAATTCGCCCTACGGTAAAAATTCTTTACCCATGGAAATTAATTATTGGAGATTGGTCCTGGATTGGTGATGAGGTCACTTTATATAATATGGAAACTATTAATATTGGAGAGAATTGCGTTATATCACAAAAATCATATTTGTGCACCAGCTCTCATGATTATACAAAATCTTCTTTTGATATTTTTGCAAAACCGATTCACATTAATGACAAAACATGGGTCGCATCGGATGTTTTTATTGCACCTGGCGTAACAATTGGACAAGGTACGGTAGTAGGCTTTCGTAGCACGGTTAATAAAGACTTGCCGCCCCAAATGGTCTGTTATGGAAATCCCGCTAAGCCGATAAAACCACGTTAAACTAAATTATTTATTCAATTTAGATGAAAATCCTGATTTATGGCTTACACTTTAAGCCGGATCTTATTGGTATCGGCAAATATACCGGAGAATTGGCTGATTGGCTTTCTGATTATGGCCATGATATAAGAGTTATTACAGCCCCTCCTTACTATCCCGAATGGAAACTAAAACAACGTTTTTTATGGCATAAAAAAGAACATGATCCATATTTAATATGGCGCTGTCCGATCTATGTGCCATCACAACCAAAAGGATTAACTAGATTATTACATTTACTCAGTTTTGCATTATCAAGCATTCCCATTCTAATAAAAAATATCAAATGGAAACCTGAAATTGTAATATCGATAGAACCACCTTTTTTGGCAACTCCATTTGCCCTACTCTATTCAAAATTAACCCAATCAAAATCGATCTTACATATCCAAGATCTTGAAATTGATGCAGCCTATAGTTTAAATATTTTAAAAAAGGGATTCTTTTATAAGATAATGCAAAATTTTGAAAAATTTATACTGAATAAATTTGACGCCATTTCGACCATCTCTCCAATGATGAAAAAACAAATAATACAAAAAGGTGTTAATAAGAACAAAATTTATATTTTTCCAAATTGGGCCGATACTGAGAAAATTAATCCAACAATAGACAATAAATATTTACGCAATAGACTATTCATAAAACCTAAGCAAAAAATCATATTATATTCTGGCAATATCGGAGAAAAACAGAATTTGCAAATTTTGATAAATGTAGCAGAAAAAATGCAAGTAGCTCACAAAAACTACATTTTTCTGATAATTGGAGACGGCGCATCTAAAAAGCGATTGGTTGAGGATGTCAAGAGGCGGAATATTTTCAATATAATATTTTCACCATTGCAACAAACCGAGGATTTAGGTGCTCTTCTAACTATGGCAGATATACATTTAGTAATACAAGATAAAAACATATCTGATTACGTGTTACCATCTAAATTAACAAATATATTAAGTGCCGGAGGTGTTTCGATTATTTCAGCAAAACAGAATACGCAGTTGTCGCAATTAGTTAAAAAATATGAAATTGGGTATTTAGTTAAACCTGATTCTGAAAGTGAATTGTACGATACCATAAATCACCTATTATTAAATAAATCACTTTATAATTCTATAAGTACTAACGCGCGAAGATATGCCGAAAAATATTTATCAAAAGTAAAAATTCTAAGTGAATTTGAAAATAATGTATTAAATAAATAACAATATAACGGATTAAGACTGGTAAAAGGGCATTCATTTTTATTGTATGCTCTTTTTTATATAATCATATATATATGTAATTAATTAATATATTTTTATATTCACATACCCGATATCCAATCGATTGAATAATTTAATTGATTATTAAATTGGGCACCATTTAATTTTGTAATAATAAAATATTTTAGTGAAGTCAAAAAGACAAATCTTTTATAAAAGCATAAAAAAGATTGAAGATATTGTATTTTCCATCACAATATTAATTTTATTTCTGCCATTAATAATTATTATAATTATTATATCTTTTTTTATTAACGGAAAGCCAGTTTTTTACGTTTCCGAACGTATAGTACGTCTTAACAAAAAGATACGTATAATAAAATTTAGAACAATGGTTAAAGATGCTAAAAGCCCTAAATGGGGTCTTGAAGATAAATATATGAAAGATGGGTATCTAGATGTACCAATATTTTCAGATGTATACACACCGTTCGGAAGGTTTTTAGAAAAAACTCAACTTGTTGAAATCTTACAAGTATTCCATGTTCTTTTAAATCATATGAGTTTTGTTGGTAACAGACCCTTACCTGAAGAAAATGTTGATTTACTAAAATTGAAATTTCCTGATACTTGGCATGAAAGATTTAAGTCACCGGCAGGAATGACAGGGATTACGCAGGTTGTAGGAAAATTTAATCTTACTTCTGAACAAAGACTTGAATTAGAATCCCTTTATTCTAAAGTTTATAGAGAGGGAAATGTTCTAAAGGCTGATGCATATATATTCTTCTCGACTATAATTTTACTACTACTCCGCGATGCCAGTGCTTACAGATCTTATGAAAGTGCTAAAAATGTATTATCTGCTTGCTTATAAAAATAAATATGTTTAATCAGAAAATCTAATCCTCTTAAAAGTAATATCAATACTGTAGGTCGGTAAAAACTTACCGTGATCTGAATCGAAGACCCCCGGATTAAATACTCCAAATGCTAATTTTATTTCTCTAATAAATTTTGGAAGACTAATCTCTTTTGATAAGGGAATATACATAGCAATATCAAAGGCCAATCCTTTTGTCTTAAGTGAATTACCGGTAATCTTATTAATATTTACTATTGCACCACCAATAGCAAAATCTTGATCTAGTTTGAAATTAAATAATAATTGCGGAAAAAACAGATCAGTCTCCTCACTTTTAGTATAATGGCGTCCTCCAACTGCGGTAGCTAAATCTATATATTTTGAATCAATGAATTGATAGAATAACCCATAATAGTAATTGTCTTGACCATCAGTTTGGTGTGCATAGTATCCATGAATGTCAAAATGGTTTGTTAGACCATACCCAACAACAATGTAAGTTTGACCGAATTCAATAAGATCAAATGGATTCCAAGTAAAATCAAGCTCTAGTTGACCTTTCCCGGTTGATGTTCCATGATCGTATCCTCCGCTAGAGAACATAGGAACAACAAATATTAGTATTACTATAATTACTTTTTTTAACATTTTCAATATAAACCTAATTAAAAATCTCTTTTTAAATTAACTATATTTACTCATCAATAATTAGTAAGTTATTATTCAATAATTATGTTTATATATAAAATATTTTCAAGCCAATTTAAAGACTATAATAGAAATGTATAAAAATATGTTTACTATCCTCTTTTAATTGATATATGACCTCTGTTTCAATTATCATTGTTACATATAATTCCGAATCGGAGATTGTCGATTGTATTAATTCTCTTTTGCCTCAATTAATTGATATCAATGGCGAAATAATTATAATTGATAATAATTCTAAGG
>JBHPEE010000100.1:0-4232 GCA_042577295.1 Fidelibacterota bacterium | reverse complement strand
CGTGCAGGTAGAGTGCATAGAAAAATACCTTAAACTTAAAAACCCACAAATTCATAAACTTATAAACTTTTCAATGCTCACAGCATAGAAAAATAAGTTGCGTAAATTACGATTGAATTTAGGATTTTTCTCATCAATACTTTCTTCCTGAACAAAGCCGCGCGCATTGATAAAATTAAGACCGTTCGTTGATATTCCAACATGACTAACTCCATCGTTATCACCAAAAAATAGTAAATCTCCGATTTGGATATTATCTTCATTGATTTTATCATCAGCAAATAATTCTGATTGTTTATATGAATCACGTGGCAGTTCAATTCCAACCGCTTTGAATACTGTTTGCACTAATCCAGAACAATCCATTCCATAAGGCGTTTTTCCTCCCCATAAATATGGTGTACCTAAAAATCGACTTGCTGTTTTGCAAATTTCTCTGCGATTTGTACTTTTTTTATTTTCACTAAAATTATTATAACTAAAACCCTTACGTCCATCGGGTAATATTATTTTATAACCATTTTCTTGTTCTTTAGCATGTGCATTACAACCAAATACCAAATTACTAATTATTTTATCTTTTTTTGGCGATAACACCGCACCAAATATGTCTTGCATAACCAATATCGGATTATATTCAACTTTACTATCAATACCGTAAAAATAGTACATCCACCCTTCATAGCCATCCCACTGCCTTATATGATACCACTTATCAGTAGAATCAATTATCCAGCATGATTCCCCCATTAGCGCTTGGGTTATAACCGCTGAGTTGTATGACGGCTCTTTGTATACATTGGCAACTGCTGTATTTATAATAAAATATGACATAATTTAAAGAGAGAATTTGCCACAGAGAACGCAGAGAAAAAAATAGTAATTATAACAAAAATAATAAATCAAAAATTTCACTAATTTTAAAAAATATTTAATTATAATTCGTAAATATTAAATTTTATATCCATGTCTCTGTGTCTTTGTGGTAAATAAAATTTCAGCTTTCAGAATTCTGATTTTTCCTTTAGTTTTAATCAGTTATTTTAAATCATTAAAGGTTGTTTGTGGAAGGGAAGCCCGTGTAAATCGGACACAGTTCCCGCTACTGTAATCGCAAGATACATTCACAATGCCATTGCCCAAAAGAGTCGGGGTGAGAAGGCGGATGTCATCGTTAAGGCGTAAGTCAGGAAACCTGCACAACTTCCCATTATTGACGTACTTACGGGTCATAAGTTGTGATAAAATTTGATTAGCAAACACTAATCCACTCACGACAAACCCCAAATAAATGGAGGTTTGTTATGTTAAAAAACGTAATAATAGTTTTATTATTCAGCACATTTGCAATGGCAGATGCACCAATATCAGGTCAGGTATTTTCAACAAACGGAAACCCCTTGGCATATGCCGTCATAGCCGACTTTACAAATCAAAATTGGATAATTGCCGATGAAAACGGTCAATTCAATTATCATTTTTCCGCCGATATCGGTGATACTTTAAGTATTTCGCGCTACGGATATCAAACTAGCAATTTTGTTGTTTCAGATAGATTATTTTATACATTGTCACTTATTCCAAAGCCAATTAAACAAGATGATGTAACTGTCTCTGGAGAAAATCAAAATTTCATTGGACAAATGACAAATACTTATCAAAGGAATATCGGTAATGATAATCCGCAAAGTGTATTTCGACAAATTCCTGGAATTACAATCCGCTCTTATGGAAGCAAAGCTGGAATTATAAATTTGAGCACTAATGGTAATCCTGCTATCAATACAAAAATCTTATTTGATGATATTGATTTGACAAGTGCTCAAAACGGTGAAACTGATCTTTCGCAAATACCGGAAACTTTAATTAATCATATAACTATCGTTAATTCTCCCGGTATATTTTACGGCTCCGGTGCAGTAGATGGTGTATTGAGGATTTCACCACAAAATCAGCAAACCATATTTTCCACATCAATGGGAAGCTGCGGGTTTGGTTCATTTTCAGGAAATATTAGTAAGAATCAGAATAAGTGGTCGGCAAATTTATCTGCAGGTTACTTAAAAGATGATGGTGATTTCAAATACTCAAATCAAGATTCTAGTGAGATACGATTAAACAATGATTTTGAGAGAAAATATATTTCACTCAATACAATCGGTAGATTGTCAGATAAATCTAATCTAAACGCAATGCTATTAGAATCACGACAAGAACGTGGAGTTGCAGGTTCTATTGATTGGCCATCGCCAGAAGCAAGGCGTAATGATAATTTGCAAATTGGTTCCCTAATTATTAATCAATTACATACGAATGGTTATTCTAAGGTTCAGTTCAGTCATCGCAGAAGTTTGGAAAACTATGTTGACCGTTACCCGATTTGGCCTATGGAAAGTGAGCATGATGTGCGTGGAACAGTGCTAAAATTTCAACATCATAATAATATATGGGGTAATATCGCCGGTACATTTTTATATGAAAGGAAATTGGAAAAATTAGAAAGCACAGATGTTGGTAACCGTGTGCGAAAGACCAATTCAATAGCTTCGATTATTACAATTCCTTTTTGGTATAATTTAAATATTATTCTCGCTCTAAGATTAGACCGTGCTGGAAGTAATCGTTTTCAACCAACAGTTGACCTGCGTTTATCGTATAATAATTTAAAAAACTCTGAAATGGAATATCATTATGGCACAGGATTCCGTTATCCGACATTTAATGATTTATATTGGCAGCCTGGTGGAAATCCTGATTTAACTCCTGAGAAATCTTGGTATCAAATAATAAAATATAAATTATATTTAAATAACAATTATTTAGATAATATTTATTTCAATATTGGCGATAGATATACTGACGGACTCATTCAATGGGTACCTATAGATGAATCATCTTTTATTTGGCAGCCACAAAATATTGCCAGTTCCCGGCGAACAAATTTTACAATTGGAAGTCAAATTAATTTAGAGGATTTACCGTTTCAAATCGCTGTGCATGCAACATATCAAAAAAGCAGAGATATTTATTTGGATAAACCGCTTCTTTACGCCTCGGAATTTATCGGATATGCAGGAGTAATTTATTTATCATCCATTTTCCAAATATCCTTAAATGCAAACTACATCGGTGAAAGAATTTCATCTTACGATTATCCTTATGACGAACTACTTCCATCATATATTCAAACTAATGCAACAATACAATATCAATTGCCGATATTTGGTAATCAATTATTGTTATGGTTAGATATAAACAATATTTTAGATAAACAATTTGAATCAATAAGTGGTTATCCAGAACCTGGTAGAACAATACGATTAGGTTTAAAATATATTTTGTCCGATAAATGATTTTACTTAGCAGAAAAAATCTAATTTCTTAATATTATGATATAATTATGCAACATAAATCCAATATAGCAGCATTTTTTGACTTCGATGGAACACTAGTTAGCGTCAATAGTAGTAAGATTGGCTTTAAATGGCTATATGAGCATGATATGCTGTCCAAAAGATTCATTTTAAAAGTAATGATCGCTGTTTTTTTAAATCGTAGAAATATTATATCAGAAAAACGTATGGCAAACGTAATGATCACTTTTTACAAAAACAAAAAACTTACTGATTTTAAGGCTGGAGCAAATGAATTCTATTTTGATTATTTAAAACCGCATTTAGCACCCAAAGTAATGGAAAAGTTCGAGCTCCATAAGAAAAATGGGCATATTATTGTACTCGCTTCCGGTTCTATACGCTATTATTTAGAACCTGTAGCTAAAGACCTTGGTATTCATCATTTAATTTGTACTGACTTAGAGGAAAATTCTAACGGTTTGCTAACTGGCAAAGCAAAAGGGCAGGTTTGTATTGGTAATTATAAAAAGGAACTAACGTTAAAATTAGTAGATGAACTTGATATTGATTTGGAAAATTCCTATGCTTATGGTGACAATCAAGCTGATATTCCATTGTTAAAATTAGTTGGTAATCCAGTAGTCGTTAGTCCTACTCCCACACTGAGAAAAGTTGCCCAAAAAAATAATTGGCCGATATTGAAATTTGACTAATTTTAAAATGTATTTCTATTTATTTTGGTTTTCTCATAAATAGATACATAAAAGGGAATGCTACTCTAATTAAAGTTCTAAACCAATAATAGGGCCATAAAAATCCACCATGTCGTTTTGTAAAAAGTGATCATTACGTTTGCCATACGTTTTTCTGATATAA
>JBHPEE010000099.1:0-4244 GCA_042577295.1 Fidelibacterota bacterium | reverse complement strand
GTATTCCTGTGAAATTTCTGACTCTGCATTTCTTGGAGGAATTCCAAATAAGCTTATCCACTTTTTATCATTGGTCATTTTTAAACCTGTAGCAAATTTGAAATACTTCATATTAAGCAAAATAGACCCATCTTCTCGGATATCAACCAGTTCATCTAATATTTTCTTCTTATATTCTATGGTTTGTTGAGAATGGGGATTTCCATAAGGTGCTAAACCCATTAACTTATATTCTCCACTATTTACCCTAAAGCCAGTATAATAAGTAAAAGCTGAATACAACAATCCTACTGAATGTGGGAAATGCAATTCTTTTATTATTTTAATATTATTACTTTTTCCATATCCAATTGTAGTTGTGGCCCATTCTCCAACTCCATCAATAGTTAAAATAGCTGCTTCTTCGAAAGGCGAGGGGTAAAATGCACTAGCAGCATGTGATAAATGATGTTCAGGAAATAGAATGGGAATTTTTCCATTTCCCAGTTTGTTAAGCGCTTCTTTCATCATACTCTTCATAAAAAGTTTCTCTTTTATCCAAATCGGAACAGCTGACAGAAAACTAATTAAGCCAATCGGTGCAAATGCATGATATGTTTCGAGTAATCTTTCAAATTTAATGAAAGGTTTATCATAAAATGAAATAGCCGTCAAATCATCATAATCAATTCCGGCTTCGCTTAAAACATATTTTACGGCATTTATGGGGAAAGAAGAATCATGTTTTTTCCTTGTAAAGCGCTCTTCATGTGCTGCAGCTATTATTTCACCATCAATAATAATAGCTGCTGCACTATCGTGATAATAAGCAGAAATACCTAAAATTGTAGTAGACATAATATGAAAATTTAGTAATCTAGAATATTGTATAAATAAATGGTGCTATTGCTGAACCACTTGTCAATACGATTAATACTCCAAATAACAATAACACAAAAATGATTGGTAATAACCAAAATTTTTTGCGAACTTTCAAAAATAACCATAGATCTTTTAAGAACTCCATAATTTTATTTTTTATAGTTAATAAGGTTTTTCAATATCATTTGATGAATAATTATAATCCCTTGACTTCATTACAGTACCAGTACCTTTTTTAAATTTTGATAATTGTAATGAATCCTTACCTAATAATCTTCTGAATATGCCTATAGGAAGAAGTATAACAAAATATACAATTGTTAAAATAATTTTTGATACAACAGTCCCCAACAATTGTGAAAAACCAAGCCAAATAACTGCAAATGGATAATAAAACATTGGGAAGATCATATTAATTATCAAAACAGGAATCGCTATTTTATAATAAAGATCATTTTGTGTATATAACCCAACTAAAAGCAAGATAAGCACCAGTACCATGCCTGTATCAGATGTTTGTTTTTTTGATATTATTTTTTTTGCATTCATTTCGGTCTTACTTGGTTATTTCATTATTGGGCTAATTTAGTTAGACAATCTACTTTAATTCAGGTGATTTTTGCTACAATATAGCTACACTAATCTTTAAATGCTGATATTGTTGCCTATTTGTTGGGTTACCAAGCAAATGGTGACTGTTTTTCGTTTAAATACGTAACAGCTTCGACGAAACGTTCAAATATTGGAAAATCGTTATTTTTAAAATAGTTTCTAATTACCCACGGAGCGCTATTTAAACCAATAATAGCAATTTTTATATCATATTTATCGATGGCATTTGTAAGAGCTTCTGTTATTATCCTTGTTGCTAACGAACGAGTAACGTATCTATCTTCATCCTGTTCATCAAAATCAATTATAATTTTTGTATTTTTTTCAAGAGCTTTAAATCTTTCAATAAATCTTTTATAGTTTAAATCGTTTACATAAGTATCATTTCCTAATTTGAATATAATAATATCATCATATTCGCTTATTTCAAGTTTTTTTAATCCTGCCCTTTTAATCATTACAATTATATTTCGGTCAATTGAATCCTCTTGATATACTCAGGTGTAATATTATGAATTAAAGCTAATCCTTTATGTTTTTTACTGTCTGGAATGAGGGCTTCCTGAATCTTTAGTTCTTTTTCAAGATTAAAATCTTGTCCATAATCTTTCAAGCGGAGTTTAATAAATGTGGAGGTAGCAGTAACTTCAGCGTTTATGAACGAGTGAGAAGAGTTTGGTAAACCATATTGGAAGGAATTATCAAAGAGTTCATTAAGAATAAAAGAAACTTCGTTAACTTCAGATTTAACCCATTTTTTATTTTCAATTAATTTTAGACTTTCTTCCACTAATACAGTAGAGGTATCTCTATATTTTAGATAAAATTCACCTTTGTATCTTGATATATCTAGTTTCCATCTACTAGGTTTAGAAATGATAGCCCAAATCTCCCTGGTGATAGGAAGGAATGTTTTAGTAAATAGTGATTCAATAAATTTTTCATATTAATTCCTTATAAATTCAATAGTATACTACACCCATAAATTAAAAATAAAGAATAATAGAATGTTATTATTGTACTTAGAGTTTATTTTACTCCGGTGGTGTGCAAGAATGGTTTATATATAATAAACACACCCCCGCCCCCAATGGTGTGGTTGGTGATTATATACGATTTTTGCTAATAATTAAATTAGTTTAATCTAAAATTCCGCGAAGTATATTAACTATATCAATGCCATCTTCTTTAATTAGATAAAACCATTATTATTTAGATTATAGAGTATTTTTCTATTCGCAAATATATTGACCGCTAGAAGACTCACTTTCAGCATCACTGGCTGAATTTTTTGCTTTTCGGGCATAATACTGAGCATCATCTAAATTATCCGAGTAGTAAGCTTTTTTAGCATACCTATAGGCATCATTGGCATAAGATTGGGCATTGTATGCGTAGTATTCTCCATCATCGCATCCACAATCTACTGCATAACTTGCCGCATTGCTGGTGTAACTTTCAGCATCACTGGCTGAATTTTTTGCTTTTCGGGCATAATACTGAGCATCATCTAAATTATCCGAGTAGTAAGCTTTTTTAGCATACCTATAGGCATCATTGGCATAAGATTCTACCGTCTGCATAGAATATAAGTAATCTTCACATTGAGAAAAGACATTAGAAGTGAAAATAAACATAAAACTTATAAAAAGTAATATTCTCATATTTTTCTCCTTATCTATAATGTATTATATTAAACTCCCCGCCTAACATTGGCGTGGGTGGGAGCCGTAACATTCCTGCTACTATATTATTGGAAGCTGCTTGACCTACGGTTAAGTGCTTTATCTATGGTGCAATAAATTTAATATCTTGGCATTCTCCAATTCTTTGTTAAACCTTCCATAACAATATCTTCTACTAATTTCACATCAACATCATACTGTTTTGCTATTTTTTTATATGCCTTTTTACTGTCATAACCAGTATCTTGTAGTTTCACCAAATTATAGAAAATTTCTTGTCTTGTCTTTTCTGATATTGTTGTATTAGTTGGTTCAACAACTTTTCCCATAACCCCACCAACTATTATTTTATACTTGTGCTTAGAGTAATCACCCTCTAGTACTTTATCTGCTTTTGCCCAGTCACCAAAAGGTGACCAATCAACCATACCAGCCGTGTAAAAACCATCTGTATTCGTGTTTGGTAAATAATAAAAAATGGTTACGGCGTTTTGATACTCTTTATTTTTAAGATTTTCAATTATTTCTTCACTTATAGTTTTTAATTCTTGTTCGTTTGAACTTCTATCAATCAAAACCTTACACTGTGTTCTATTAACTTTTCTATTGTCTTCAACAAAACTCAAATCTTCTTCACTTACTACATTATAGGCAACAATGGTCACTTGTTCCTCTACAACATTTGTAATCTCTTTTTTTTCAATTTCTTGTGGTGTAGGTTGTTTTGTTGGCATGCAACTGATGTTGATTATTGAAACTAAAATGATAATTAGGGTAGATACTCTTGTTTTCATTTTTTTGCTCCAAGTTTTTTACTCGTTTCATATTCAAACACAAAGGTAATGGCTCTTAAACACTATACCATCCATATATCAATTCAAATTTAATCATTTTATTTGGTAATTATACGGTGTGCAAACGTGCTTTATATATATAAAAAGACCACCCGCCTTCCAATGGCGTGGTTGGGTAGTTGTGTACGATGATTTTTGTTATTATACTTTATTTTTCATTTATTTAATTAATCAACCTATTTTACCATAATTTATCAATGTTAAAATTGCTACTTATAGGAGGTTGTAAATG
>JBHPEE010000098.1:0-4307 GCA_042577295.1 Fidelibacterota bacterium | reverse complement strand
CGCTGCAACCTTACTTTTCGCTTTATCTATTTTCTCTTGAGCCTGCTCCATAAATCTTTCTGCCTTTTCTTTGTGGAATGACTCTGGGGCAAATTTAACTATTTTTGAAAGAGAACTATTTTCATTTGTATGGGATACTGGTTCAAATGGTAATGTTTTATCCTCACAACCAATAAAGAATAGCACTGGGATGCAAAGTGTCAATAATACATTGAACATGTTTTTCATAATCTCATCCTTAATTAGTAAATAATTAATATCTAATAACAGTATTTCTTAAAACAACTATTAACCTATGATTACTATGCTAAAATACACAATTGAAGTGCTACACTGGCCAAATTTTTCGATTGTTTAGAGTAAATAGTCGATAATTTAAATTGATTAAGACTCATTAAATGTTTTGCTGTACTTTGAGCAATTATTGCATCATCAATCTTTACCCGTACTAATTCTAATTCTAATGTTACTTTACCAGTCTGACGCAATGCTTTATTATATTTATATTCGGCTTTATCGATTTTCTCTTGTGCTTGTACTATGAGGTTTGAAGCTAATTGATTAAGCTTTTTCTGTGAATCGGATCCACTTTGCGTTGAAAAAGTAATATTTTTATTTACACTATCTGTTGATTCAAAAAGCAATGGTTTATCTTCACATCCGGATAAAAACAATAATATAAAGCCAAACATACCAAGGATAATTTGTTTAGTCATTTATTCATCCCCTATTTTAGGTATTTTACTTACGGTAAAATTTCCAGACAGCACCATTCGTAGGTAAAGTACGAAGCCCAACTCTTTTTCTCATTGAATTGTAAACCAAAACCCCAGGCAGACTCTGTCAGAAAATAAGGTTCTTCTATCGCTTCTGGTATCGGTCTCTGAACCTTGGCATGAGCGGCAATAAATAGATCATCGTTTTCGACTTCACAATCCACGCCGTCAAAATCAGTTAAAGGTATTGTGTAGGTAACTGTTGCTAAGGACGCAAGGCCCCCCTCTCCGTATTCGAATTTACCAATTTTTGGGTTTTTAGCTTTATTCTGAGGAATATCGTCAGGAGTAATAGCCACACTGAGATGTGTTCCCATAAGAACCCACGGTGCATCAACATTATACGTCACATAGAGATTCGTCTCATCGTTGGATACTGTTACATTTCCAACAGGAATATCTTGATCAGCATTCAAAATGCTCACAGTAGATTCGCAAGGATCACCATATTTGGCCAATGCCTGTTCAGTGTTTTGAATATATGTATTTTCCGTTGGTAATATGCCTTCACTACAACTAATTATTAGGGCAAATAGCGAGATTATTATAAGAGCTATTACCATATTTAATGTATTTTTCATAATCTGGTACTGTATTTTAGTTAACAGATATTAAAGTTATATAATATAATAAACAAGAATTATATTATTTAAATTAATAAAATAATACTTGATTATTATTATAATTCCAAATATTACTGAACACCTCCATTTTTCCTTTGTGTATCATAATTTTCTCTTATTACTTTGGAAATTAGCATAAAGTGTCTGGGAAGATCTGAATTATCATATAAGCAACGATTTATATAATTTTGATTGGTAGCTTAATCTCCATTCAAGTAAGCTGAAATTCTTAAAACCGTTGAAATTTTTCCCTTACTGCGTGCAAATGTGCTTTATATATAATAAACACACTACCAAAGGCATGGGTGGGTATTAAATCAGTATCGCACAGGTATCCATTATAGTACTATTATTTGTACAAATATCAGTTAATTTCTATCGTCTGACCAAATAAGAGTTTTAATTATAGGCTCTAAATCTGGGCAATTTCCATCGCCCGATCCAGTTATTCCCCCATCAGGAGCACAAACAACATTGCATTGTTCATCATATAGATAATTCCATTGGTCGCAGCAGTCTGATGTAATATAATAGTATGTATTTTCATCAGTTTCCCATCTCCATACTTGTGCAGGAGGATTCCAAACAGCCTCACTTTTTATTTCATTAATTATTTTTTCGATACATGATGGTATTTCTACTCCACATTCTTCGTTTTCACAACAAAATAGTGGTAGGATAAGAATTATTATTAGAAGAGTCTTTTTCATTTGATAAACATAATTTTAACTTTTGAAGTTAATGAATGTTCGATGCGAGTTTTAAACTTTTCAAATATCTTTTTTGAGGTGACAACTACTTCAATGTTTTTCTCATTTTCAACGGCTTTTGTCATTCGACTATTAGCAAATAAGAACAGTGTTTTTTTTCCACTAATTTTTCTAACGAACATACTTTATATCTAATCCTATTACATCGAAAATTATCATAATAAATAACTAATAACTCTTTTTGAAAACTATGTAACTATACTTCTTAGAGTAACAGTTAATATTAAAGTTGTCAATTATTAATAAACTATTTGGTTATGTTAATATCTATCGCGTAATAGAACTTTTATTTTATCGTGTGGTGTGCAAGTGTGATCTATATATAAAAAACCTCCTGCCTACCAATGTCGTGGGTGGGTTAGTTATGTACGATGATTTGTGCTAAAAGTAATCAAATAAAGAACAACATTAATTATTTAGCTATATAGTATCAATCAGTTGAAAAGCAAAGATGAAACTATTGTTATTAAAGAGGTCTTATTGCCAATAAAATATTCCTATCAAGACCTAACCATCGTATAAATGGTCTAAGTCCCGTAAATGCATATCTAAATTTTGTTGGATTAATGATTTTCTTATCCAAGATTTTAAATCCGGCTTTTTCTATCAAGTGTTCTAATTCATTAAAATTAAACTCGTGAAAATGTATATTTTTATTTCGCATCAATTTAGGTCGATATATTGGTGTTGATATAAATAATACTCCATCCCTAATAATATTTGGTTTGATTGATTCAAAACATACTAATGGACTAACCAAATGTTCGATAATTTCAAACATAAATACATTTCTATATTTTTTCTTATATATAAATGGATAATCCAAATCGTGATTAGTATTTTCAACAGTAACTCCAAACTTTAATTCAATTAGCTTATCCATACCTGTTCTATCGCCTAAATCAATACATTTACCCTTGATATTGAAATTTGATAACCAATTAATGGTTTGCCTCGATCTTTCTATATGGCGCGGATTGGATTCATATTTACCAGTTATTTCGTGTCTTGGTTGTGTCTTTTCTTCTTCAAATATTGCCATTTTACTCATTTTACACTCATTCTTTTAATATTATATCAATAATCTAAATATATTCCAAAGTATCAAATAATATATTATTATAAATTTTAGTTTTTTATTGATGCCTATATTTTTGAGCTTCTAAAAACTATTGAAAAATTTACCTATGGTGTGCAAGAGTGCTTTATATATAATAAATACACTCCACCTACCATTGGCATGGGTGGCGCCTGTATCCAAAATGTTAGTTTTTAAGGCCAAATTGATTGTTATTGTGTTTAGCTATCTGTGGCAGCCAGTTTTTCAATTATTGTCTTATATAATTCATCTACAAAGTCTTCTTTTTTCATCTGATTACCAATTTTTGCACTTTTCTCCTTGAAACTTCTATTGTTAAGTAATTCTAAAACTTTCGGTTCTAGATTTTTATTGGATATTCTGCTTATTTTAACACCTTTTGGCCCAATTCCTAACTCACAAATAATTTTATCCCAAACAAACTGGTCCATAAAATGCGGAATTATCATTGTTGCACAACCATATTTTATTGCTAAATGTGTGGTTCCAGCACCGCCGTGTTGAATTACGGCATACATTTTCGAAAAAATCCAATCATAAGAAATTTGCGACACAAAATAAATCAATTCTGAGTTGAATTTTTCGGGTTTAACTAAGCCACCAGAGGCCGTATTTATGATGGCTGGTATTTTATTTCGTTCAAGAATTTCAAGAATTATTTTAGTTTTTTGTTTAGGTTCAGGATTAGGCATTGAGCCAAAAGTGATAAACAATATTTTTTCATGTTTTTCTATGAATTCAGTCATTTCCTTTTCGGGTTTCCAATCTGTTTTTCTCTTTAATTCCTGATGTCCTAAAACTTTTATATTACTTTCCCAGTAGCCTGGTCGAGGGAATAAAATTGGCGAAATTGTATAAATAAATTTTCTACTATGAATTATGTCCTTTAATTCGCTTCGTGTAATATCATCTTTTATTTGCAGCCACTTTTTTGCAGCCATAGTTGCTGTTACAACGCCAAAGTCAGAAAGCTTAAATGTCATTTTATTAAAAAATTCACCATAATTTTTACCGAAAAAAAACGTATGTCCTTTTATAT
>JBHPEE010000097.1:0-4379 GCA_042577295.1 Fidelibacterota bacterium | reverse complement strand
TCCTAAAACATGAAACCCACTTGGTTTATTATAATTGACTTCAGATTCAATACCTTGTGAATCTTCAATGTACTTTGCTGATACTACCGTCGATATTCCTCCTCCTATATATGGAGTATATTTTTTTTCAAATGGCAATTTATAAATTACTGAGGCTCTAAGTAGCGTTTTTTGAAAAGAGGCTTTACTATCTTCACCATCAGATGCTCCAGAATTTCCCATACCAATCGAAATTTCAGCCGAAAGCACTTTTGTTAAGTCATATCCAAGTCCTGCTTCTACACCAAAGCCACCACCAGGCGTAATGTTAATGTCTTGCGGGTCTCTATCTGAATTTTCATATATTTTTGTTCCAACTTTAACTTTTTCAAAACCTGGCCCAAATACGAATGCACCCTTTCCATACAATTTTTTAGTTATTTCATTTGATAAATTTTCAGTGATTTGGGGAAACAGAAAAATTGGAATTAAAAAGATTAAAATAATTATATGTTTCACAATTACCTCCTGATTAATGACGAAAATTTAATAATCAGAAGAGCGTTGTTAATGCAATCATTAAATGGAATGAGGAGTCAAATTAGTTGTTCAAGTTAATAATGTTAACTTGGTTATATCTAAATAGATGAATACCGTATCCAATTATCGTTTTATATTATACAATACATAATTAAATTACAACCAATATGTGGTAAGATTTACACGTTATAAATAAGGAGTAGATGATGTATCATCGTATAATAGTTTCAGTTTTATTCATATTCCTTTTATTTGGTTGTAAAAAGAATGCTACCTCAAGTAACAATGACACCTCAAATAACAATTCCTCAATTACAATAGAATGGGCAAGTAGTTATCAAGCTATATTTAATTCATCTGGCCAAACTGTATTCAGAAGTTTTACAGTTATCAGCGGTTCAGGAGATTTACAAATAACAGCAGAGGTGACAACTGGAGATGGCAATAAGAAATCTTATACAGGTCCCGTTGAAGAAGGCTCAAAATATTCACTTACTGTTCCTGTTCGTATGAGTGCATCAACTAAGAGTTGTACACCCAATGGAACTGCTTCAAGAATAACTCTGAAAGGCGGCAATGGTCCTTCAACAAGTCTTAGTTTTGCTTGTGGAAACAATGGTAGAGCCGCAAAAACACTAACTATTGATGAACTAAAATTCTAAGGTTTTAAAGCTTTACCTTGATAAGCCTGAGTTAAACAGTAATTCTATCATCTTGAGGGATTCCTATAAGTAGATTTACATCCCCCCCTCTTTTTGGAATCGACTTTTTAGATTTACGTTGAGTTTCATTTTTGAGCACCCGCTTGAACTACGGTTAAGCGATTTATTGACAATGAAGGAAATTTGGTATCCCGCCTGTATCCCAATTATTCACAGTAGAAAATAAGATATACAAACATTCTGAATAATTATAATTTATAAATAATTATAAGACTACCTCCTGGTGCGGCAATAGTTAGTTTTTTACCACCAGTAATAATAGAATGAAATGAAGGATTTAATTTTATTTTTTCGCTTCCTATATAAAAACCAAAGTCAAAAATACCACCAATCGATGATGAACTTATAGCTTTAACAATACGTGAATTTTCTTCATAATATGGATATATATCCATTTCTCTATTATATTGATAAGCAAAATAACCAATACCTATCTTAGATAATATGCCAAAATATTCCTTTCCAGATTTCAAAGATAGTCCGCCATATATTCCACCCCCGAATAGTGTTGTTTCTCCACTAATATTAAAATCATAAGCGTTATTGTCAGAACGGCTAAAATTTTTACCACCTCTATGAAATGTAAAACCAGTGTAATAATATAGATAATTAATTTTTGAAGGAATTGAAAATTCAACCCGATAACCAGGAAAATTATGGAACCATCCTCCCAAGTTTCTTACATTAACACCAGATTCTAAATAAAAATCAGAATCAATAGTTCTATAATCAAAATCGTCATACATACTAACTACGCCAATACTTATTTCAACATTTTTTTGTTCATTATTTTGAGCAGTCAAAGTTGCATAATTAAGTACAAGTACAAATATTAAATAAAAATATATTTTCATAATCACTCCCTTATTGTAATCAGACAATTAAATTAAATTACCATAATGTGATATATTCCACAATAACAATCAACACTAATAATTAATTATTCCTTAGTTAGAGAGAAGCACCTCCACCCTCTTTGATTGGTCTTTTTATATTATTCCCGAACAAACCCAACCTAATAATAATTGCACCCGCTTGACTCAGTGTTAAGTGAGTTATTGAGGATAAATAAGGATTGGTATCCCACTGGTATCCCAAATATTGTTAATTTTAACATAATTATTTAGAATATCAAGGAGATGCTATGGGAGAATTAATAAAAAAACTATCAAACGGTACAATAATTGAATATGATAGAGGAAGTTTTGATAATTGGTGTGTCTATATTACAAAACCTAACGAAACTCGTTTTGCACCAAAGGATATTGAATACTTTACATTTTTTCAAAATATTGCTTCTGAGTTAAATCCTCAAAATGTATATGATTCATTTGTATCAATATATGATTTGACAAATAATGAAATAGAAACACCTGTGTTAAGACAAATTGTGACTTTATCAGAATCAATGGGTAACTATGCAGAGGAATACGAAATGTGGATGACAGTAGTTTACGCTGGTATGATTGCCGAGCAGAATAAACGGTTTACAAAACTTGGAAAACGTGTAAAACGATTAGGAATGCACCAAGTTATACTTGAAAATGTGGCTCCAAATACAGCGGCATTTTTTAGTAGAGGTATGGGATGGAGAGAAATAGACCAACATTGTACGAATCGAGGATTTTAAAAATGAGAAGAAGTCCAAACACAGTAGGTGGAGGTTCAAAAACTAATGTAAATGGTCTCGCATTTGAAGGTAGAACCGATCTTCTTGAGTCATTTCAGAATCATCCAAATTTCACAGTGATTAGTAATAGGGTTTTTAAAAATAATATCCATATTGGAGAATATTATGAAAAACATAAATTTTATAAAGACTTCCTCGAACCTAAGAATGTTGATTGGAAGTCAATAATTGCCAAAAAATATCTACCTGACTCAATTTTTGTAAACTACTCAAACAATACTATTTATGTTATAGAGAAAAAATATCAAGCAGGTTCTGGCTCTGTTGATGAAAAACTTCAAACGTGTGACTTTAAAAAAAGAGTCTACAAAAAACTGTTAGACAATTTAAATGTAAAAGTAGAATACTATTATCTATTGAATGATTGGTTTGAAAAACCTGAGTATAAAGATGTGTTTGAGTATATAGATAAAGTTGGTTGCAAAAAGTTTATAAACTTTATACCTTTTAAGGAATTAGGAATTGATGAAGACTAATATATATAATCCTACCTATTTCAATAATAACCAACTTTGGGATACTCGTAAAAAACTACATTCATTCAATCATTATGTTTTAAAAGATGGAATGTTAATTGGAATGTTTCAAGGTAACCGTGGTAGTCGACCAGACCTTGATTTTATTATAAAATTTTTAGAACCTGGAATTAAAAATCGTCTTAGAACCCCAAAGCATATTCATTGGGTTGTAGACTTGATAATAAAAAAACAATCACACATTAATGAAGTAAGAGCATTCGTGCATAAGTATCTAACGTGGTACGATGATATGCAACCGTTTCAATCAATCCAAGAAAGAAATAATTATATTCCCTTCACTCCTCAGATTATAGAAAGCTCATTAATTAAGCTGAATGTCGTAGGCACTTATTCCAGTGAATATTTAGCACATATTATTGAGTTATTTATTAGATGCGAAAAAACTCTGGAAGGTGCTTTTATGTTTAAAGGTCTATTGCAATTAATGATTGATTACTGTGATGGTAAAAAAGATTATTTTCAAGTACTAAATCACGCAAGTCAAGTTTAAAACACATTAAACTGTTTTAATTTTCTATAATCTTTAATCTTGTTTCGATAATTATTAAAGACCTCCAAATTTTCTAATTCTTCTCTTCTATTTATACTCAAATTAAGGAAGTCTTTTTCTTTTTCAATTCCAATATACTTTCGCCCAAGCAGATTTGCTGCAATCCCTGTGCTTGCACTTCCTGAAAATGGGTCAAGGATTGTATCACCTTTATTAGTAGAAGCTAATATAATTCTTGCTAATAAATTTATAGGCTTTTGAGTTTTATGTTTACCACAATTTTTTTCCCATTTCTCAATAGAGTTCATTCTCCAAACTTCAGAAAAACGTTTTCCATCATTGATTTGTTTTAGTAAGTCTGAATTAAACTTATGAGTATGGTTTTCAAACTTTCTTGCAAAGACAATAAATTCTGTTGA
>JBHPEE010000096.1:0-4513 GCA_042577295.1 Fidelibacterota bacterium | reverse complement strand
AAACAAAACCCCTAACATTGTGTTAGGGGTTTCCATAGTACATATACCTGAAGATAAGACAGAATTTTAGGAAAATGTGAAATCCAAATAGTTTTTTAAATATTAAACTAAAGTCAATTTTCTAAAATAACTTCAATTAACATTTCCAATTAATTATTATGGTAAATATGAACAGATTAATGAAATATCTCTAAATATAAAAGTATAGAATTAATTTACCCCCATTTCCTCCAATAAATAATCTGCACCTGAGTAAATATCAAGTACCCATAAAACGTATCTAATGTCTACAGCAATTGATCTGCTGTATTCCTCACTCCAGGCAAAATCATTGATTGTTGCTTCATAGGCACGGTCAAAATTTATACCAACCAACTCACCTTTTGCGTTCAAAACGGCAGATCCGGAGTTACCGCCGGTGGTATCCATATTATACAAAATGCCTACCGGAACACTGCCTAATTGGGGATGACCAAACCTGCCAAATTTCTTTTCTTTATGCAGTTTTATTAGTCTTGTAGGTGAATCAAACGGGAATTCAAGTGTCGTTTTTTCTATCACTCCATCTAGTGTAGTAATTGGATATGAATACACCGCGTCACGTGGTGAGTATCCCCTGATATTTCCAAAAGTCAGTCGTAATGTACCATTAGCATCTGGAACAAATTCAGAACCCATGAATTCTTTTTTAACATCGATCAATTTAGAATATAATTGATCCAAAGCACCCTTGCGCGTTTTATCAATTTCCTTTTGCTCTTGATATATTGGATATAATTCAACCGCTAATTGAATGAATGGATCATCTATTGTCTTAATCTCTTCAGGAGTTTTTCCGAATAATTCAAATAAATATTCTTCATCCGCCAACTGCGAATTTTTATATGCGTTACCAATAAACTCATCAATTTGTTCATTTATCTCACCTTGGGAAAATAACTCATCAATAACAGAAATTCTCTGATGTAAGGGTAAGTTTGTAGCTCTTTCTATCAAATTCTTGAATAAAATTTTATCTGAAGGTGCATAAAAGTCTTGCGCGGTTAATGACATTTGCTTTTTTGTCATATCTAGATTACGATTCATATATGCCGACTCTCGTTCCACATCGTCTTTTTGTAATTCAATGGCTCCCTCATATAAAGTATAAGCATATGTAAGTAGTTCCGAACTACGCTTAAAATAACTAAGTATTAAAGAACGCTCTGCTGTTCCCTTCATTTCTTCATATATATCATTCAAATCATCCAAAACGGTACCAAATTCTTTTTTCAATTTCTTATCAGAATTGATGAATTCCTGCAATCGTTTTTCTTCCTCTATTTTATCATCAATTAAGTTCATTCTTCCAATTCCAAGCAATTTACCGCGATAATTTTTCATCGTATTGGAGCGACCTTTAATCTTCGATAAATGCTTAAGTGCAACATCGCGATTCCCTGCGCTGATTTCATTCAGAGCATTGATCTGCCACTCGTACAAATCAGCAACAAACGGCATGAGGAGATTGTATTCGTAATCAAGGAAATGGGATGTACGATGACGAAAAGTACTGCCCGGGTATCCCAAAATGAACACAAAATCTTCTTCATTCACTCCATCCGGCGCAACCTTGATGACTTTTTTAGGAATATATGGAATATTTTCAAGTGAATGATCAGCATGAGAGCCGTCGGGTGCCACGTAAGCACGCATTATCGAGAAATCACCTGTATGACGGGGCCACATCCAATTATCTGTTTCACCGCCAAAATTACCAATCGAGCGCGGCGGAGCATACACAAGTCTTACATCTTTTAGGTAATTATAAATGAAGAGAACGTAAGTTTTACCGATAAACATTTCGGAAACCGATGCGCGCTTGCCGGGATTTTCCGCTTCAATTTGTGTGATAATTTCTTTTGTTTTCTTTTCGATAGCTTTCGTGCGTTCCGCTAGTGTCATATTTTTGTTAATAGCGCCCAATACATCTTCGGAAACATCACGATACGAATCGGTTATGCGGACGGTATACCCTCTCGCGGGGACTTCTTCTGTTAAATTTTTCGCGTAGAATCCATTTTCCAGATAATCATTTTCAGCAGTACTTGCATTTTTTATTGCACTATATGCACAATGATGATTTGTTAGAATCAATCCTTTTTCTGATACAAACGAACCGGAACAGCCGCTTATTTTGCAAATTCCGTCAATTAGACTGATGCCATCAGGATTATAAACATCTGTCAGTTCAATTTCTAATCCTTTTGATTTTAGATCCAATTCATTGATTTCGCTGAGCGGCCACATTCCTTCGTCTGCTACTATTAAATTGCTACACAGAGTAAATACTAAAATGAATGTTGATATTGTACGTTTTTTCATTGTTCACCTATAAAAATTGAATAATTGTGCTAAAAATTACAAACTATTATAATGTTTTGAATGAACTAAAACTATCAAGATTTGTCAAATTCTGATGGTTTCTATTTAGGCGAAAATTGAATACAAGTTTCTTCCATTTTTACCTGATACATGATTCCATACTCATATGTATCTAAAGGAATATTCGTTCCTACAAACGTGACTATATTATTATTCCGGCTTTCATCCAACTTATAATGGATATTGTTTTATCGTCGCTATTGAACGTGATATTTATCCCTCCTGAAAAACTACCGGAATTTTTTTATTGTTATCTAATAATCATGACAACCATTTCAACCCTTTCCTGTCTAATTTACAATCTCATACAAACTATAGGATTTAACATGAAAGTAATTAACCGATTCATTCCAATCATTTTACTGATTTTATTAATAGGTTGTTCAATTGTAGATGCACAATCTACTGAAATCAGAACCTTCAGCAGAATTGACAGAGTCGCTTTATTAGGCTCGGGTGATGTAAACATTACTCTCGGAGATAAAGAAGAAATCACAATCCACGCTCCGGCTGACCTAATTCCATATCTATTAACCGAAAACAAAGATGGCACACTACAAATTGGAAAACGCAAAAAAGGATGGAAAAACTTCTTTAGATTTAATGACCATGTACATTATGATTTAATTGTCAAACAAATTAGTGATATTAGTGTGTCTGGTTCAGGTGATATTGATTCAGAAAAACTTTTCGGAGAAAAATGCTCAGTTAAAGTTTCAGGATCAGGTAATATTGAAGTTGACCAAATAAACTCCAAAGGAGTAAAAGTTACGGTATCAGGTTCAGGAGACATTGGCATCGATAATCTATCTACAGATGAACTGGTAGTTTCAATAAATGGTTCAGGTGATATTGATATTAATGGTAGATCCGATGAATTAGAAGGAACTATTAGCGGATCGGGTGATTTTACAGGCGATGAAATGAGATCCAAGAATGTATCAATTAATATCTATGGTTCAGGAAACGCAAGTGTATATGCAACTGAATCACTTGAAGTACATATTTCCGGTAGTGGTGACGTAACATATCATGGTAATCCTACGGTTAATAGTAGAGTTACCGGTTCAGGTGATATCAGGCATCGCTAAATAATTGGTTGGTCTTGTTATTTGGAATCTCCTATTGATATGATTATCATCCTATATTCTGGTCATGAATAATGCCAGTTTATCATTCCTTTTCAGGACCAACCTACCCTTTTTCAAAATATAATACTTAAATCTATCGAACTTTTTTAATTACAAATGGAGAACAATAAATGTTAAGACTTTTTAACACTGTAATTATAACTTTATTATTAACAGTCTCTTGTACAAATAAGGTTGAATTATCCGGTGTAGATAAATCCAATTTTGACACTTCCGTTAGACCTCAGGATGATTTCTTTCAATATGTAAACGGCACCTGGTTAGCAGAGACTGAAATGCCGGCTGATAAGACAAGATATGGTTCATTCACTATCTTATATGATGAAAATCAAGTCAGATTAAGAGAGATAATTGAAGATGCAGCAATTCAGGACGATAAAACTGAAGGAAGTGATGTACAAAAAGTTGGTGATTTTTATACAAGTTTCATGGATTCAGCAAAGATTGAAGATCTTGGACTGCAGCCATTGGCAAATGAATTCAAACTAATTGAAAATGTTCAGAGTTGGGATGGTCTAGCAGAATTATTTGCTCATCATACAATTATTGGTGTTCAAAGACCATTCACTTATTGGGTAGATCAAGATAAGAAAAATTCTGAAGAATATATTTTATATTTTCATCAATCAGGATTAGGTCTACCAGATCGCGATTATTATTTTACCGATGGCGAAAAATTTGAAGACATACGTATTAAATACGTTGAATATCTTACTAAGATTTTAGAATTAGCAAAGGATGAAAATGCCGCTGAAACAGCCAATAAGGTTATGGAAATGGAAATAGCTTTAGCTGAAAATCATTGGACGCGTGTAGAAAATCGCGATCGTGATAAAACATACAATAAGTTTGAAGTTAGCAAACTTTCAGGATTATCTCCTGACTTTAACTGGCAGCTATTTTTCGAGAAAGCCGGCATTGCCAAAGCGGAAAATGTG
>JBHPEE010000095.1:0-4602 GCA_042577295.1 Fidelibacterota bacterium | reverse complement strand
CCCCAGCGCCTGTAATTTCAATTCTTAGGATTTCATTACCTAAAGTATCTATATGTGATAGTACGCCGAGCGACTCTTGCACGACCCATAAAGTGTTATCATCTGAATCTACTGTTATTCCTTCTAGGCTTATGCCTGGGATTTTAATTTCCTTCAATATTTTACCGGTTAAATCAAGTTGATAAATTTTATTGTGCTTATCGCTAACGGTCCATAAAGACTTATTATCTAAAGCTAAATCAAGACCGGAAGGTTCTTCGATATTAATATTATATTTATTGATTAACTCAATCCCGGGCTTTTCTTGTGATGGTTCAGCTTTATTACACTTCAATAATCCTGCAATAATAGTAATATGCACTAAAGTATAAATAATTCGATATTTCACAGGTAAAAGTTTTTTTGATAGTTTATATATATTATTGATTATAATTATTCAATTTAAACGATTTACAATCTTACATGAACAGAGCCAATTGGACGTTGATTTCCTGAAGACAATTTTAATATTCTATTTGATTTCATCAAATTTCACGACCTCACATATTTATGTAAAATAAAATTACAAAAACTACAGAGAAAATGAAATCTGTATATTCCTTATGGTTATTTGACCAACCAAATCTGACTATACAAATTGCTTAATAAAACAAAAACCCCGTCAAGAAACATGATTTCATAACGGGGGAATTTGGTGGTGACTCCGGAGCGACTCGAACGCTCGACCAATGGCTTAAAAGGCCACTGTGCACAGAGGAGGATTTCCAAAAGTGTGCGCTAACCGTGCTATGTTTTTGTCTATTAATGTCTACTTGTGTCCACATAATAAGTATGTTTCAGTACATTTACTTCTTTCTATCAGATTTGCGATTGTTTGTAAATTTAGATTATTAGATTATTTATAAGAGGATTGTTATGATTGAATATTTCAAGCATCACCCATCAAAGTTTAATACTCGTATTTTCCTAGTGGCTGGTTTCATTGTATTTCTTGGCGTCTACAGTTATATATTGAAAATGTTTCAGGGATTTAGCTTCAGCATGGAAGAATTTAATAATGTATGGTTGTCATTCGATCCCCAAAGTTTCCGCATACTATTCGACTCAGTAGTCCAAGATGGGCAGGAAAGTACCTTTTTAAATGTTTTTAAATTTAACATTCTATCTATAAGTGCTTTTATGCTTTTCTTTTACTCTTTAACACTTATGATCGCTAGACAATTTGAAGCTACATCACGTCTGTACAAAATAGCTTATGTTTTTCCATTTTTTCCTTTAATAATAGGCATATTTGATATTATTCCATCTGCTTTGATTTTAACATGTACTAGAGCATTGACTACTTTTCCTAATTGGTTAGCATATATAAATAGTGGTGGTTATGTAATCAGAGTTCTATTTCTATATGTGCTTATTATTTGGACTGTATTAATGCTGATTTGGTTTACTATCCGGAAACTTAGAAAAATAAACAGATAGTGTCTCCTATTTATTTATTGGCCATTGTTTTTGACACAATCAAATTAGCTAGATTGTTTTGGGATACGTTTTTTTGAAAATAAGCCAATGGAGACTGTTGCATATAATACATAATATATGCATACCAGTATCGATTTGTATTTGTTAATTATTGCATTGTTAATTCAGTCAGTTTAACCAACTCATCCCAAAATCTTTTTCCCAATACCTTGTTATTCATTGCTTTGTCCGGTTTTTCTACTCGTTTGTATAGTTTAAATAAGGTTCCATTAATAGCATTGTTATCTTGAGAAGAAAGCATTAGATCCGCTATGGGCTCTCCTGCAACTGAAGGTGACCTAGCAACAAGAATAGTCATTATTTTCCATATAAAACCTGCGAAGCCCTTAGGCCATCTATCTTTTAAATCAGGATCTGATTTATCAATAACATAGCTCGGATTAAATGCAACAGATGATATCTTTCCTTCGTATCGCCTAGATAATTCCCCTGCAAATATTCTGTTACATGTCTTGGTCCTGTCGAATGCCGTCATTGATCTATGTTTCTTTACACTTTCAATATCATCCCAGTTCATCTTTTTACTGTATGGATTAATAACATGAAGAACTAATCCTTTTGATTCTTCAAATCTCTTCTTGAGTAATTGAGTAAAAAGGAAAGGTCCCATTACATTCGTTGCAAACATTGCCTCGTGACCATTTGGTAGAATGTTTGGTCCATTCTGAATTAAGACACCAACAGATAGTACTAAACCATTAATTTGAGCGAATCGGTTCATAGCTTCAGATGCTGCATTCCTAACAGAATCCATATCAGCGAAGTCAATTACTAATGTTTCAATGTCGTTGTTGCTAAAATTAATATCAGCTTCACTTAATTCAGTATGTATTCGTTGAGCTCTTGCCTTTAACTTATCAAGTTTACGTCCTAATAATATGACTTTAGCACCTCCTTTTACTAAGGCTAATGCAGCGGCTCCACCAATGGAGCCTGTAGCTCCTGTTACTAATATTGTTTTTTTACTTGTCATCTTTTTCTTCCCTATTATGTAGAATTTATGATCATAATATCTTTATGCTCGATTCTCTTTTATCAAATTAGCCAGTTTGTTTTGGAAAACGTTTTTGGGACTATTTGGATAAATTATTAACTAAATTGGTTGAGTAGTGAATGTATCTAAAAATCTTTATTGTAAACTATCCTATCAAAACTTAAAACCGAAATGGAGTCCAGGTTCAAATAAGAAATAGTTAGGCCACTCCTTTTCGATTTCATCAAAATCTTCTGGAAAATTTGTGTTTACTGGCCAATAGTTACATACGAGAGAAGGCTCAATGAAAAAGCGATCATTGAAAAATTCAAAACGATAACCAAGTCGAAGCTGAAGAAACAACTGGAACCCATTTTGAATTTTTTCATTATCTTCATTCAAGAAGTTTTGGAGGAACGGTGTAGCTTGGACTGTTGTATACATATTCCTCCAATGAAAGCGCTGGTAACCTGCACCAATGCCGAATCCCTTAATTTTACCTGGATAGGATTCACCAGAAGATCCATATGATATACCTAAGGGTCCATAATAATTCCATGTAATTGCTTCGATTACGATGACATCTTTAGGAGTAAGATAGTATCCATAGTTTAATTGAAAAAATGCTGGCGGTTCCTTTGTATCGAGATTCCCAACAAGAAAAAAAGTGCTTCCGATGGAGTGTCGCCACTCTATTTTATTATTTGATTTTTGATAAGAAGTTGGATTAGTTTTGGAAACTTCTTGACTCAATGCTAAAGTGAAAGTCATGGTAAATATAACAACCATCAATGTTCCTTTTAATTTCATTGTATTTTCCCTTATTCGTTAATTATGTTTATTACTATGTTTCCCTTTTTATGACCCTACAACTGTGCTACACTTCTGTCCATTACTGTCCACTTGTGTCCATTAAATTATACTTATTTCTACTAATTATATACTTTTTGATTTCATTCCGAACAAAAATCTTAGCAAATTGGATTGTTTTACCAAATATAAATAAGTCGACACAATCACTGAAAAAGAAATCACCCCAACAATTAAATACTTAAGTAGGGGAGTCATGTTTGTTTGAATTACAAAGTATCCTATAATAAGAATAACTGTCTGATGTAATATATAGAATGGTAAAACAGCTTCATTTAAAATTATTCGTCGTTTATTATCAAAATTGAGATATTTGTATCCATAGCCAATAAGCGCTATTAACCAAGCCCACATATCAAATGCTCTAATAATCATCCAGCTAGAATAATTAATATGACCAGCAATTAAGGGGATGTACTCTAATAATAGACCAATTACACCAATAATAAGTGCCACATGACGAGTCTTTATAAAACCGTTTCGTAGTTGACCCATCGCAGCAATAATATACCCATAGAAAAATACAAGAATATATTGTATTAAATTCCAGCCCCCAAAATCTCTACTTCCAAAACCTTCTGGGTTTATCGTTACTTCCACGTATGCAAGCGGAATACCTAATAAAAATATTAAGCCAGGTTTATTAAAAAACTTCCCAGCACTAGTAGCAATGCAATTTCCTAAATTAGATTTGATAAGTAAAAACAATGGTAATAACAGAATTGAATAAATAAACAGCATTTCTAAAAACCATAGATGAAGCCCCATCCAGGCAAAGTTCCCACCGAAAGCGTACCATCCATCAAAATAATTTGGGAACCAACTAAAAAAAGAAGTCTCTATTTGTCCATAATGTAATCTCTCCAAATATACCTGGGGAGGTATTAATACAAGTGTGCCAAATATAAAGGGGATAGCCAACCGTTTTATACGAGAGTTTATAAATTGCCAACCACTTCTTGATTTTATGGAAAAGTATGCACTTTGTCCTGACAAAAGAAAAAATATTGGCATAATCCACATAACAAGGAAGCCTACCAACCCAGTTAATGTAGGACTAATTACATCATTTTTTACGTGCCAAGGGTGTTCGTCAAAAAATCTAGCAGAATGAAATAAAAATACTGCAATGGTTGCAAGTATTCTTATCCAGTCAATATCATAGTATCGCTCTTTTACCATTTTAGAGTTCAATAACTACTCCTTTTCAGAGACTGATT
>JBHPEE010000094.1:0-4734 GCA_042577295.1 Fidelibacterota bacterium | reverse complement strand
ATATCGAAGTAAAAATTCATTACGTTCGATGAGATTTTTTTCAAGCAACATAAAATACAAATGGGACGCATCACTTCCAAATTGTTTCACCGGTTTTGCTGCCAAGGCTTTAAGACCATTTGTGATCTGGGCTTCACTATAGCCGCATTTTTTAGGGTTTTCGCCGAGAGCCATTATCATACCTATAATTCTTCTGCATTTTTCACATTTTCCGCAAGGATACATTCTTCCATTCACTTCGTGTGCTGAATGACATGAAACCTGCTGTTCCTGCAGTTCCGGATAACGTTTGATCAATGCTTTCATGATGAGTAATTCTGATAAGCTGCGAAGCAATGAAAACTGGTACATCTTCCATCCTTTACTCCGGTAATAGCGTGTCATAGCATTATCAAAATATTTACTCTGGTCGTAGAGTGCATTATAATGAGAGATACCCCCAAGGTTGCCTTTAACGGTTGTGTCGAATTCATCACCAATCAGGATGTTACCGATGCCTTTTTCACGGGCGATGGGAAGGACCCCAAAAAGAAATACAGCTACAGTCCAAAGGCGGACAGGATAGATATCGGCCCTGATGCTTGCATAACTTTCTTTGATGAAAGGCAATTGTTTCAACATCCAGTTGAAAAGCCGATCGCTGTTGCACCATGGTTTTGCAGTATTAGGTTCTGTTACTTTGTAATAACGATGAGAATTAACGGCTGTGAACCAATGCCTTCCGGCTTCATTGATAAAAACAGGATAGGGCTCTCCAATTTCTTTTATGATACCATAAGTCAGCAGACTGTCTTTACCACCGCTGCTCAGTATCGCGTATTTGTTGAGATCGGTTTCTGATTCCTCGGGTGTTAATTTTAAATTTTCAAATTGAGTATTTGTAAATAGCAATTTTGCCTGTGTGTAGTGCTCTCTTTTATCTGCTTGCAAATTTTCAAATGGAGATTTTAAGAATTCGTTATAGATGAGTAGTTTATTGATCAGGATCTCACGCGAAGTATTTTCCATCATGTCTTTCAGAAACTGCTGATCGGATTTATCATATAAGCCGTCAAATTCTATTGTTTCAAAAAACAATCCGTAATTCAAGGCAACCTGAGCAAGCATCATCGACGCCATGTTTACATCTGCCGGATTTTTTTTGCTAAAATATGGATGTTCATATGAGTAGAGTAATTCAAAAGAAGTTGTTTCACCTGAGAGCTTTTCAACGTAATAGGCTGCTTTAACCTTTCTTGGTTCGATATGGATATTCTTTACTGAAAGTTTTCGCAGTACTTTAAACGATTCGAGGGTGATCATTTTAGATAGGATTTTAAAAGTTTTACCAAATCTTCAGCCCCGTATTCGAGAACATCAAAAGCCGGCAAGCCCGTTTCTTCAGTGATTTTAGCGCACGCAGGCAATATTTCTTCTTTGGTCATATCTTCATGATTTACAGTGATCGCTATGACTTTTTTGCCTGAAATGGTTTCAATAGCATTGATTTGTTCTTTTATCGGATGCAAAACGTAACCCGGAAATCCATCATATTCAATTCGTCTTGGAGCATGCTGAACAATGACATAATCAGGCCTTCCGGCGGCAAGGATTTCAAAACCTCCAGGGTATGCCGGATTCATTAAGCTACCCTGTCCTTCGATGACAATGAGGTCTGGTGATTCGTTTTTCCAGGCTTCGTAAACGGCATGTTCTATTTCTCCAGAAACGAAGTCATTAATACAACTGTCCATGATCATTGAATATTTAGCACCCTGCATCCATGCGGTTTGACCAGTTCCTGCCAATTCAGCTTTTAAACCTGCTTTCCTGAATGCATGAACAATTATCCAAGCAGTAGTTCTTTTACCTATAGCCGAATCAGTTCCAAGCAATGCAATTTTTAGACAGTCCACATCTTCAATTTTACCGGTAAAGAAATGTAATTGGTCGCGGTCAGGCATCCTGCGAACATCACGCACCCGACAATTATTTTTTTCAGCGATAGCCATCAAATTTGTGTCCTTGTATAAAAAATCATGCAAGCCGCTGTCCACGTTCATTCCCAGTTCAAGGGTCTCTTTAATTGTGTTTTTAGCTTCAGCAGGTAGTCGCCCTCCATCAGTAGCAATCCCTATAACCAGTGTTTTGGGTTTGTTATCTAGTCCAAGTTTTGGCATCGCATCCTTCATATCCTTAAAAATTGGGATGCCATTGTTTTTTCCATCAAGTACCAACCCTGCATCCTGACCAGCATATCTATGATCGATAACACCAACTACTTCATACCTTTCAGTAAACCTTACTAATCCGTGAGCAGTTTTTCCATAGGTTGTATTAAAAGCACCATCGCAATAAACAAGTGCTTTACCATCAATTGTCTGTTTCATTTCTTAATATTTTCCTGTTAAAATTGCGACATATCTATCGTTACTCATTTCATTTTTTTCGTGCATCTGAAGCAAGGCAATAAGGCCGGAAGTTGATGCCGGCAAAATCCTGTACCCCTCTTTTTTATGTAGGAAGGTACTCATATCTTTCATTTTTTTATCACTGATGTGCTGCGCCTCACCCCCTGATTGCCTGATAGCATAAAGTGCTTCGTTACCGTCAAAACTGTGCCAGTTGATTAGAGGCTCGTTGATAACGGTTTCCTTTACCAATTTGGGGTCAATATCTTTGCAAAAATCAAACCCTGCTTTAAAAGACGTGATGATGGGGTTTTTGAAAGCTGCTGACCCAGCGATGAACCTGGGAATTCTTGACGTTTTCCCGCGTTTGTAAAGGCTTACAAAACCACGATAAATTCCCGCAAGTAAAGTTCCGTTTGACACTGGTGAAGCAATGTACTTCGGTGCATCGCGTATTTGGTCATAAATTTCGTCGGCGATTTGGGCATAAGCTGCGATCTGTAAGGGTGTATTGGCTCCGCCCGGGTTGGCATCATACCATCTGTTTTTCAATGCATACTTACTAGATTCGGTGACAGTATCCTCATATGTGCCAGGAAGCCTGATGATTTCAGCATCAAAATTTTCCATTTCTTTAATACGATCTGTATGATATGTTTCCGGGATGAATATTTTACATTTTATGCCGGCCAGGTAAGCTGAATATGCAACAGCCACTCCATAATTGCCACAGGTTGCCAGTGAAATGATGTTGTATTTCCTACGGAATGCATCATGCACCTGGGCAAATGCAATACGATCCTTTTGAGTGCCCGATGGATTTTCACCTTCATATTTAATATACAATTGCCGGATGTTGTGTTCCCTTTCAAGGTTACGTGCTCTATTGAGTGAAGTATCACCAATTTCAAGCGACATAATATCTTCAAAAGACTCAATCCGATCCACAACAGACAGGTTTGTATCTTTAACCATTTCACTAAGACTCTTTACTTCTTTGGTGATTTTTATATCAGCTGATTTAACGCCGTCAAGGATATTTTTCATATTTATCTCAAGTTGTAGCTAATGATTAGTATAAGAACAGTAGCCGATTACTGATTGTATTCCTGGTAAATTCCAAGAGGGCTGAAATGGGCTACAAACATTGAATTTACTACTGACACGCCTATTTTGTATATACATTGCTGTGCATTTGTTCATTCTCTTTACAAAATGAAATCAGTAGATAAAAAGTTTGAACTTTTTTCAATATTCCAGTTAATATTTTATAATTAGCCCGCATCATTAAACAATAATCATTATCAAAATTTAATAATAAACTATCTATTTAATATTATGATTTTCCATACGGTGTGAATGCGAGTCCGATATTGTATGGCAGTCGGGTATATTACCAAACTATGTGCCATTAATACCCGTGGTTGCAGGCTCCAGTGATCAAGTCGTGATCTATTAATATTTTATGATCAATTCATCTATAATTCAATCGGAAAAATGGTAGAAATTTTGATAATTAATCAGGTATATGTAGTGTATAACAAAGGACTATTCTTCTCCCATCAGTTTTGTTTTCACCAACTATTCTGTATCCGATAAAGTGTATCCGATTTTTGGGTATATTTGGATATATTTGACTAAGTTTGACAAACCTGACTTAATTACAAAAAACACAAAACCCCGTCATTAAACGAGTTTTATTGAGGGTGGGCGTTGAGAGATTCGAACTCCCGACATCTGCCTTGTAAGGGCAGCGCTCTGACCAGCTGAGCTAAACGCCCAAAATAATGGGTCGAAAATTACATCTATTAAATTATTTTGACTCCATCTTTTTCACATTATCCATTTTTATTCCAGGGATTGCATAACCAATTACATCTTTCATATCCTTAGCAAACTTGAATACCAAATCTTTTTTGATATGGTCAGGAATTTCTTCTAAATCTTTTTGGTTATGGTGAGGAAGAATTATGGTTTTAATGCCTAAACGATGCGCTGAAGTAACTTTCTCCTTTACTCCGCCAATAGGTAATACATTTCCACGCAATGTAATTTCACCTGTCATCGCTAAATGATCTTTAACCGATTTGTCTGACAGCAAAGAAATAAGTGCTGTAAATATTCCTACACCTGCTGAAGGTCCATCTTTAGGTATCGCTCCGGCAGGAACATGTATGTGAATATCTGTTTCCTTGTAAAAATCTTCATCAATTCCAAACAATTTGACATTGGATCTAACGTATGTTAATGCGGCTGTAGCCGACTCTTTCATTACATCGCCCAACTTACCGGTAAGCGTTAGTTTCCCATTTCCCTTCATTTTTGATGCTTCAATAAATAGAAT
>JBHPEE010000093.1:0-4776 GCA_042577295.1 Fidelibacterota bacterium | reverse complement strand
TAATTCGCCTTTTGGTATTACTCCTGAAGTAGATCACCGAGTTCCGGTTGACGCAAATTCTGTACTATATCATGGAAGACAAGTGCCGCCTGTGGAAGGTGATGATATCGAAGAGACTCAATTTTATAATGGTGTTAATCAAAATGCTAATCCATACGTTGGTGGTACCGGCGTCTCTGCCCTTCCTGCAATATCATTTATGTGTTTTGACTTGTGTAACTTTTCGTCGAACGCGTTCCTATCAGCGAAAGATGCATTTGGGTATAAGGATGATGGATTGTTTGCAGACCCGGTCGTCGGAACCACAAGGACAGGAAAGACTCAACCCCTAACATCGTTCGCGCTTGATTATATAAGAGGCCTGCTTCAGAAGGTGAGAGATGGCAACGGCGTAGCCTTTGTGAAATTTTCTTATGACGGCAATGGGTTCAATTATATTGAACCCCATAAGTATCCCTACCTAAATCTCACCCAAGGACTCATACATGGACCTGAGCCAACATTCGTAACTTCTAATAATCCTTCGGCCATGTGTGATGTACCAGGTCATACAGACAAAAACTGGATACAATATCATATTTGGCAGCTTAAACCCATTTTCCATGAATTCGAAGACATCATCATGACTGTTAAAACGGGTATGCTTGGTCCATGGGGAGAACAACACTCATCACCTGAAGCTCAAAGTGTAGATGCTTACAAGATGCTTTTGGATGCATATCTGGACGCTGTTCCCGCTTCGCGTGGACTTTTAACACATGCGGGTGGATTTCTGGCATGGTATAACAAAACTTACGGGACCACCTATACCTTTACTAATATTGACGCCATACCGATTCCGCCAAAGGGCTCGCCGGAGGCACGTTTTGGTTTTTTCAATGATAGTTATGCGGCTGGTAGTTGGGGTGACAATGGCTCGATTTCCGAAGGGAATCCTATGATCAATAGCCGATATGGCAATAGTAGATATGATCGATACAGAGTTATCACATGGCTCAATAAGCAAAATCAAATCGTTCAGGGTGAAGGTGGTATTGGCAATAATGTTTTTGGCACTATGCCAGGCGCTATTATAGAAGCCCAGCAACTTCGGACAAGTAATTTGAATATGAGACACGGTAGTTATAACAGGTGGAATAGTTTTATTTATAATGAAACAAACGTCACTAGGCCAGTTCAGTTCCCAACCAACGAAGAAGAACTTATGGGAAAGGCTTTCACCGGAGAAATTAAAACGGCGATCTTTGATCCCGTTTATGACGGCAGAACCGGACTAGAATATTTCCGCGACAGAATGGGCTACAGGCTAGTTTTGCGTGAGGCGAGGGCAAACAAAAGAGTCAAACAGAATGGTACACTTAGGTTCGAAGGAAAGATACAAAATGTTGGCTTTGGTAATGTAGTAAACAAAAAAAAGGTGTCGGTTATTCTGAAATCCAAAGATGGTTCTAACTATTACATGGCAGCTACGAACCTTGACGCAAGGGATTGGCTGACTGATGAAGGTGGCAACGGTAGGTTAGATAATACGGCTGCATGGCGTGATTTGAACTTCTCTATTAATATGAATGCATTTGGTGAGGTGCCTTCTGGCACGTATGATATTTTCTTGAAGATTAATGATCCTAAAGAACAAAGTGCTAACAAACGCTGTATACGGTTCGCAAATAAGGGAAATAGTTGGAATGCTGACCTTGGTGCAAACTTAATTGGTTCGACTACAGTTACCCCATAGATTTAAATCGACAAAGGCGTAACCAAATGAACAATAATTATATAACATAAAGGAGACGTTATGAACAGAAATAAATATTTAAAAAACGGCATTCTTGCAGCCGTCATTATGGGAGCCGCTCTCGTCCTGATGTCCTGGCTTCCCAACCAAAAACAAAAATCACTTTGGATACCCAAGGGAGGCCATACTATAGAAGAGCTAAATGAGATTGTTGAAGAATATTATGGTGATCCTGATGATGTCAGCGCTATTGGGCGCACCCGTAAGATGCAGGCATTAATAATGGAGATTGCCATCAAGGGGAAGACTCGAAATCCAAACTTTCAGGTTATTCCGCAAGATACTTGGGAATTTGCACATATAGATGGAAATGTGAATAATTCATATGATCGGAATATCCTTAACTTGGTCGATGGATGGGGGATTGAAAATTTCAGCGCTTCTACTGTAGCCGCATTGGCAAACTTAACTAAGATCGGCATAAAGGGTACAGCGAATACTAACGGAAGCACCGTGCAAGTTGTTGCTGATAACCAGAAAATTGCTGCCGATAATAATATTCTCTGGCACCCGCGGCTAAGTGCAGAAGTGTATCAGTCACCAGGAATAGGAAATCCCGGTTATATGCCAATATATTCGCCTTCCTCTAACAGTTACAATATAATCCATGATCCAATACCTGCCGGAGTAGCGGGCACAATAAACAGCAACAATGTTTATAGTATGATGGATGCAAAAAACCATCTATACATGATCAGCACCAGTAAATACTCGAATTGGCCGGAATGGGAAACTAATCCTGACAATCGTCTCAATATAACAACCAATGCTGGTTATTTGGTTCCTTTCAAAGGCGGACGATTTCAACCTACTGGTCCTGCGGAGATGGTTGCTCAAGCAATCGCAGACCACGGGACTGAATGGGACTTTTTTTGGGTGGCGAAAGGTTACACTCAAAATGATGGTAGGAAGGCGTATATTGAGGAACTCGCGGCCTCAGAGTGGGATGCTTTTTATATTGACGCGCATGCAGGCGGAGGTGCTCTTACCAAGGAAGAGGTTGCAATCCTTAAGCAGAAACCCCAGGGTGGCAGGCGGCAGGTTATTGCATATTTGAGCATCGGTACAACAGAATTGTACCGCTGGTATGCCGATCCAGTGATGATTAATCCTAGCCCAAGATCTTTCCTTCGCGGCACTGTTGAGAATGGTACATTTATACCCGCCCGCGAAAGATTTAAGAATGATAGTATCCCAAACTGGCAGCTATGGTCGGCTTACCGTGGACAATACGCTAGTGAATCCACCCCTATTTGGTGGCATCCTGAGTGGAGGGACATTATTGTAAGAGGAGGCAGCACGTATAAAAGCCCCACGTATAATCATTCCCTGTTTGCGGATGGCAGATCCTCCATCGATAGGATTATCGACATGGGATTTGATGGGGTGTATTTAGATAACGTAAGCAGAGCTACCTCGTCCGGTGCTAACTGGGCTGCGTTGCAAGCCTACAATAATGCATATCCAAGGTGGTATTTAAAACCTTAGTCAAGGTTTTTTCGAACAAATGCCTTAATAGCATTATCAATTCATATATAATGATATAATATACTTGCACGCTCAAATTTGACTTTTTTTGAGAGACGTGTTTGGTATTTTACTATCTTTTCATAATTCTTGTTTATAGAATTGACCGCTCTACATTGTAGAGTGGATAAGCTAAAACAACCCGTGAGTGTTGTTTTGTAACTTACTTACGTAATAGTATAAGAAAGGTCTTAACTATTTGTATGATCTTCTTTAGCATCAATATATAACCTACATTCTATTGTCTTTTTCTAGTTCTTTAATTAACTCATGATAGCAATCACCATCATCTTTATTGTTTAGATCACAAGCATAGGTAATACTAGGATTAGCTTCAGATGGAAACTGTGGATAGGTTGAACCATTAAGTATTATTGATCTTATCTCTTCCATTAGTTCTTCTATATATCCTTTACGTCTTAAGGTCATATGACCTTTATCTTCTTCAATACTGTCATAGTCAATACCTATCACAAAGTCCCTAGCATTAGAATGGTAAGTCATTGTTAGTTTTATCATGCATATGTTCTCCTTTATAAATATTATTCCTAACATTGTGTTAGGATATTCACAGTACATATATTGTTTATTTCTAAATATTTTTATGAAAGTCCTTTGTTTTTTCTTATATACGCAGTCGTACAATAAACATGTCATTTTATGGCATATTTTGACCATTTTGGAAAAATGAAAAAGGGAAGTTTTTACACTTCCCTTCTACTCTCTAACTGTTTATATATCAGTAACTTACGGTAGTACACGGGGCCGGACTCGAACCGGCATGGACTCATCATCCGAGAGATTTTAAGTACTTTGTGTTGGTAGGCTATCGGCTGATATTGTTTGACTTAGAGGAAATGACAAAAAGAGGTATCACGAAAGTATTACTCAAATATTGATGCTATTTAGGCACTCAAATTTGCTTCAAGTTTTGATACACGAGGACTATATATAATCTCGATGTTATTTTATACCATTTAAAGCTTCTCTCGTTGCTATTATCATTGGTTGGATTGAAAGATTTTCACTAACTTTTAACAAAGTATCTGTCTTCGTCATATAAAATCACCACACGAATTATCAGATCTTCTATGTTTGACGTGAAATCTAATATTCTCAGCTTCCAGTTATCACCATATTCACAAATGTACGTTCTAAGCGCATAGCTATTGTGGATGCTTCCCAATACTAATTATTGCACTGATTTTTTTCTCAATAAATCAGTAATTTTATTTTAGTAATTGTCTCAATTCATTTAAGCGAAAATTGGTATAGCGATCAAGACTATTATTAGTGTAATTAACCCTACCATTATTATTATTTTTCTGCTTAAATGAATCAGGTTTATCTTGTTTTAATTCCTGTATTTTGTTTTTATACTGTTTCTCCAGTCTGTGTGTGAAGTGGTTTTTATTGTCTAATTGTTCCAATTTATGCATTATTATAACCTTGGC
>JBHPEE010000092.1:0-4819 GCA_042577295.1 Fidelibacterota bacterium | reverse complement strand
TCCATTGTGTTTGTTAAATTTGCTTGCTATTCCATAACCAATTGTTAGAGGTGAGTTTGCAGGAAATATGTCGCCAACAAAAGTTAATTTGATAATATTATTCATTTTGAATATTTATATCGAATCAATATGCGCTTTAAATTAGGAATCCAAAATAAAAATAAACTTATTAAGTATGAGAACATTACAGCTTTTGGTTTAACATTTAAATCGACATAATAATTAAAGTTTTTAATTTTTTTTCGAAGAAAAATATTATTAATTATTGTCCCATGATACAAAGAGTAAATATCAATTATGAAATAACGATAATATCTGGATTTAATTACAGCATTTTCTAAATAATTCATATTGTTTTCTTTACTTATACCTACATTATATTCACGAAGATAATATCCCAGTATCTCATTAATACGACCTGCCTTATAAAAAGTAGTCGCTCTCATCCAAAAGTCATGGTCACCTCCAATTTTAAACTGTTCATCAAAATACCCAATTCTATCATGCAAAGATTTACGCCACATTAAAAAACAACCATTATTAAATACTGGATCCTTCTTTAAAAATCCATTTTCATCACCTTGTTTTAATATTTTATAATAGTCCCCCGAAACAATCATGCATTCAAAATCATTATCTAACATTTTTGCTTGTTCAGACAAACTGTGAATTGTTCTTCTATCATCTACGTTCCACATGGCAATATATCTTCCTGTAGAAATTTTTATTGCTCTATTCCAACTACTATAAACACCTTCCCTTGGGACTTGGACTATTTGGATATTTGGAATTCTATCCTTATATATATTAATTATTTCAATTTCTGATTCAGTAGGATCATTATGAATTAAAATTAACTCAGTTTCATTTAGGTTTGAAATACTTAGAAATGAATTAAAAAAATCATCTAAATATCTCTCTCCCCTGTATAACGAGGTAATTACACTAATTTTGATTTCCGTTGGTAAATGCATTATTGTTTCGTGTTACTATTATAAAACTATCTTGCAATTATCATTTCATTTTCTGAGATAATATTAATGATAGATAGGTAAGACCAACAAAAATTGGTTTTTGAAAAAGTCCTTGAGAAGAACCCAAAAGGATAATTGTTATAAGTATGAAATAAGCAAAGATACGTGGTAACATTTGGATAGTTAAGATATCCTTAAAGGATTTAAAGATTAAGGAAAAATAGAATAAGAAGAATGGAATTCCATAATTTACAGTCAAACCAGTTATCCCATTATTTCTATGTTCTAAGTATGAAAATTCTGAAATGGATATACCGTGTCTTGTTTGTAAACTTCTTCCTTTGCCAATAATGGGATTGTCTTTAATATCTTTTAAATCAAGGATAGTGCTGACAAACCGGGTCCTTGCTGTTGTCTCAATATTACTAGTAATAGTCTTTTCATAGTTGAGAATTATTTTATCTTTTAAAAAATCTAATGTAGTGAAACTAATGTAGGAAATAATAACAAATACTGGTAATAAAATTAAATAATTAATTAGCTTTCGTTGAATTATTAAGTAACCTATCACTAAAAATATCAAAGCGATATAACCTGTCGTTGAAAATGTCGTTATAATAGCAATAAAAAATATCAAATTTTTTCTTTTGAATATAGTACGGTTAATAATAATATTAAAAATCAGTGCCAGAATAAGAAAACAGACATATCCTCCAGGTTCCCAAAAAGGACCTGAATTTCTATAAAATACACCTCCATGAGGATTTATGGTATATAGAATAAAATTTGGAGAATAAATATAGAATGTATTTCGAGGTTGTTGTTTAAATATTGTTGCAATTTGATCTATTAGGTAATTTTCAAAACCTGGTACAATAATCGAAGGCACATAAAAAAGAAAACTAATTATCGCTATTATATACATCACCCTTACATATGTTACCAGAAATGACCTGCCAATTAGAACCAGGGCTAAATAAGGAAAACTAAATTTAAATAGTATTATTAGTAAACCTCTTGCATCAAAAAAATTAAATTTGAAAAATTGTATCACAAATATCAAAACGATCAAGGACATATATAAAATAAAAAATATATCTAGCTTAATTCCTCTTTTCATTATATACAATCCAGCTATTAGTATATAAGCTATAGGCCAGATATAGTTATCAGCAGTAAAAAATGGTATTCCTGAAAAAGCAATTAGTAAATACGTTAATATATAATCAGTTTTGCTTATTGATTTTTCGATATTTTGGTTTATGGTTTTTGTCGGTTGGGTCAACTTGAAAATGGAAAATAATTGTTACTCAATTAGCTATCATCTACTTTAAAAAATCGGTAATTGAATTATTATGTATTTTTCTTATAGTATTCATTGATTATTAAAATTATCTTTTCAATTTCTTCTTTACTTAATTCAAAATAAAAAGGTAACCTTACTATGCAATTAGCAAAACGAACGGCATTCGGTAACTCCCCACCATAATATTTTTTTTCATAAAAGGGGGATTTATGTAAAGGTAAATAATGAAAAACTGCAAAAATGTTGTTTTCTTTTAATTTATTGATTATTTCTGTTCTTTCTGATAAGTCACGACAAACTATGTAGAACATATGACCGTTATTTGTCGCATATGTTGGTATATGGGGTAATTTGATTTTCCCTTCAACTTCCAAATTTTTCAAACCCTCATAATACAAATTCCAAATTGATATCCGCTTCTCTTGTATTTTTTCCATGTTTTCTAACTGTGCAAAAAGAAATGCAGCTATGATATCAGAAGGTAAAAATGAAGAACCAATGTCTACCCAACTGTATTTATTTATTTCACCACGAAAAAATTCAGCACGATTTGTTCCTTTTTCCCAAATAATTTCAGCTCTATTTATAAATCGTTCATCGTTGATTACCAACATACCTCCTTCACCTGAGACTACATTTTTTGTTTCATGAAAAGAAAATGCAGCTAAATGTCCAATACTTCCTAACGGCTTTCCTCTGTAATAGCTATCAATTGCATGGGCAGCATCCTCAATTACAAATAAATTATATTTATCCGCTATTTCCTTAATCTTATCCATATCAACGGCTATACCCGCATAATGAACAGGCACTATGGCTTTAGTGTTGTCGGTTATCAGTTCTTCAATTTTTTCAACGTCCATATTAGGACTATCAATTAAAGAATCCGCAAATACAATTTTTGCACCCTGTCTGACAAAAGCTAACGCCGTTGAAACAAAAGTATAGGACGGTATTATTATTTCGTCTCCTGGTTTAATATTAAGAAGTAACGCACACATCTCAAGAGCGTCAGTACAAGAGGTTGTAAGTAAAACCTTAGTAAAATTATATTTTTGTTCAAAATATTTGTGACATGATTTTGTAAATTTGCCATTACCGGATATCTGCCCAGATTTAGCAGCTTGAATAATATATTCGGTTTCTTTTCCAGTAAGGTAGGGTTTATTAAATGGAATTATCATAAGTTATTAATTGCTTTATATAATAAGTTGTGAGTTTTTTTCTTAATAGGTATGGGATCTGAAAATATTAATCTATTCCCATTTATTACTATTGTATTGGATAGGTTTTCTTGTAGTGTGATATTGCAGTTTGACAAGATTGTTGACAATAAAATAATACATCCAGATTGAAATACTGTATCATATATTAATTTGATATCTTGTTTTCCCCACATAGGGATAAATGAAACTTGACTAATTATTTTACCTCCGTCTAATTCTTCAGATACCAAATGTGAAGTTACACCAATAAACCTTGTATTAAGTATCATGGCTTGATCGACCGGAACCATTCCAATAAGTCCTTTAAAACTTGGTAACAAAGAATAGTGAAGATTTATAAAAATTGCAGAACATGAATGTAGTGTTGATATATCTAAATTTTTATGAATATTTGTTATGATAATATCAGGATTGATTTTATCCAAAAGGAAATTTAATTCTTCGGGATTACTACTTTTGTATTTTATTACGTACGAATCAATTTTTTGTTCTCTAGCAAAAGAGATTGCCATAGATTCTCTATCACCAATTATTGCAACGATCCTAAATGCATCTAGAAAATATTTTGTTGATTGAAATAAATATTTCAATGATCCCCCTCCACCTGATACTAAAAAAACAATGTTTTTCATTTTCTGATTGGTTTTTAGCAATTTCATATTAGTAATTTCTGATTATCCTGATAAATAAGATAACCACTTCTATCAGCACTGCATTGAACTGGTACAATTATTTCATTTGTAATTTCTACCTTAATTATTTGTGGTAGAGTATTATTTTTGATTATAGCTTTAAGTTGATTTGTTTCTGTGCTCAAAATATTTATGGCATAACTTTATAAATTTACCATTATCGGATATCTGGCCGGATTTAACAGCTTGATATATATTCTGTTTCTTTTCCTGTTAGATATGGTTTGTTAAATAGTATTCTCGTCATTTTAGATCCAAATATGATAAGTATTAATGATATTATTAATTTTAAAACCACAAGTCTTAAATAAAGCACAAGCAATCTTATTTGCTTCTTGAGAAGTAACATTTACCTCTCCTATCCCCCAATTTTTCAATTTTACAAGAGCCGATTTAACTAGTTTTGTACCTATTGACTTGCCTCTCATTTTTTGCTCTACAGCTATTAAGCCAATAACGCCTCTATGATCCATAATTTCTATTGTTATAAAACCTTGTTCAGTTTTATCTTCAGTAAATATAAGAACATCTTTTGTAATTTCAGGTGAAACAGATTTTTTGATCCACAGTTTATATAATTTTTCAAATTCGTTATTTTTAAACTGTGGATCAAGATTAAAT
>JBHPEE010000091.1:0-4878 GCA_042577295.1 Fidelibacterota bacterium | reverse complement strand
TTAAAAATATAATTATTGGGAACAACAGTATAGAGCTTATATGAAAAGAAATCTAGAATATAAATTGTTAAAGAAATTAAAAGATAAATTCAATATTGATCTATTTAAGAAAGTCAAACCTTTTCATTCTGAGCATATTAAACAACCAATCACGTTAAAAGGCAAAGTAAATAATATTCAATATGAATTACAATATCCGTACGTTGATCCTATTGATCAAAAAAATGATTGGATTGATTTAAATGTTAAGTATAAAAAGAAAAAGTATTGGCTACAGATAACTACAATAAATTTTGTTAAAGAAAGATTAGCGCACTATAAAAAATGGGGTGAGAATAATAATGGGAGCTATTTTTGGGCACCTAATATGATTATCTTAAAAAGAATTGATAACAAACATATTGAAAAAACATTGATAGATTTAGTAGATAAAGGAATATTAGATGACTTTTTGGATCGAAAGTAATCCAATTTGAAATAGTTCCAATTTCTTTGAGTAGAATCAATAACCGGATAAATCTTCCATACATTTTGTTAAAAATCAATCTTTTAAGCATTTTTAATCACTTTTTTTAACAAATATAATGCAATTAATGTTTTTTTAAAGGTATTACTATAGTATTGTACCATAGTGTTATTATTTTTCCCTCATTTTTTGACGGATCAGAATTATAAAAGCCTCGGGTTTGAATAATATTGTAGGTTTTTGGATTGATCTCAATAGTAACAATTATTTTATTTTTATACCTCATGGAAATGATCGCCGCTTGACCAAGTATACATCTTTTTGTATATGCACTTACACAATGGTGCAATATATTTCCTTCTCTAAATAATTCTTTACCGGATGTTAGTTCTACGAATGACCAATTTTTGTGAGGACCATCATTAATGTTCCAGCTTAATCCGAGAGATTTCCATCGTACTTTTTCATAAGGTATATTTAAACTCTCAATATAATGTCGGCTTCTATCAATTGTCGACTTAACTGTTCTATTTTTCCAGGAGAAGAAATCTGAGTAACCTGGATCATCTCTCAATAATCTTAAGTCCTCAGTGTGCATATGCATAGCCCAATCTAAAATATCGTTGCATTCATCATCACTAATATGATTTCCGTTCTTTATTATCCAGTTCAAGGTATCATACCAGAAAGTGTCATCCGGATGTTTTGGTATAGGTTCTATTCTTTCTATTATTGGAATCTTATTAAAGGATTCGCGTGCCTCATAATCTATTTTATTTTCTGTAGGGTCAGTTGCGTAAGACGGATTTTGCAAAAAAAGATTTAATTCTCTTGTAGAGCCGCCGGATCTTATAATTTCTGCTTCAATACATCCTTCTAGGGATGTCATATTACCATGTAACAATTGAAAATGATGTTGAAAACCATTTGGGATTATCCAATTGAAATATTTTGCTGCTCTTTTTAAGCTTCCTCCTTGGGCAATTAAGATAAACCAGATAAACCATTTATTTCTATAACTACTATATAATAAGTTATCATACCACTTATTTAGATCTACAAACCACTCTTCGTATAAAAATTTTGGGACATTATAAATTACGAATAAGTGATTGAGAAGTGCCCGTGCCCCTCCTCCCTGCCATACCTTTAAGTCCCGTACCCAGAATGGAGAAAAAAGAATTACTAATTTGGTAAAGCTATCTCTATGAGATCGTGGTGCGACTTCTTTTATTTTTTCTATATCACTGAATGAGGATATATTATTCGCTATCCTACTTTTTAAAGTTTTGATTTCATGTATGTTGTACAACTTCTTAATATAATATGCAAGTCGTTCTTCGATCATTATATTGACTGATTTAGAACCGTTGGTTTCTATATCACTATCATCATACTTAACTACATCTAATAATTTTGACAACTGATGATTTTGTTTATGATTTAGTATGGGAGTGAGTAATTGATCTAAGTATTGAGAATTAATATTTTCAATTTCAGCTTCTTGATTCCATGCAGCACGCTCCCACGCGAATTCTGCAGGATCAAAAATTTCTGGAGTGTCTGGTGTAAAATACTCTCTATACCAGTCAGGATTGAGTTTATTCCTTAGATACCATCTTTTTAGTTCATCTTGACCTAAGGGACGATGCCAATTCTGAATCTTTTTATTAGATTTTGTATTTTTTGCCATTTAAAAAGTATGGGAGTTTATTATAAGTACTAAATTAGCATTAATATTTTAATATATACTCGAAGTCATCTATTTTTTAAAGCCAGCTGAGCTAATTTTTCTGGATCCGTTTCACCTGTTTCTAATTGATAATTAAATGCTATCTTTAGTAATTCTCCGATTTTTGGACCTGGCTTAAAACCAAGTGCTAGTAAATGTCTTCCTTTTAGAATAGGTTCTGGAGGTTCATCATACACACCAGCTTCACGAATTTTTTCTAGTAGCCACTCTGCCGGGGCATCTTTCACACGTCGTTCTTTCAGAGAACCTAATCGGTCCGATTTAGATAGCCAGAATAATTTCTGTACATCAACTCTGCAGGCTAATCTACGAAATGCACCATGCTTTGGGTTACTCTTGAATAAACTTTGAGGAGTCATATGGTTTTTTACCAATGCCACTACTTCATCAATTACTGATTTCTTAGTTACTATTTTATTGAGTAATTCTCTTGTTGGTTCAATACCAGCTTCATCATGGCGAGGTGATCTTATAATTTCATCAACACCTTTTTCAGTAGTAAATGCTTTACCTAAATCATGGCAAAGAGCTGCTAACATCACAGTCCATTTGAACTCTTCATCTTCAGCAGTTTCAGCCATGAATTTGGCTGCAGCATCCACAACAAGCATTGTGTGATTCCAAACATCGCCCTCTGGGTGCCATTCTGTATGCTGTTCACAACCTTTCAATGCGGCTAGCAAAGGAAAATATTTTTTTATCCAACCAACGTTCCATAGAGTCTCAAAAAACACAGATGGTCTATTAATTTTCATTAAAGCTTTCTTAAATTCTATTTCAACTCTTTCTACTGTCCAGTGGTCTACTTCCATTTCTCGTGCTATCATCATAGTTCGTGGGGCAACTTGGAAATCAAAACGGGCAGCGAACTGAGCCATTCTAAGCACTCTTACCCAATCTTCAACAAATGCATCCGATGTATGTCTAATAGTCAGTGACTGTAAATCCTCAATCCCATTAAACGGATCTACTAATTCCCTGCAGTTAAGATTAATAGCCATGGAATTCATAGTAAAGTCCCTTCTACGGGCAGCCTCTTGAAATGTCATTTCAGTATCAATTTCTACATTGAAACCACGATGTCCAATCCCAGCTTTATTTTCTTTTCGGGGAGGCATAATTTCAATATCAAATCCTTCAGTGGGAGCACATTTAATAATTCCAAAAGATTTACCAACTTCTTTTACACTAATATTAGATGATTCTACAATTAGCTTAATTTCTTCAATAGACAATCCATGAGGTTCAAGATCAAGATCTTTGGATTTAATTTTTGTAGGATATCCTCTTCTTGATTCATTAATAATTGATATTACTATGTCTCTCGCAACTCCACCCACAATAAATAATTCACCACCACGGATCTTAATTTTATTTAGAATTTCAAATATTACATCGGGTAGAACAATAAATTTATGTCTTTTAAGTTTCGGTATTGATATAAGTATCTTTTTCATCACTTAAATATCTACACCTTTATTTTTAAGATAATCTTGAAATTCCAGTTCTTTTCCATTGACTACTATTGCAAGTATAAATGAATGTGCAAAAGGTAATTTGGTATAAAATATTGTATCATAAATTGTACTAAGACCATATTCTTTGTAACTATATGAATCAAAATCCCAAATTGAAATACTTTGATTTTTGACTGATTCTTTTAGTTTACTAATAAGTATTTGTCTGTCCGTCAAGGCAAGTAATTGCTTATATAGCGGTAAATAGATTTTAACTCTAGCTGTAATGTAGTCTAATATTTGTTCTGTTTCTTGCCAATAATGCCCTAAAACTTTTGGATTTCTGCCGCGAGGAAATCTTATTGCACAATCTGATTTAAAAGCTTCTGATGCTTCCATTTTATTCCATTTTTCCTCATCTTTCCAAATTTTAAGAAATTGCCAGGCATTTTCTACTGTTTTTGATTTTATATTGTTCATTCCAGGCACTGATATACCCTCAGGAATTACTGAAAACGGTGACAACTTCCATAAATCTTTCCAACCTTCAGGATTAATTACAGGAGCTTTGGAAGAAACAGTTAATTTCAAATGACCATGCGGAGATTCCTTAGATCCACAAACTTCTAATATGTTTTTAGGATTATTTTTGATATTTTGTGTATTATTCATATTAGTTTGTTTTTAGATTGATGAAAACAAGAAAACCCTCTCCGCCGTATTTAATACCTGCACATTTTCAGTTAAAGCGTATAATGGGTGATCCTCAACTTTGTGACCACAGATCACCAATCCTTTGTAATTATCAATTATTGTTTTATTTAATAATTGTATTTGTTCAGCATCATTGCTACCAATTTTTCTTGGTCCTTCGTGCATTATAAGTATATCTGGATTCAGCTTACAAAGCCGTTCTAAAATAATGGTAATATCAGTTATATTTTTTCTAAAAGGTTTGCGTGGATTACCAACCACTCCAGAAATACCTGCTATTTTTAAAGTATCTATTTTTAATAAATTACCATCAAGAAAGTATTTTCCCTCTTCACTTAAAAATTTTTCAAATGCTGGTTTTGATGGCTGCTCACTGAATAAATCATGATTGCCGGCTACTCCAACTACCCATTTGAAATTACCATTTAGGATTTTCCATATGCTACTTACATCGCCACTACCTTTAGATCAATTGGAATATGTAAATG
>JBHPEE010000090.1:0-6037 GCA_042577295.1 Fidelibacterota bacterium | reverse complement strand
TTTTGGTATTAATTCGTTTCCTCCTAGATTCATAAACATTCCAAGCAACGTCCAATACATTTGATACACGTTGATGAGTAAGTGCAGAAATGAACATTAGCGGATAATGACTTAGACTTTTAAAACTTCCCGAAATCTCACGTTTATATTCTGACATCGTACTAGAATCTTTCTCAATCAAATCCCACTTATTTACAATCAATACTAACCCTTTGCCCATCTGGACAACATAATCAATAATTGTTTTATCTTGACGACAGAATCCCTTTTCAGCATCCATTAAAACAAGTACAACATGAGCTGATTCAGTCGCTTGGTGTGCTCTCAAAGTACTATAATACTCTATAGATTCAGTAACCTTGGATAATTTGCGCATACCGGCTGTATCTACAATAGTAATTTCTTTTCCATACCAAAGTAAATGAGAATCAATAGAATCGCGAGTCGTTCCTGCTATTGGAGTTACGATTGTTTGCTCCTTTTGAAGCAGAGCATTCGTCAAGGACGATTTACCGACATTAGGCATACCAACGATTGCAATCCGCATATTATCATCGTCAACCTTAGGTGCTATTGGATTCGTTAGATTTAATTTTTCGATTACTATTTCTAATAAATCACCAGTTGAGCGTCCGGATAATGCGGAAATGGGAACAATTGTTTCAATTCCCAGCTCATACCATTGATAAACATTTTCTTCAAGGTCTTTATAGTCACATTTATTAACTGCAAGAATACAATTTTTCCCAGTATCATGGATTATTTGTGCAAGCTCTCTGTCGCTTGAAGTTGCATCTTCACGACCATCAACGATAAATAATATCAAATCTGCTTCCACAACAGCTTGCTTTATTTGATTCCGAATAGGAGCATTGAAAATTTCAGCATCATTGGGTATAAAACCGCCTGTGTCAACAATATTGATGTCATGTCCTTCCCAATCCATTTTACCGTATATCCGATCACGAGTTATGCCCTCTTGGGCATCTACAATTGCTTTGCGGGCTTTTATCATTCGATTGAAAAATGTCGATTTTCCAACATTTGGACGACCAATTATTGCAATTAATGGAAGTTTTGTATTCATTATTTATTCAATTTCATCCGCAAATTTACTTAACATATTTGTTTAAATAGATATGTTATGAAAGCATTTCACCTTGTAACTTTACTCAACATGATATTATTATTTTATTGAATTATTTATGTATTTTATGAGAATTAGTCATACATTTTCTGCAATTGCGATTGCTTTCATCACGGGAATAATAATATCTTGCAGTCTAAATCCTGCTGAAGAAGATCCCGAACCAATTATCGTAAATTTCCCGGACCCAAATTTTGAAATGTTGATTCGTGAAGTGCTCAATATACCTACTCGCGATATTACAAATCAAGATATGTGGTCAATAAAAGATTTAATCGGAATAGACAGAAATATCAGTGATATAACAGGCATTGAATTTTGTTCAGGATTGCAAACTTTAATTATCAGAGATAATAACATTAGTGATTTGGAACCTCTTAGAGATTTAGTATTGATTAATACTTTAATTTTGCAACGGAATAAGATTGAAGATATTAAATATTTAGTTGAAAATACAGGAATTGGGTTAGGTGATGATAAAATTTATATAGAAGGAAATCCTCTAAATGACGAATCTATTTTAGACTATAAACCACAATTGCAATCTAGGGGTGTAAAGTTTTATTCTGATGCTGAACTTTCTACTTCCGGTGCGATCAACTTTATGGACAATAATTTTGAGACAGTAATTCGTGAACATCTAGATATACCTGTAGGAGATATACTCAGTTCAGATTTAGCCGAAATAACAAATATTTCTGCACGTGACAGAAATATCTCAAATATTTACGGAATTGAGTTTTGTATTAACTTAGATACGCTTAACTTAGGAATGAATCAAATATCTGACCTAATTCCTCTTTACTACATACGAACGCTTACTAGATTGATATTAGATAATAATACCATCGAGGATATCGAACCACTACGGGAATTAGGCAGATTAAATTTTCTTGATTTAAATTATAATAATCCAAGTCAAATTAGTGCACTATCAAATTTGCAAAATCTAACTAGTTTATTTTTGGATTATACATATATCAATGATATCTCACCAATTAGTAGCTTAATAAATTTAAATTACTTAACTCTAAATGGTAACCCGATTGATGATTTTGAATCATTAAGTGGAATGGACAGTTTGAATGGACTGGAGTTAATGGATTTAAATCAATTTAACATTAGTAATATCAAAGATTTAATAAATCTGCAAGTTTTGTATTTATCGAATACACCCGTATTAAATCTCGTCCCAATTACAAATATAACTAGTCTTCAGGCACTAATAATGAAAAATTGTAATCTTTCAAATATCGGTTCACTTGCGAATCTTAGTAATCTCCAAAAATTATTTCTTAATGATAATAATATTTCTAACATTTATGCTCTTTCAGAATTATATGAACTATATGAACTTAAATTGGAGAATAATAATATATCTGATATATTACCATTGGTAACCAATTGGGGTATTAGTGGTGGAAATGACTACGTTTTCCTGATGAATAATCCATTAAGTGAAATTTCAATAAACACGTATATACCCCAATTAGAGAATCGTGATGTGCATGTTTATTTTTAGCCTTGAGCGGGTGAAGGGAATCGAACCCCCGTTACCCATAGGGTAAACCGCATTTCAAGTGCAGGATTAATTTAAGTATCTTCCCTCAATAAACTCCTTATTAGTTTTATTTGTGTATTTTCCTAATGTATGACTTTACAAAGGTAGGTAACAAATGTGAGAAGAATACACGAACAAATTCTTTAATCTTGACTAAGTTAATTCTAAAATCACTAATATTTCGACATCGTTTTTCTATAATTATCGAATACAAATCATAATGCTCTAAATCCTTTTCAGTAAAATATATTGGTTTAGAAGCCTTTACAAATACACCCGGACGAGAGTTGTCTTTTTCAATTATATCAATTAGAAGATCAGAAAATATAACTCTAATATCGTCTAATTCGTATCTCCAGTAATCGAAAGGATGACCATGGAAATGAAATCCATAAGACCTTGTTGTCAATATAATAACTCCTGTTGGTTTGAGTATGTGCTTTAAATTAAAAATAGCTTTACGCCAATGTCTAACGTGCTCCATAACTTCAGTACAAATTACCAAATCAAAGCTTTCTTTGCCATAATGTGAGATAAGATTAGTAATGTCACAAATTTCATCGACGCCTTCTCCTTCAGAAATATCTACTCCAATATACTTGTACGGATTCAGCTTTTTGATAATTGATCGTAATGAACCATTTACATTATAAGATCCAACTTCAATTACATTTTTACCTGCCACATCTTCATAACTTAAATGCGTTCTACCAAACTCAATGCAAGATTTATGACACATATTTTTATTTACTAATTAGTATTTTAATATATATTTTAACTCTTTATTGGTTAACTCTGTCAACACCAAATTACAAAATTTCTCTTGGAATGTGTGCAATTTTATCACGAAACTCCTCCTCTGTTCAAGCAAATTGAAATTCTGAAATCCGTTGAAAAAACGAAGTGTGTCCATAGTTTGAGTGTCCATAATATGGTATTATTTGATATTGTTTGACACAATGAAGTTTTACTAAAAGACAATATTATTATATCATTATATCGTCGATAAACAGGCTTTATTGCCAGCGGAGAGGGATGGATTCGAACCCCCGGCATCTACCTCGTAAGGGTAGCGCTCATTTCAATTTTGTCAAGGAGAAAAGTTGTTTTTCACTCCACTGTATCCACAGAAAGCTTATCCACAATGTGGTTATATCTGAATGCTTAAATGTTATAGTTTGAGCTTATCACCTAATTTCAAATTCCACTCATCAGGAATAAATCCTTGTAAACCCATAGAAGGAGTAAACGTTAATTCCCCGATAAATATTTTACCATCAATATTATACATATCAACCTTAACAAATTTGAAATTAGTTGAAAGTTTCTGCGCTAATTTTATCATTGTCTTTAATCTTTTGGGTCTTTTTGTTGGGACTGTACTTTCTGTATCTCTACTACGAATATCAAGTTTTTCCCAATCTCTTTTATAAAAATTAATTTTTAATCCATCCTTTGCATATATATACACTTCAATCATATTAACAATGTTATTGTAGCAATGAAATTTATAGTCAAGAACCTGTTCCTTGTTTTTCTGTAACAATTCTTCTACAATAATATGCGGTTTAATGTTTTTATACTGCCACTCTCTCGATTTATAATATATATTCGATTTTAGCGCTTTTCTAAATTTTTTCCGTAATTCAACATAATTTAATTTTGCCTTATCATAAACTATAATATGTCCTTTACAACCGTGATTTGTTTTTATTATAAATGGAATGTTTGGAAGGTTCTCAAGAGTTAATTGCTTTGGATCTGATGTGTGAAATAAAAGCGGTATTAAATATTCTCCACCAATTTGTTCTTTAATATAATTTCTGACTAAGTATTTATCAGCGCACAGTGTGTGGAGTTTTGTTTTATCATTAAGTCTTAACCATAGATACTTTTCTTGAAGGGTTCTTGGATTGTTTAAATTTAACTTAAGATCATACGTCAACCGATAAACGCGCTTTAAATATGATTCTTCGGAAGCAATACGAATCCAAAATAAATCGTTTAACCATTTAATTGGGGAAAGAACTTTATGTCCAATAGTTGAAGTACTGTATATATATTTAAGTAATTTAACCAACTTTACTAGAACTCACTATCTTTATAAACATTCCCCATATATTGGAACCAGATTTGTTATTCAATTAATAAGCACAGATTTATCTACCATCGGCAGTAAAATTTAAAACTAATTTAACTAAAATTTGTACAATATAAAAATTTCACAAATGTCTAAAATATACAATACCACTAATATCATACTGCAGTCGTGATGAATGGTTATAATTAATTTTGTATACACAGAAAGCATATCCACAAAATAGATAATTTTCTTAAAAATTATTTGCAATTGTGTGTGAGATTATCTCACTTCAACTCCCTACCCCCTCAAAGAAGGTTGAAATTTCGAAAATTGTTGAAAAAAACAAAGTGTGTCCCTAAAAAGTGTGTCCCTAATAGGGTGTTATTTGACTTTGATTGACTTTATTTGACCTACTCGTATGGCTATGGTTTAAGTATTGATAGCAAGAATCCTCCTCGATAAAATTGATTTACTAAGGAGGATTTGTCTTGAGCGGGTGAAGGGAATCGAACCCTCATATCCAGCTTGGGAAGCTGGTGTTCTACCATTGAACTACACCCGCATAACAATTTTCAATTAATTACCTAATAATCCAGTTTTATTGTGACATTTTCAAGCAAGCGTTTGCTGAACCATCTGAAATTAATTCAACCCACATTGCGAGTTGAATTTAACAATTGCAATAATCATTAAAGCTAAATTTTTCTTGAACGGGCTATACTTTGATTTATCAATGGTTTGTAGGTTTTAACTATATTAACATAGTCAATATTGCCCTTTAAACAGGATAATATTTTTCTGCAAATCAAACAAATGACCATGTGGATAACTTGTGTATATATATTTTATCACATTTATTTCTCATCGCTATAAGTAATATTTTAACTTTTTATATTGACTATCATTTTCATCTATAAATAGATTTGATAAGCCAACCAATTAAAAAAGAATGATTTCACTTGCCAACTCTAGTGGACTTATGAAAAGATAGTAGTGCAACTGTGGTATAATTTAGGAAAGAGAATGGCAGAACACTTAAAACTGGATTTTCCGGTATTCAATCCGGAAGCGGAAAACAGAGACTCAAATATTCAAAGTACGGTAATTCCGACTTTTGAAGAAGGTATTCTTGAAAAACCGGATAACTACATACCCAAACATTATACAATAGATAAATATTACACTGACGACCAATTAGGCGCAGATGTCCTTAAGAACAAGTATCTCACTCCTTCAGAAAACCATC
>JBHPEE010000089.1:0-6065 GCA_042577295.1 Fidelibacterota bacterium | reverse complement strand
ATTAAACAAAACCCCTAACATTGTGTTAGGGGTTTCCATAATACATATACCTGAAAATCAGACAGAATTGTAGGAAAATAACATAGCTGGCTTGCTGTTTTAATTCTGAAAATAAAATAATTACTTAATTATCAAATAATAATAATCTTAACTTTAAAGTCAACTTCCAGTTTTTTTTAATTATACTAATTTTCGTATAAAAAAAACTCCCCCTATTTCAGGGGGAGTTTTGCTATAATATGTAAAGATTATACTAAGCAGTGGCTACTTTTGGAGGTTTTACCATAGAGATTATACCTGCAGCAACCAAACAGAGTATACCACAAATTGTAAACGCGAGCGGGAAATTACCTACATCTCCCAATTTACCACCTAAGATTGGTCCAAAAATTCCACCTATACCATATGCTAAAAATACCCATCCATAATTTTGTCCAATGAATTTGGTTCCAAATGTATCTGCAGTAATGGTTGGGAAAAGTGCAAAATTTCCACCAAAATTAAATCCTATTAGTGTAGCACCAAGGTAAAGTAATGCTGGTGTTCCTGCCATCCATTGAAACAGTATTACCATAATGCCTTGTGTTGCCATCATAATAATAATAGAATTGCGTCTTCCAAGTTTATCGCTAATTGCGCCCCAAGCAATACGCCCGAAACCATTTGCCAAGGAGAAAAATACTGCCATCGCAGTTCCGGCTATTCCTGATGCGGCAGCTTGAGATAATCCTGAATCTGTTAGTGCTTGCATAGGGAATAATTTCATTAAACCGATGCTCATTAAGCCGGCGCTCGCACCAAAGGCAAAGGTTAACAAAATCATATAATATTGAGGGGTTTTTAACATTTGTGAACTAACCATATCAGCAACTTTGGCGGTTTTACTATCTTTACCCTCTTCAGGTGGAATCCAACCTTCAGGTTTCCAACCTTCGGGTGGGAATACCATCCATATTCCACCAATCATAACCGTTACAAAAAATACAATACCGTAAATTGTAAAGGTAGTACTTAGGCCAAGATTGGCAATTAAATTGCCCCAAGCGCCTGCTAACTTGACCCAGAGCATCGCACCAAAACCAAACCCCGCGACTGCTAAACCTGTTATTAATCCTTTTTTATCAGGGAACCAACGCATTCCTACCGCAATTGGTACAACATAAGCCAATCCAATTCCTGAACCGCCAATAATTCCAATAAAAAAGAAAATGGACCAGAAACTAGTTCCACCAATTAATCCTGCCAGTAAATACCCAAGACCTAGAACTATACCTCCCGAAAAAGCTAATTTGCGTGGTCCCCATTTAGGCAGTAACCGTCCTGCAATTACCATTACAATTGCGAACAGCGCTAATCCAGCGGCAAAGACTGCTTGTGTTTGTGCTTTTGTCCAATCGGCTTCAACTAATTTTGGCGTAAATACACTCCAGGCGTAAATAGCACCTAAACATAATTGAATTAGAATTGCACCTATTACAACAAACCAACGATTTTTAATATTTCCACTACTCATTTTGTTTCCTCATTTGATTTGGTTATTTATGATGTTAATTGTTCAATATGTAATAAATGAAACTTTTGTAATTATTTATTAGGATAATACAGTCCCAATTTACAATTATTTAATTATTAACTAAAAGATACTACTATAAAAAATACCCGCAAATATAATAGATGCGGGTATTTTTTGTTTTATAACAAGCGATTTAGTTACGAAGAGGTTTACCTCTTTTTAACATAAATCTAATCCTGTCTTGTGATAATGGTTCTGCAGCTAATGATAAAAAGGCTTCACGCTCAATATCTAATAAATATTGTTCATCAACGCTTTTAGTGAGTCCTGCTTTATCACCACCAGTAAGAATGTAAGCCAATTTATTACCGATTACTTCATCGTGATCTGACAGTTTCCCTTGTGCCTTAAATCCCTTAATTGCCATTTTTATCGTTGTGCGGCCACCAACTCCCGGCAACTTGATATCATCACGATATTTAGGTGGTTTATACCCATCCATTAATTCAAGTGCTTTTTGTTTTGCTTTCCAAATTCTATGGTCATTATTTAGAATAATTGTATCAGTCTTTAATAAATATCCAATGAATTTAGCTTCATCGGCACTCGTTGCAATTTTAGCAAAGCCGATTGTTTCAAATGCTTTTTGAGCTATTTGGAAAGCATTCCTTAGACCGGATGCTCCAGAATTTTCCGAAATATTCAATAGCAATCTTAGATTACCACCAGATCCTGGTACTAATCCAACGCCAACTTCCACAGCTCCAATATACAATTCCGCTGCTGCTACGCGGTGAGCAGCAGGAGCAATAAATTCAAATCCGCCACCAAGCGTTAAGTGGAATGGGGCAGCTACCACAGGTGCTTTGGAGAACCGAATCCTTTGCGTAAGATCTTGGAATAACTTAACTGTGTCTTCAAGACCTTTCCAGTCTTTATTATCACAGAATTGTAGTATTCCGGCTAAATTAGCTCCAGCACAGAAGTTCTGCCCTTGATGTCCAAGTACCATAGATTTATACTTACCGTTATCCAGCAAATCCAATCCTTTCTGGATTGTCTGTACCATTGATCCATCGATTGGATTTAATACCGGTTGTAATATCGAATGATATTCTACATTTAATACTCCATCTCCGAGGTCGATTAAACTTGCACTCCAATCACGTTCAATTAAATTGCCTTTAGACTTTTCTAACGTAAGATTCAGAGCTTTTTCACTTAAATCTATTGATAACTTGTTTTTCTTCGAAGGATTGTAATATGTATATTTACCGTTTTCTATTTTGTAGAATGTTGAATACCCATTTGAGAGCATCTCTTCAACCCATTTAGGAACTGCTTTGCCTTCATCTTTCATTCTATTTACAGCACGTTCAACACCAATAGCATCCCACGTTTCAAACGGACCTAATTCCCAACCAAATCCCCATTTTAGTGCATTGTCGATATTTACGACATCATCACTTATTTCAGGGATGCGATTTGCAGAATAAATCAAAGTGCGGGATAATATCTCCCAGAAAAACTTACCAGCCTTATCTTCACTATATGCTAAAGCTGCGATCTTTTCTCCGGTAATTTGACGATCTTTGGCAAGGCGAAATCCATCAAAAAGTACTTTTTTCTGTGGACCATATTCACCATTTTCTAAATTTACAGAAAGAATTGTTTTACCTTCTTTTTTGTAAAATCCTGCTTTGGTTTTTTGTCCTAATCTTCCACCGTCAATTAGTGTTTTTAAAATCTCAGGTAGTTTAAAGATGTCTCGTTCCTCATCGCCTTCTCCGCGATCATAACTACCTGTTGCCACATGAGCAAGTGTATCAAGTCCAACGACATCTGCTGTACGGAAAGTCGCGCTTTTTGCTCGCCCCACTAATGTACCGGTTAATTTATCAACTTCTTCAATCGTGAAACCCATCTCTTGAGCAATTTTAATGGTTACCATCATTCCGTAAACGCCAATTCTATTTCCGATGAAATTTGGTGTATCCTTAGCGTGGACGATTCCCTTGCCTAGTACGTTTTCACCAAACTCTACCATGGTTTTGTAAACATCATCTAATGTATGCTCACCTTTTACCAATTCCAATAATCGCATGTAGCGAGGAGGATTAAAGAAATGCGTAATCATAAAGCGTTTTTTGACATCATCCGGGAAGACCTCAATTAGTGCAGCTAGTGGAATACCCGAGGTATTAGATGTAACAATAGCAGTTTTCTTTAGGTGTGGAGTGATATTTTTATAAACGATGTGCTTAATATCTAATCGCTCGGCAACCGCTTCGATGACCCAGTCTGCCTCTTTTATTTTTTCGATATCTTTATCATAGGTACATGGCGTAATCATTGCAGCATTCTTAGGTTTATAAAGAGGGGCAGGTCTTAGTTTTGTTAGGATTTCGACACCCTTATCTGCTAATTCCTGATTTATGTCATATAGAAGTGATGGAATACCGGCATTAGCAAGATGACCTGCCAATTGGGCTCCCATAACTCCTGCGCCTAAAACAGCGACTTTTTCAATTTTGTATTCCATTTTTACCTCTTTATTTTAGGCGGATCGTTTAATGATAGTCGCAATTCCTTGACCGCTACCGATACACATCGTTGCTAAACCGATTTTCGATTTTTGCTGTTCCATTACGTTTATCAAAGTTGTGAGGATTCGAGCCCCTGAACATCCTAAAGGGTGTCCAAGTGCAATAGCACCACCATTTAGATTGATTTTTTTCTGATCCCATCCACCGGTACGTATAACGAACAACGATTGAGCACCAAATGCCTCATTTAATTCGATTGTTTCGATATCTTTCATTGTCATATTAGCCTTTTTTAACGCTTTTTCGGTGGCGGGTAGTGGACCGGCACCCATACGAGTCCAGTCAACTCCGGCTACAGCCCTGCTAACAATTTCAGCTCGTATTTGTAGTTTATTCTTTTTTGCAAATTCTTCACTTGCAACGATAATCGCAGCAGCGCCAATTGATATTGGACTGCTTGTTGCAGCAGTTACTGTACCATCGATAGAAAAAGCAGGTTTGAGAGATTTGATTTTTTCTACATTCGGTTCACGAGGACCTTCGTCCATATCAACAATGGCTTCACCATAAACATCAATTGGAATTAACTCATTTTTGAATTTACCCTCGATATTTGCTTTTAGAGCTTTTTTATGTGAATCAATAGCAAATGTTTCTTGGTCTTCACGTGAGATATTGCCTTCTTTTGCTAAATTCTCTGCCGTATCACCCATACCAATGTAGAATTCCTGTTCAGCTAATTCAGGATGAAAGTCAGGAGCGAAACCACCCATTGGAACTGAAAACATATCTTCAACACCAACTGCGATTCCAACATCAATATCGCCACTTTCAATGGCAGTACTGAGTTGATGGACTGCATCCATAGATGAACCACAGAAACGATTAACAACCTTAGCACCGGCTTCCTTTGGAATTCCTGAAAGTACTGCTACAGAACGTCCCATTATCATACCTTGTGGTCCTTCTGGAAAAGCGCATCCTAATACAACATCTTCAATCATTTCAGGTTTTAAATTAGGATTTCTTTTTAATAATGCCTTAACTACTTGTGCGGATAGATCATCCGGTCTTATTCCTACTAATTTGCCGTTTTTAACACCGATTGGGGATCTAACTGCGTCAACTATAACAGATTTTGTACTCATGATTTTCTCCTAAAATGGGTATGATTGTTTTGAATAAACATGCTCAGCTATCGAGCGCTTCATTCCGATAATATCTATTTTGGGGAGCATCCTTACTTGGAAATTCTTCAAATTATCAATTATTGAATTTTTTAGATTTCCTTTATAAATGCCATTCATTCCGGTCAGCGCCATATTTAATAACCTAATTGAAGCTTCTGCCGCAAACACTTTTGCGATATACAACGGTGTCCTATCTTTATTACCAGATTCGATATTTTGTTGCACACGAGATATTGTACTGTCCGCTGTGTAAATATCGATAAATATATTGGCAAGAATTTCGGTTAACTGTTGTTCATGTTTTAGATCTTGACCGTATTCACACAAAGCTTCATGGAGTAGATAGAGTCCTAGACGCTTTCCTGCTTCTGTCATCTGAATTTCATGACCCAATTCACCATCAGGTTTATGTTTGCCATTCGGATCAGTTGCAAGATATTCTTCGATTTGCTGAATTCCTTCACGGATTGGAAGTTCTTCCATAAGAGCTCTTTTCATCATGTATCCGGCAATAATCATACGATTGATTTCATTTGTTCCTTCCCAAATTCTATCAATGCGTGTATCGCGAAAAGCACCGGCAATTGCATATTCTTCAATAAATCCGTATCCACCTAAAATTTGGATTCCATGATCAGTAACTTTACCAAATGTTTCACTTCCATAGACTTTTGCCATTGATGTTTCAATAGCATATCGTTCCATAGCTTCGCCGACATTTATGTAATATTTATCATCGCTTTTATCAAGTGTATCAATTTCATCTTGAATCATACCAATTGTTCTATAAATCATACTATCAGCAGAGTAAGTCAT
>JBHPEE010000088.1:0-6209 GCA_042577295.1 Fidelibacterota bacterium | reverse complement strand
TGTATCATTTTCTTTCCAGTAATTTTTCAAGGAAAAATATTCAGCTCGCCTGATTCACTAAATCCAAAAGCTGCTGCGATAATTTTGCACGAAACACAACAGGAAATCGGCGAATATCCCCTATGGCAACCATGGATTTTTAGTGGCATGCCAACAGCCGAATCATTCACGAATACGAGCAACTTATATTTTTTACAATATGTTTTTCAAGTACTGCATATTCCTGCAATCATAATTCATTTAGTACATTTTTTATTTGCCGGTCTAGGAATGTGGTTATTATTGCAATACCTGAAACTATCGAAAATTGTTGCGATTATCGGTGGAGCCGGTTTTATGTTGATGCCATACCTTGTAACGATGGAAGTTTTTGGTCATGGCAGCCAAGCGATGACAGCAGCATATATCCCGTGGGCATTTTGGGCAGCTCTCAAATTGTTTGACAAACAAAGGATTTTGGATATTGGGATATTAGCAATTATTCTTGGATTGCAGCTTCAACGAGCACACGTGCAAATTGCTTATTACACGTGGATGCTGATGGGAGCTTTATTCTTATTCAAAATATTCTTACTTCTTAGAGAAAAAGTACTCCGCAAAAATGCGCTAAGAGGAAGCATTCTGTTCATTATTGCAATAATTATGGCACTAGGAATTTCTGCTTTAGTTTATTTGCCGAGTTTACAGTATTCGTCCGAATCAATCAGATCGGTTGGTCAACCAGGGTCAGCAAGTTATGAATATGCTACTAGTTGGTCATTTCATCCGAAAGAAATGCTTACATTATTTATTCCATCAGCCTATGGTTTTGGAGGACAAACTTATTGGGGTAAAATGCCTTTTACTGATTATCCAAATTATATGGGTATAGTCTTTTTACTTTTGGCTGTGTTTGGTGCAATAAAGAAACGAAGTCCTCTTGTTTGGTTTTTAACCGGAACAACTTTAATCGCTTTACTGATTTCATTTGGGAAACATTTTAGTATCGTATATAATTTATTTTACGATTTTATTCCATACTTCAGCAAATTCCGAATACCAAGCATGATATTAATAATCGTGCAGTTCAATACTATTATTTTAGCATGCTATGGACTAGAGCAGCTAGCAGAACATAAATGGAAAGATGTACCAAAATGGTTTTGGTGGATTTCGGGAATTACAGGGTTTGCGTTTTTCTTATTACTTTTCGGTGGTGGTTTGCTGAGGGAAATAGTCTCAAATGGTTTTACTCAGCCTCGCACCCAAGATCTGCGTTTTGTTGAAGTAATAAATAATTTACGATGGAAAATTTGGATTAATGATGCCCGGTTAATGATATTATTTATAATCGGTTTGATTGGCACTTATTTCCTTTTCGTCAAAGAGCACATTACTAAAGTTATATACATAGTAATAATTGGAACTCTAGCAATTGTTGATATAGGATTAGTTGATTACAAAATAGTACAGCCCGAACCAAATTCGGGGAGAGTGTCCCAACTTGTTAATAAAAAAGCTATTACGAGATATTTTCAGCATGACAAAATAACCAAGTTCTTAACAAAAGAAACTACGGATTTCCGAGTTTATCCAATTGGACCACTTTTTGGTGAGTCAAGATTACAAGCGTTTGGAATTGAATCAGTTGGAGGTTATCATCCCGCCAAATTAGGTATCTATAATAGATTTTTATCGAATACGAATAATATTAGCACTCTACCGCTTATGCGGATGATGAATATCCATTATATACTTAGCCCGCAAGTAATAAATCATCCTGCTTTGGTACATGTATATACTGAAAATATGCAAACGGGTTCTGGTAAAATCCCGATTTGGATATATCGTATTTCAGATAGCCTACCGCGTGCATGGTTCGTTGATAAAGTTGAAGTAGTTGACGAAAATATTTTATGGCAAAAACTATTAGCTGAATCATTTAATCCAACAAAATTTGCATATATTAATGAATCACTTACAGAAATAATTACACAAGGCACCGAAATCTTTGAATATGCATCCTCAATTCATCATATTAGTCTTAAAACAACATCTCAGAATGCAGGATTTCTTGTATTGAGTGAAGTTCATTATCCATTGAGATGGAAAGCAAAGATTGATGGTGAACCTGTTAAAACAATTGAAACAAACGGAATAATTCGCGGCATAGAAGTTCCTGCCGGTGAGCATATTATTGAATTTGATTATGATAAATCAGTATTTCATAAAGGAATATTAATATCAATTGTATCATTTATCTTAGCAATTGGCTTTATAGCTTTTGGAATATTTAATAAAAAAAAGTCGAATGAATTGGTATAAATATTCAGTAAATATGAAAGTGGGGTTATTCATTCTTGGAATAATTCTCGTTTCCGCATTTGTACTTTTTAATCAGAAAATCGTACGAGATTTGCGTAATGATAACCAAGAAATTGTACAGTTATATGCTGAAATAATAGCTGGAGTTGCTACATCCGAAAATGATGAAAGTTTAAATTTCATATTTGAGAATATAATACAAAAAGTACAATTCCCTCTAATTCAATCTGATACTGATATGAAGCCAATATCTTGGAAAAATTTACCGGATAATGTTAATACCGAAGTTGAAGCTTTCCGGTTACAGAAAACAATGGATCACCAAAATGATCCTATTCCACTTATGTACAATAATCCTGAAACAAATAATACAATTTTATACGGATATCTTCACTTTGGAGATTCACGACTAATAAATTGGTTGATATGGCTACCATATTTGCAAATCGGATTAGTTGGTTTATTTATATTATTGGGATTTATCAGTTTTTCGGTTATACGTAATAGCGAGAAACGGCATATTTGGGCTGGAATGGCGCGCGAAACCGCCCATCAATTAGGTACGCCAGTCTCAGCATTATTAGGATGGGTAGATATATTAAAAGCCAACCCAAATCGTTCAAAATCCATTATTAAAGATATGGATATGGATCTAAATCGTTTGCAGGAAATAAGTAATCGTTTTGGTGAATTGGGTACTAGACCTAAATTTGAAAAATTAGATTTGGTTGAACTAGTACAATCTGTTATTAATTATTTGCATCGTCGAGTCCCCAGAGCTGACATCCAATTTATTTTTGATGAATCCGCACAATACTCATTTAACGGCAATAAAAAATTATTAAGCTGGGCTATAGAAAATCTTGTTAAAAACGGAATTGACGCCTCAAAGGATGTAGCAGGAAACATTAATATAATATTAAAAACTGAGGACGACCAATTTGTTATAGATATAACAGATTTTGGTGCTGGTATCCCCAAGAGAGATTGGAAAAATATTTTTCGCCCCGGATTTAGTACAAAAAAATACGGTTGGGGGTTAGGATTATCGTTGGCAAAAAGAATTATTAGTGATTTTCATAAAGGCAAAATATTCGTAAAAGAGTCTATGATTGGTTCTGGTACGACAATAAGAGTAATAATCAGATAAGGTAGTAGAATTCCGTCCTTCTAATTGTAAATTCTATGCCAAATTTTAACTCAAATATACTAAATAGGATAACAATTATATGACAACTTCGATGATAGCTCCCCACGGTGGTGAATTATGCAATTTATATGTTTCTGAGGAACGGAAAAAAGAATTAAAAAGTTTATTGATTAATTATGAATCATGGACCGTTACGGATAGACAAATTTGCGATTTGGAATTAATTCTGAATGGTGCGTTTTCTCCATTAAAAGGATTCCTCAATAAAAAGGACTATGACTCTGTATTAAAAAATATGCGTTTGGCTGATGGAACTTTGTGGCCCATGCCAATTACACTCGATATTACCAATGAGATCTCTGATAAACTTTCACATGGTGACAAATTAGTGTTACGAGATACAGAAGGATTTCCATTAGCTATTTTACATATTGAAGATACTTGGGAACCGGATTTAAATGCAGAAGCTGAAGCGGTTTTTAGTACGGTTGACGAGACTCATCCGGCAGTTAATTATCTGTTGAATTTTACAAACCCGGTATATATTGCTGGCACTTTAGAAGGTATTACACCTCCAAAACATTATGATTATCAAGGGTTAAGGGATACACCATTGGAATTGCGAGGACAATTTGCAAAACGTGGCTGGGAGAACATTGTAGCTTTTCAAACTAGAAATCCAATGCATAGAGCACATGTTGAATTAACTATGCGCGCTGCCAATGAAATTGGTGCAAATGTATTAATTCATCCGGTTGTGGGTTTAACTAAACCTGGCGATGTTGATCATTATACAAGGGTTAGATGTTATGAAAAAGTTTTACCAAAATATCCAAAAGGTACAGTAATGCTCAGTTTGCTTCCATTAGCAATGAGAATGGGGGGGCCAAGAGAAGCATTATGGCATGCAATTATCAGAAAAAATTATGGATGTAATTTTTTAATTGTTGGACGTGATCATGCCGGTCCCGGTAACGATAAAGCGGGCAATCCATTTTACGGTCCATATGATGCACAAGATTTATTAAAAGAGCATGAAGACGAACTTGGAATTAAAATGGTTCCATTTAAATTGATGGTTTATGTTGAAGATCGTGCTGAATATTGCCCAATTGATAATGTACCTAAAGGTTCTAAAGTCCTAAGTATCTCCGGAACAGAATTACGACGCAGATTGGATAAAGGTTTAGATATCCCTGAGTGGTTTTCATACCCTGAAGTTGTTGAAGAGCTAAGAGCAACCAGACCCTCTTTGAATAAAAGAGGATTTTCTATATTTTTTACAGGTCTGTCCGGTTCGGGAAAATCAACATTGGCAAATGGTTTGATGGTAAAACTTCTTGAAGATGGAAGACGGCCGGTAACATTATTGGACGGTGATGTGGTTCGTACCCATCTTTCAAGTGAACTTGGTTTTACTAAAGAACATCGTTCAATTAATATTCAAAGGATCGGTTATGTTGCCAGTGAAATTGTTAAAAATTTTGGAATCGCAGTTTGCGCACCAATTGCGCCTTACAAAGCAGATCGTGAAGCGGTAAGAAAAATGATTTCACATTATGGTGGATTTATTGAAGTATTTGTAAGCACTTCTTTGGAAGTCTGTGAAAAACGTGATGTAAAAGGATTATACGCTAAAGCTCGTCAAGGTTTGGTAAAAGAGTTTACAGGCATTAGTGATCCATACGAAGAGCCGGAGAATGCTGAAATCGTTATAAATTCCGAAGGTACAGACCCCGAGATTTTAGTACAGGATATTTTACTTAAAGTTGAACAGTTAGGTTATATCTAAAACTTATAATCTATTTATTTAAAAAACGCTTAAAGTTTTTACAACTTTGAGCGTTTTAATTATTTAATGATATCTTTTGCTTAATTGTCATTAAAACGTCTTCTATAAAGGTTGCCATTGAGATTAAATTAAAAATAGGGTAATTTTAAATCTAAATAAAAAGGAGAATATTTTGGATATAATTTATGCATCAACACAAAGTGGCGCTGCGGGAGGAAGCGGTGGAATGCTTTCGATATTGCCTTTCATCGTCATTATGCTGATTTTGTATTTTTTAATGATTAGGCCACAATCAAAACGGCAAAAAGAGAAAAGATTAATGATAGAAGCAATAAAAAAAGGAGACCGAATTGTGACAATTGGGGGTGTACACGGAACTGTTGTAGGACTAAAAAACCAAGGTAAAATTGTTGTGATCAAGGTTGACAAAAATACAAATTTAACTATTGTTAAAAGTTCAATTGCTGGGTTAGCCGAATCAGTTACGGAAGAAGATACAAAGATCGAAGCTTAATAAATGTCAATAATCGATATTGTAAAATATGGCGACCCACGGTTACTTAAAGTATGTAAAACCGTTGAAGATTTTTCAATATTACCAGATATTATTGCAACGATGTATGATTCCATGTACGAAGCAGAGGGAATCGGTTTGGCAGCTAACCAAATAGGTGTTGATTTAAATTTATTTATAATAGATATAACTCATACGGATGAAGCTACCGATCCAGGTGAATTTATAAATAGTAAAATTATTAATACTCGCGGAGAATCGACCTTTTCCGAAGGTTGTCTGTCTATACCTGGTGTAGAATTTGACATAAAACGTCCTGAATTTATCACATTACAATATCAAAAACTCGATGGTTCAAAACATGAACAAGAGTTTGGTGGTTTGTATGCAAGGGCAATTCTACAATCACCGGATTTAATCTTAGGCGCTAAAGTAACTTTAGATTCGTC
>JBHPEE010000087.1:0-6279 GCA_042577295.1 Fidelibacterota bacterium | reverse complement strand
ATATAATTTAGGAGAATTTAGATTGCAGTATGACAAGTCAATATAGACAAAAACAAGCAACCAATGTCATATTAAGTCGACATTGCCAATATTATTGAATAATAAACTGAAGTATTCAGGAATTGTTAATAACATCGGCCCTATTCAGTTTGGGTACCAAACCCAAATTTGCTATTACCATTAAGGAATTTAAAAAATTCAATGGCCATATTTAAAATTGGTATAAATAGTTAATTATTAAGAACTTATGGCAGTTATTTATTCGCTCTCTTCACGAGCCCAACTAGCGTATCTTCTGAAATTATCTATTGTTGACATCCTGGACCAGATCTCCATAGGAACCTCTTCCTTCTTTAAGTCAGTATTATAGCAAACATCAGCAATTATATCAATAACGTCCTGAGTATAATGTTCAAAGTGATCAAGAAATTCCGCCTTCGTTAGGCCAATTAGAATTTTTTCTGCACGTTTTTCTCGTAATGATAATAATTGACTCATTAATTTTGATTGTTTAAGGGCTAAATTATTGTATTTATCAATATCAATTTCACCATTCTTAAAGGCTTCTGTGGTTTTAGCTTGTAGAACCCTAACTAAGCCTAGATCTATATAATCACTGTTAAGATTACCGTCCCAATTTGAACCTAGATCATCTTGATTTACCCATTCACCAAATAGTTTTTCTATCATATCTGTCTTTTGATCATATGATGAATCACTTATTGACTTTCTAATTACCTCTTTCAATCCGGTCTTTCCTAACACCTTTTCTATTGCGGACCAACATGGTTCACGAAAATGTTGTTTTACGGCTTTTCTTTCTTTTACAGCAATTACCTCATTAGTTTTTGGATCATATATCTTATCAATCGTTGTATTGGTTGTTTCAACTACTCGTTCTTCTAATAGTTTTTTCATACCGGCCATTGCTTGAATAAAAAATTCTGAATGACTTGTATTCATCAATGTATCGTGATCTCTTAATGCTTCTGATATGCGTTGTCCAAACTCAGGGAATTTTTTTCTCCATTTGAGGATTGTCGATGACGAGGTATTAAATATCTCATTACAAGGACTAATTTGGCCAGTGTCACGTACTTTTTTGTAAGCTTTGTCGATATTTTCCTTACTTAGTACTGTAGGATATTTGGGTTGTCTCGTCGGTAAGTTAGATAAATTTTGATTTGATTGACCATCCAGAAAGGCTTGGTCCTTTTGTCTGTCGTCGTTCATGAGCTTATTGTCCTTAATTTAAGGATTTACTAATAAGTTCACGCTCCCTACCAGCGTTAACTACTGCACGTCAACGACTGCACGTTGACTGCATCATTCTAAATACTTATATTATTCTCCAATAAAAATGTTTCAAAATATATCAATAATTTGTTAATTATAATAATTTTGACCTCATTTCAGTCTCATATAAACGCTTTAAAACGTTGGATGTATAAGCATTTTAACGAAAAAAAAGGAGTTAAAATGTCTTGCATTTACAAAAGAAAAGATAGTCGATACTATTGGTGGACGACCCACTACAAAGGAAAGAAAATCAGAAAATCCACGAAGATGACACATAGAGCATTAGCAATGAAAATAAGAACAATCTGGGATTATAAGTTGATGATCGGTGACATAGATTTCTTAGGAAGATCGAATCGGACCATAATGGATAATCATCGGTTCATTCTTGAGTATCTCAAATTTGTTGAAAGAAGGAAATCTGAGAATACCTTAGCAATAACCAAAGGAGTGTTATACAAATTCCAAGAGTTCCTAGATAATAGAAATATCAATTATCTAAGTGATATCAAAATAAAGACGATCGATGATTTCATTGATTGGTTACAGGTATCACCCAAAACAAAGAAGAACTATGTCAGTATAATCAGATTGATGTTCGAAAAGGCCATCAAAGATGAGATGACCAATACCAATCCTGCGAAATATGCAACGTTACCAAAGATAATAAGTGGCATGCGTCACCGCCCTCTCGGACCAATTGATATCAAGATAATATTCGATGGTGCTGGGAAATGGTATCTATATTATTCGTTCCTATACTACACCGGTCTTCGTGCTGGGGATGTAGCCATATTGAAGTATGGGAATATAGATCTCGACAGAAAGGCCATTATCGGACTCGTACGAAAATCAAGACGAATCCACAAGTTCCCCTTGGCTGATAGATTGATCGACCAAATCCCGAATTCAAAATATGGTGATGCACCTATATTCCCGGGATTATTCACTGATAACGGTAGGGAGCTAAACGGTAAGCTAGCAATGCCTAGAAAACATCTACAATCCCTACTAACAACGAATGGCAGGCCTAAAGCGGATCTTCATAGCTTTAGGGTAACTTACAATAATAATTTGAGGGATCAAGGTATCCCGATCCAAGATAGACAGATACTTCTAGCACATTCCTCAAGTGAGACTACCAAGATCTATACCCATCCCAATTTCGAGCTAGCAAAAAGATACGTGAACTTGATACCGAATATCAGTTAAATGTCATTAAAAAAGTGGTCACGTTGATATAACGTGGCCACTTTGTGACTAAAACGTGCACTAAGTCGCACAAAATTAATTTGGTAACTGGCACCATAATAAAACAAAAAACCCAATTTCTTCGTCAAGAAACTGAGTTTTTCTTCAGTAGCGGGGATAGGATTCGAACCTACGACCTTTGGGTTATGAGCCCAACGAGCTACCAGACTGCTCCACCCCGCGATCATTTGATTGTTGTCTAGTATATAAAAATCGGATAGGAAATTAGCAAATAAAGATATTTTCCGCAACTGCTCCTTATTCGATTTTTTGATAAATTTATTAAATACTTATAACTCGTGGAGCCAGACGGGATCGAACCGACGACCTCTTGAATGCCATTCAAGCGCTCTCCCAACTGAGCTATGGCCCCATTTATCAATAAATAAGCGGGCGGAATTTAGTACTTGAAACTGCTTGTATCAATAACCTCTTATAAATTTTCCATAAAATAATTTGTTATTTTGGTCCATAGATGAAATCTTCCACTCCCATAACGTATTAATCCATGTGGCTGGTTTGCATATGTTATAAAATCCGCATGTTTATTTGCTCTAACAAATGCCTCCATTAAATGGGTAGAATGTTGTAAATGTACGTTGTCATCCATTGTGCCATGAATCACTAATAATTTACCCTGCAATAAATGAGCATATGAAATGGCAGATGCATTTATGTAACCTTCAATATTTTCATCTAATAATCCCATGTATCTTTCTGTCCAAATTGTATCGTAGAGTCTATGGTCATAATTACCGGCTCCAGCTACCCCAACCTTAAAATTAGGCGCTCCAGCAGTCATACATAATACAGTCATAGATCCTCCTTCACTCCACCCCCAAATACCGATTCGGTCACCATCTACGTATTCTAATGATTTTAAAAATTTTGCTCCCTCTACCTGATCTATAACAACCCATTTACCAATATCTTTATATGATAGATATTTAAAATCGGTTCCTCTTCCACCAGTTCCTCGAGGATCAATAGAAAATGTTATATAACCATTTTGATTCATGTACTTATCCCATAGATTATAACTAGCAGGTCTGTTAACAACCACTTGACTCCCCGGTCCCGAATATCCAAATACAATTACAGGATACTTAATGTCCGGATTAAAATCTCTAGGCAGTGTCATCATAGCATTTAGTAGGGTTCCATCATCAGAAGTTTTAATCTGAAAGAATTTAGTCTCAGAAAAACCGTACTCATTAAATTGTTGAACATCAGTTATTGATATATCTCTTACTTTTGATCCATCAAAATTATGAAGAGTTATTTCAAGAGGTGAGTTAGCAGTTGAGTAGGAATCAATATAATATTTTTTTGTAGGTGAGAATTGAACTGTGTGCCAGCCTAATTTATCACTTAATCTTTTAAAACCTGATCCATCTAAATTAACAGAATAAAGATTCGATTCTAAAACTGAATCTTTTTTACCATTTAAATAAACTTTTCCATTTTCTTCATCAAATGCTGCAATGCCTGACACTTCCCATTCACCTTTTGTAACTTGATTTATTAACTCCCCATTTTCATTAAAATGATAGATATGCTGAAAACCGGAATGTTCAGATAATGTAACAAAACTTCCATCCTTCAAGAAGAACAGATCATCAGTTAAATTAATCCATGCTTTGCTCTCATCTTTCCAAAATACTTCTCCCGTACCTTTTTTTACGTCAAATCTCAATAATTCTAGACGATTTTGATATCGGTTAATTCTCGTGACGACCAATTCTTGATTTCTGCTATCAGTTTGATATGTTTCAATCCATTTAATGCGTGGGTAATACATTTCTTCAGATGAGTTTAAATCTAACCACTTTGTTCTTCCATTATTGACATTTGCTATACCAATGTTTAAAACAGGATTTGTTTCACCTACTTTGGGATAATGATGCCAATATACTTTTGGATAAATATGTAATTCATCCATCATAGGAAATCTTTTGACATAAGTTTGATCCTCTCGAACAAATGCAATATATTTACTATCCGGTGACCATCTGTATGAATCAAATGAGCCAAATTCTTCTTCGTAGACCCATCCAAAATGTCCATTTATAACTTCAAATGAACCATCTTTTGTTAACTTTTCTTCCTTATTAATATTGATATTATATGCATATAAATTATTGTCGGATTTTAGATATGCTATTGAATTACCATCAGGTGAAAATTTAACATTACGTAAATCATTCCCACCTGCCACCTGTATTACTAAACCATCAGTCATATCGTATAAATAATAAGATGCAATTCTTGAATGTCGCCAAATACGTCTTTGGTTAGTTACAAGTAATAATTTTTTACTTTTCGGGTGATAGGTATAATCAACTATTTCTATATTTTTACCATCATATACTAATTTTTCCGCGGATAGGAATAATGATGTATCACCTGTTGCTAAATTATATTTGTGCAATGGCTTTACTGCCATCGTAGTGTCCATAAATAAATATTCATCAGATTCAGATATCCATTTCCATTGTCCTAAACTAGCGGTCTTGAACGGAGATTCCTTTATCGCATCTTCTAATGTTAAATCTTTCCATTGTGCAGTAATGATGGAAACCATCATTAAAAATACTAAAATGCGTATCTTTTTCATTAATATTACCTCATATAAATTTATTAAAGTTACCAAAAGACATTATTTATTCTCATGTTTTTTCGGTCTTCATAATCCATCAAACATTATCCATTAAACATCTCTTTAGTCCTTTGCGAAACCGAAGTCAATTGTCTAAATTCGCTCCCTATATTTATAAATAATATTTAAAGGTAAACAATGGCTGTAATGACATCAATGCGGACAAAAATGCACATCGTTTTATGGGCTGTGCTAATTTTATTTTTACTAAGTATGACAGTCGGGGGACTAGTCGGGGGCGTTAATGTTTTAGACGAGCTTCTTGGGAAAACAAATCCAGCTGAAGCTATCGGCGTGATTAACGGTGAGAAAATTCCACCTGACTTTTTCAATCAATTGGTAAATCAACAATTAGAACAATATCGCGCAGGTGGACAAACTGTTAGTGACCAAATGCTTGAGAATACTCGCAATCAAGTGTGGGATAATATAATTCGAGAGAATTTAGTGGGTGCAGCTATTGAAGATATGGGAATCACTGCTACCGACGAAGAAGTGCTTTTTCATTTGCAGAATAATCCTCCGCAATTCTTAACTGCTATACCGGCATTCCAAACTGAAGGGCAGTTTGACATGCAAAAATATCTCAATGCCGTCAATAATCCAGAAGGCAATGAATGGGCACCGGTTGAGCAAATAATGAAAAATAATGTTATTCCAAATTATAAATTACAGAAAATGTTATTTTCAACTATATCAGTTTCGGATTCTGAAATCCGCGAAGAATTCATCCGTAGAAATGTTGATTATACTATTGACGCTATTCATGTTGTTGAGAGCAATATTGATGAAGCTGATATTGCAGTAACAAATGAAGAAATCAACCGAGCATATAAAAACCGTAAAGATGAATTTGATCAACCCGAATCAAGAAAAATGCGTTTTGTATATTGGAAAAAAGAAGCAACTAAGATGGATACAATTTCAACATATAACGATGCGCTTGATATAATTGAACAGATCAATTCCGGTGATGATTTCGCTGATTTAGCAAATTTGTATTCTGAAGATCCCGGGAACATTGATGCGCAAAATATACCGCGCGGAGGCGACTTGGGATGGTTTGAGCG
>JBHPEE010000086.1:0-6513 GCA_042577295.1 Fidelibacterota bacterium | reverse complement strand
AAAAACCGAAGCTATACACCAATACCCCTTGTTCTTTTGTTATCTGTTTATATCCGCCAATCATTTTCTTGCGTTCAGGCGTGCTGGAAAGCAATGGAACAATTGCCTTAATAAGGTTTTCCGGGGTCATTCTATGTTGAAGGAATTCCGGGACAATTTGACGTTTTGCAATTAAGTTGATTAATGATAAATATTCCACTTTTGCAAATTGTTTTCCAATCCAATAAGTAATGTAAGATGTTTTATAACAAACAATAGTAGGTAGTCCTAGTACGGCAGCTTCTAAAGTTGCCGTGCCGGAAGCAATAATTCCCGCATCACCAAAATTCATAGTTAAGCGCGGATCGTCTTCTTCTATATGTACGAATTTTGGACAAGTTGGTAATATGACATCAGGTGCTTTTCCAACAATAAATTGCACATTTGGAAAAATGCCATGCAATTTGTTGACAACATTAATAAATATTGGCCAATGGCGATATATCTCTTGTTGGCGACTGCCCGGGAGCAGAGTTAATAATGGTTTGTCTAATGCAAGTGAATGTTTCGTGAAAAAATCATATTTATTAGTCGGCAGTTTCTCGATATCAACAAAAGGATGTCCTACAAAATCGATTTCTATTCTTCGTTCATTGAACCAGGCTTTTTCAAACGGAATAATGCTTATAGCCTGATTGGTGAAATTTTTTATTTTGAGCGCGCGATTTTCCTTCCAGGCCCATACTTGCGGTAAAATAAAATATGTGATTGGGATTTTGAACTTTTGTATTTTTTTTGCCAAATTGAGATTGAAGCCAGGATAATCAATTAATATTATACGGACAGGCTTATTCTTTTTTATCAGATGAATAGTGTCTTTCATAACCTTGCGAATATAAGGTAAACGTCTTATTGCTTCAGTAAATCCAACCACAGATAATGCTGAAACATGCTCAAATATTTTTACACCGGCGATTTTCATTTTATCGCCGCCATGACCGATAAATCTAATGGAGGGATTTAACTTTATAATCTCCTGAACTAATTTGGCGCCATGAATGTCACCCGATTCTTCACCAGCAATAATAATGATAGATTTAACAAGGTTAGTACTTTCCTGATTTGATGAAATCATTGTAAATAAATTGATTTAAGTTGTTATTATACGGATGAAATTTGGGAGCGAATAAATATCAAGATCAAGATTAACAATATATTTAAAAAAGTACTCTTTTCGTGTTTTAATACTTTTTTAAAGACCCGTGGTTCTTGTATTGTACTGTTTTTCCATGGAGTTAATCTTGGAATAAGTGCTGGAACATTTTTGCAATAAACCAGATATTCTTCGCCAAATTTTTTATTTAATGTTTCTTGTTCTAATGAGACTATCAATAGATATTGAATTATAAAAAACAATAAAGTTACAAATAATATCAACAAAATATTTGATCCACCGGCGATTAAAACAATCCCAGAAAAGTTTATCATATTTCCAAGATAAAGAGGATTGCGCATATAGGCAAATGGTCCGGAAGAGCAAATACTTGGTGCCCCTATTTTTGTTGTTCTGGTCCTACCACCCGCATAACGTACCGCCCAAATTCTAATAGTTTCACCTATTGCTAATAATACAAAACCAAAATAAACGACTGGCTCATACGGATTTGAAAAATATAATAACAAAAGAACAAGGGGTATTGGTGTATAGCTTCGGTTTTTAAAGAAAAATTGACGAAGATCCATTAGAGAACGTCTTCAATAATCATTTTATGTATTGTAGTAGCTACCTCCAGAGCGTCTCGGCCGGCCTGACCATCAACAATTGGCTTTGCGTGCCCCTGAATAGAATCAATGAAATTAGTCAGCTCAAGTCGAAGGGCGTCTATTTTTTCAATAGGGGGTTTCTCATAAACTATGGCACGATGTCCACCACCATTGTTTAAGGGAGCAGTAACTAATGCATTGGTTACTTGCGTGTCGGAATCTATAGCACGATAAACTTCTGTAAGACCTTGGAGAAAATCAATTGTAACATACATATCACGTTGGAAAAATTTAAGTTTCCTCACTTTATTTTGAGCAACTCTGCTTGAGGTTAGATTGGCTACAGTGCCATTTTCAAATCGGATTCGAGCATTGGCAATATCAACAGAGGTTGTCATAATTGAAACACCGCTGGCGCGTATGGTTTTCACAGGACTGTCGACTAATGATAGAATTATATCAATATCATGAATCATTAGGTCTAGGACAACCGGAACTTCTGTGCCACGAGTCGTATATGGAGCAAGTCGCTGAACTTCAATATATTTTGGTTTTAACTCAAAACCCCTTAACGCCAATAAAGCTGGATTCAGGCGCTCGATATGTCCAACCTGTATTACTGTTCCATTTTTTTTAGTAAGCGATAGCAGATGATCAGCTTCTGCAACAGTTTTCGTTATTGGTTTTTCAATAAAAACATGTTTGCCGGATTTTATGCAGAGTTCTGCAATTTCTGCATGTAGAGTTGTTGGTGTTACAATGGATATAGCATTACAATCAGTCAGCAATTCGGCAACGGTGCGATAAGATTTTGTTTTATATTGTTTTGAAATTTTGCTAGCGCGCGCAGTATCTAAGTCGTAAAGGCCCATGAGGGTGGCGCCGGCTAGTGAGGCAAAATGTTTTACATGATGTTGACCTAAATGCCCAACACCAATTACACCTACTTTTATTGATTTTGATAACTTCATTGTCTATATAAATTTACAATAAGATGATGTACTGTGAAACAATCAAACATTAAACTTAAAGAAAATGCAATCGCCATCTTTTACAACATATTGTTTCCCCTCTTGGCGTACCAGTCCGGCATCGCGCACCGCTATTTCTGTCCCAAGGGTAACGAGATCATTATATTTAAATATTTCCGCTTTAATGAATCCGCGCTGAAAATCAGTATGGATTTCTCCTGCAGCTTCAGGTGCTGAAACACCTCGCTTAATTGTCCATGCGCGTACTTCTTTTGGGCCGCCGGTAAAAAATGTTTCTAAATCAAGGAGCTTGAAACTGGCATGGATAAGTTTTTCTAAACCAGGTTCAGACAGGTTGTATTCATCCAAAAACAATTGTTTATCATCACCTTCGAGCGTTGAAATTTCTTGTTCAAGTTTTCCACATAGACGTATTGCCAGATTACCTTCTTTCTCAGCAAAGTCGAAAAGGGCTTGTACATGTTCATTACGTTTGACCTTTAGGATTTCCATCTCATCAACATTAGCTACATACAAGATGGGTTTACGTGACATTAAAAACAAAGATCTAATAAATGGAAGATCATCAGTTTCCGCAGGATAAGTTCGAGCACGGCGTCCGCTATTTAAATGTTCTAATAATTGCTCAAGCACTTTCATTTTTCTGACTGCGCTTTTATCGCCGCTTCTGGATGCTTTAGCTATTTTAATTAAACGTCGATCAAGTGTGGCAATGTCAGCCAACAAAAGCTCTGTTTCAATTAGTTCAGCATCCCGAACGGGATCAATGGTCCCTTCAACGTGAACAACATTGCTGTCATTAAAACACCTCACGACGTGAATTATGGCGCCAACCTGTTTGATTTGTCCCAAGAACTGATTGCCCAGCCCTTCTCCTTCACTAGCGCCCCTAACTAACCCGGCAATATCAGTAAATTCAACAATAGCAGGTGTGACTTTTTTTGGTTTGTAAATTTTTTCAAGTTCAAACAATCTGGGGTCGGAAAGCGGAACAATTCCAACGTGCGGATCAATAGTACAAAAAGGATAATTTTCTGCAGGTACGTTTGATGCTGTTAACGCATTAAAAATTGTTGATTTACCGACATTCGGCAAGCCTACTATGCCACACTGAAGAGACATAAATTAAAAAGTATCTAAAGCAGGGTCTTCGCCAAAATCCCAAGTTAAGTTTTCAAAAAGGCCTACTTGTAAATCTTTGGCGAAGTAAATTGCTTTTTCTTTAACGGATAAAACTGCATCGCCCCAAACCATAAAGACAGGTTTTTTAATTATTTTTTTAATGTCAATTTTATAAGTGATTAAATTATGATATGGTCGAACCTGTCCTTTGAATTTTAATTCTTTTACACCTAAAGCCCTACCACGTCCTTGACCACCAGCCCATGAAAGAAAAAACCCTAACAGTTGCCAAAATCCGTCCAGTCCGAGGCAACCGGGCATAACCGGATCCCCCTTAAAATGACAAGCAAAAAACCAATTTTCAGGATTGATATTTAATTCTGCCAAAATGTAACCTTTACCATATTTCCCGCCATCCTCTGTGATTTTTAAAATACGATCAATCATTAACATTGGCGGTTTAGGCAACTTACCATTTTTTTGACCAAACACATTGCCTTCGGCAATCTCCAATAAATCTTTTTTTGAATAACTTAATTTTTTTTGCATATACTTTAATCTTCCATAAATATTGTAATTTCCAGTGGCAAGGTTATTGTTTACTATGGAAAAGAGCAAGTATTCTTTATGAAAGTCAAAACTTTGTAAAACACTAAGGTTATGATAAATTTGTACCCTTAAAATTGGAGCAGGCATGAAACAATGGGTTTTAATATTAGGATGTTCTACCGGTCACGGTGGCGCAACGGCCAAAAGATTGGCGGAAGATGGATATGGCATCCTGGGTTTTCATTTTGACCGCGCTGATATAAAAAGACAAGCTTTGAAATTTAAAGAGGAACTGGCTGAAATTAATGGTGGGCGTGTGCATTTTTGGAATAAAAATGCCGCCGATATTGATATTATGAATGAATATGTTCCAATTATAAAAGAAATTGTTGATGGCGGAACGCTAAAATTATTGCTGCATTCCATTGCTTTTGGAACAACCATGAATCTTCTTGGTGAGAAACATGTCAGTCGCAAACAGATGGACATGACCGTTCACGTAATGGGAATGTCAATGTTGTATTGGACGCAAAAACTACATGATGCAAAATTGATTGGCGAAGGCTCACGCGTTATGGGTTTTACAAGTGAGGGGAACTATGTTTCAATGGAAGGTTACGGTCCAGTAAGTGTCGCCAAAGTAGCGATGGAGGCCATTTTGCGACAAATTGGTTGGGAGCTTGGGAAATTTGGTATTACCGCCAATATAATTCAAGCAGGTGTTACGCCAACGCGAGCGCTAACAAAAATTTCTGACCGATGGGAGGAATGGATAAAACGTACAGAATATCGAAATCCAATGCGCCGCACTACAACCCCGGAAGATGTAGCTAATACGGTATCGCTTTTATTACGTCCTGAAGCAGATTTTATAAATTGTTCTACTATCCACTGTGATGGCGGTGAACATCGTTCAGGAAGAATATATTAATTTGAGTGTCTCCCCGGGGAGATTTAGATGGGTGAAGCTCCTTTATTGCTCCCCCCTTTACCCCCCTGTATAGACCGGGGACATAGTTTACAGTTATTATGAGTTATTTCCATGTGCTTCTAAAATCAATTTGTTTGATTTCCTTATGATAGAAAAAACTTATTCTCGAACAACTTGAAAGGGGAGTATTTAGTGGCGCTTTTGCGACTTTACCTTAATTTTTTAGAAAATATTTTCTGAAATACTCTTAACCCCATTAGATAATTAAATATTCCTAATAATGTTGCAGTGAGCGTAGGTGTAGATTAGAAACATATAGATTACTTGTCAAATATACTTCTCCTGTTGAAAAAATAGACTCCCCATAATACGGTAATTAAAATTGCCACTAAATAAATGTGGATATTAGGACGTACATTGAGAAAAATTGGAACATCTATAAGTAGCTTTGTTATTAATAAGCCATAGGTAAGATACAAACCCAATATTTTTTTTCTTCTATAAATAGCATACGCAGAAATAATATGAAGCAAACCACTTCCAATGAGTATGGTAAATTCATCTAACATCAATAAACCCACAATAAACAATATCAAGCCACCAATGATTGTTAAATGAATATAAATATTACCCCAAATAAACCCAAATTCTTTGTTAACCTGCATATTCCTGTTATTGTTACCTGTTTCAGATTTTGCTATGTAAAAAGTTAATCCATCTATTACCAATTTAATACTCTAATAAATGAAATAAAACTTTAAAAAGATAACAGATTAATTGGTCTTATTCATAAAAAACAATACCAACCAATTTTTCAACAGTTTTAGGAATTTTAACTTACTTTGAAGGGAGTAGGTGGTTAGGATGAACTGTAGAATTATATTCCAATTTTCCCCATAATACGTTAATCCAATTTAAATTCTTCTTTCCAATTTGAATCATCTTTTATTTCTCCCTGTTGATTTTTATCAAATAAGTAATTACCAATTACCAGATAATCCATTTCAGTACGCATAAAACATCTGAATCCATCATCAGGGGTACAAACTATTGGTTCTCCACGAACATTAAAACTTGTATTTACAATTATTCCATAACCGGTTTGATTTTTAAATTCATTGATAAGGCTCCAATATTTTGGATTTGTATATTTGTTTACACTTTGTATTCTTGCAG
>JBHPEE010000085.1:0-6594 GCA_042577295.1 Fidelibacterota bacterium | reverse complement strand
ATCGCTCCCGTTGCTTCTCCAGCAGCTAATGGCGGAATATATCTAGCTTTTTGCTCATTTGTACCAAAATCTTCAATAGTTTCCGCGATATCCTGTAAGCCAACCAATGTCATTAATGACGCATCGGCACGGGACACCATTTCTATGATTGCTATTTTTATGGTTTGCGGCATATTGAGTCCACCATATTCATATGGAAGTGAAATCCCCATCAAATTCATTTTTTTAAAATCGTTGAGATCTTCTAGTACCAATGGATTCATGGTAACATCGCCATTCTCACAAATATGTCCCTCTTCATCAATTTGGCGGGAGCGTTCAAAAATTGGTCCGGCGCAGATATCACCAACAACTTCGAGAATATCCAAATAATTTTGTGCAGCTTCTTCGCAGTCAGAAGGTGCAAAATCATGTTCTTTAGCTTTGGTATAATCACCCTCTACAATATCGGCTAACACCTTTAAATCCAGGCGCTCTAAGTTTAGTTTGATATCGGTATTATCAGTAAAAAAGTTTGGCATAGTTTATCCTAGTATTTAAATGAATGAATTATGAAAATTAAAAATATATCTAAGGAAGATAAAATTTTTCGAGCAGTTTTGCTACGGTAAAATATTATTGGTATGTTCATCATTATTTGCAGGATCTTTTACAAAGAAGATTAACATTAGTACTCCCAAAAATAGAAATAAGCCAATAAAATAAAATGTCCAAACTGCACCGAAAGTTTGAGTTATTATTCCTGCTAAAATAATTGACAATAAAGTGAACGGAGCAATTGAAGTATCAATCAATGCCATATATAATTTTCCATCGCGGTTACCTGCGAAAGAGTAAACCAAATTCATAGCAGATGGCATAAATGCACCCATTCCCATTCCTACAAAAACGAACACAAGATATACACCAGTCATTGTACTTGCTGATAGTGCAACTATCACAGCCAATATATTGGAAACATAAGCAAAAGTAATTGCATATTTATGACCAAAACGATCTCCGATTAGACCGGCAAAATAGCTTGCGAAACCATAGGCAAGAACATTTATTACAGTAAAAATTCCTGCTTCACTAACATCAAATCTAAGCTTATCTTGCATAAATACAGCATAAAGACTGATTGCAGGGTAATTAACCGTAAGAATAGCACGCGAGATAAGGTAACGACGAAAATTGTACTGTTTACTAAGTATATGTTTTGTTTCTTTCAAGAAATCTCGGATTGTTTTTTGTACAAATGGAGTGTTCGGTTTTTCTACTTTCATCCAAACAAACAAAATGGTAGCGATTAATATTGATACGAAAAACACGGAAAAACCCCAACCAAAATTTTTTGGAAACTCTAATGAACTACTTAATAATATTTTAACTAAAATTCCGCCAAAAAACCCCCCGACACTATTAAAGGCAAAGGATATTCCAAAGAACCTTCCGCGATCCTTGTCTTTAACAACCTGTCTTAAAAAACCTGCCCATATAGGAATTATCATCCCCACGCTTAATCCGTAGAGAATAAAGCAAACATAGAAATAAATCCATGCCGTAGGTCCGGTTGGAGCAAAAAAAGCGAAAACAAACCACATCATAAAAATTGGAGGTAAAACGGTAAGGTGGACACCTATTGCTAGGTTTTTAATATTTTGCCTATTTCGTGATAGTACGGTTGTAAGAAATTGAGGAAGAGCCACTAAAATTGAAAATAATCCGGCAACGGAAATAACAACCCCGTTTGGTGCCCCCAGTGATTTTAAAAATAATGGAACAATTGCATAGACAGTGTGAAACGCAAGTCCAAATCCCCAAAAATATTCGTGCAAAATATTTAGGACTAGATTCTGTTTATGGTCTTTTTTTGTCAGTCCTTCCATTGTGCTTTTGTTGTTCTCGCGTGAGTAGAATAATCGTAACTATCAGAATAGCACCACCAATAAATTGCACAGGAGTTAAAATACGTCCGCGCACAATCCAATCTATCGCAACTGCGGAAAGCGGCCAAAATAATTCATAGATCGTTGAATGAGATGCCTTAACTTGTTTTAACCCATAATAATAAATGAATAAAGCAACTGAACCAGTAGTAAATACGATTAATAATATGATTTTCCATTGCAATGCGGTCATTACATTAATATCAGAAAAGCCCCGAATCGCTACCAAAACAACAATCGCAATTATTGCGGTAACTGATAATCGTAATGAGGTTACAACCGGAAATGAAAGTGTTTTTAAGGCATGTTTCCCCAAAACAGTTGAACTGCCCCAGCAAAATGCGGCCAACAAGGCCAATAGAGCTGCGATTATTGTTTTATCGTCCCCCGAGTTAATTGGATTTAAACCAAAAGTTACAAAATATCCTCCCACAAGCGCCATTATTGCTAATATTAAAAATCTGTTGGTGATACGTTCTTTTAAAACAACTGCTGCAAGCGATATCGCAAACAGCGGTTGGAATTTTTGCAAGAGCACCACTACCGATAAATCGATATAATTAATATAGCTGAGTGCTTTGGTGTAAAAGAATAAACCAAGCAAACCGCCAAATACGCTTATCCAAAAAATTGATGACCAGGCTCTTTGCCCCATTAAAAATATTTCTTTTTTGCCCTTCAGCAAGAACGGTAAGAAGACAATTGCGCCGATTACATGCTCAATGGCGACAATTAGAAACGATGAAACATTATAGAGTTCCTGGCGCAGAAAGCCGTCCATACTCCACAATAATGCAGCAAATATGATTGCAAATATAGGTAGGTACTTTTTCATGGGCGGAAATTACAAATATGAAACTACGAATTGCACGAATTCTGTATAATTCCGCACTTGATGCGGTATTTATTATTATAATTTGGTTTCCCGATTAAATCGGGAATGAAAAAACTCTTCTGGTTGCGAAAACGTGAATTTATGAATATTATATTTCCAGTACTTTTCCGATAAACAAAATTGTTTCTGAGTGCTTTTCCCGAACTAAAAATATAAAGGGACGGTCAAAGCGGAAATCGATAGTTTCCGGCCTAGCAGTTAATCCTAAGCCAACAGAAGTAACAGCCGCAGCTTCAGTTCCTTCTTCATCAACTTTGATAAATGTTTTATGTAATACTTCATCAATAAATAAATTACCATCAGGATTAATTTTTGTAAAATCAGCGAGCGCAGTATTGAAAGCAATTTCCATGCCCATTGATTTAAGCACATCATTAAGCGAGGATTTCCACTCAAGTTCAAATTTTGGTAAATACAGATTTAATTCAGCGCCAATAAATTGGTCTGGAATGAAACTATTGTCCGCAGACTGTACTAAATTATTGATGTCTATATTTTCTTTTGGTAAAATAATTGTCATAGAGAACAGAGAATTACCATATATCAGGTCAACTGCTTGGAATTGGTCATTTTCGGCATAAAAGAAATCATCTTCTTGATGCATTAACGAAATGTTAGAGACGGCGTTATTATAATTATAAAAAGGCTCTGTTTTTGTTTCCTTTTTATCAAACTCGTTAGTCCAAACTCCTTTAAAATATATTGCGTTAATCAAATACATAACCATGTAATCGGGAATTTGTTTTTCCAAGATTTTCTTAATTAGACCATTTGTTTTTTGATCAACCCAATTATTAATAATATTTAATGAGGAAGGGTTGCAAAAATCTAAGCCCCGTACTTCTGCATCGAAATATTCTTTATTAACGTCAATAAATGATTATTCAATCGAGAATTCGTTTCGGGACTAAATTGAATTTGCGATATTGAAAATCACTTCTTCATCAAGATTAGTGAGTAGACCAATAAAATTTTTGTACGATTCATTTATTTCGGTTTCAGAAAGTCCGTTTAATTCAAGTGTAGTTTTCATAGCCTCGTAAGTATCGCCATTTGCGCCATTAAGCGTCATGCCTAATGCCATAGAGATACTTAAAGGAGAAAGGAACAAATTGCTTTCCGGTTTAGCAGTATGGAGTGCTTTGAATAATTTTAATCCGAAGACATTATCCGCAGAAACAATTCCTTGTTCTGCAATTGATAAGTCGCGTGGCGGTGGATTTTTAATATTATCATTTTCGCAAAGATGACAGGAACCGAATATAATAGCAAGTGGGATTAAGATTAATGCGACAAAAAATGATTTATATTTCATAAAATATCTTAAAATACAAATTTAAGCGTGACCGCTCAACCCGGCAGAATCATTGGTTTCAACGCCGAGGGTACGAGCCGCCTGACCCCACATATACTTTTCCGGGACATCAAAGATAAAATCAGATGTAGTGTTTTGCAAAAGCCAATCACCGCGCTCAATTTCTTTTTCGAGCTGTCCACCACCCCATCCGGAATGTCCTAAAAATAGTTTAAAACTGTTTGGTCCCTTTTTCTTCGATATAGCGCTTAAAATATCGCGATGACTTGTCATTGCAACTTTGTCGGCAATTTTCACAGAACCTTCAGCGGTATGATCAGTGCTGTGTAAAACAATTCCGCGCTCTATCATGATTGGACCACCAAAATGAACGGTTGGAACAATTTTAAGGATATTCTCATTATCTTCATAAATCTCTGTGAAAAGTTTCTTGAGATCGAGTTCCACGAAAGGTCGATTGATTACAAGTCCCATTGCACCATCTTTTGTGTGCTCACAGATGTAAACAACCGATTTCCCAAAATATGGGTCAACCATATGAGGCATGGCAATTAATATGTGATTCTGTAGTGAACTCATAGTGAAAATTACATCAATTTAGGTTACTCAGCATAATATTCCCTGATTTTAATATAAAATATATACGAAATCATCTAATAAATATTCTTAATAAAAATTGAGAATCGGTTTTTGAAAGAATTAAGATAGAAGGTAAATTTCAGTTTGTGTTTTGAACAGAAAAACTGCAAAACAATAATTTATGAAAGAATATTCTGATAAAATAATCATTCGCGGCGCAAGGCAGCATAACCTAAAAAATATTGATGTAGATATTCCTCGCAATAAATTAGTGGTAATTACCGGATTATCCGGTTCGGGTAAATCTTCGCTTGCGTTCGATACAATTTACGCCGAAGGACAAAGGCGCTATGTTGAATCTCTCTCTTCCTATGCCCGTCAATTTTTAGGCTTAATGGAAAAACCCGACATGGATTATATCGAGGGTTTATCGCCAGCGATATCAATCGAACAAAAAACAGCCGCTCGTAATCCACGCTCCACAGTTGGAACAGTCACAGAAATCCACGATTATCTACGATTGCTTTATGCACACATAGGTAAGCCTCACTGTTGGATTTGCGGCCGACCCATTCAGCGCCAAACTGTACAGCAAATTGTAGATACTGTTAAAAAGTTTAAAAATGATACGAAAATTTATATTTTAGCACCGGTCGTACGTGGTAGAAAAGGAGAACACAAAGGAGTATTTGAAGAAATTAAAAAAGAAGGTTTTCTTCGTGTTCGCATTAATGGCAAGTTGAAAAGCCTTGATGAAAAAATATCTTTAGATAAGAACAAAAACCACACAATTGAAGTTGTTGTTGATCGTCTTGTGCTCGAAGATGATTACCATGAACGGCTTACAGAATCAATTGAATTGGCGCTCAAGATTGGTTTGGGAATGATTTTGGTACATGAATTGCCCGATAAAGACCATCTATATAGTGAACATTTTGCTTGCCCACATTGCGAAGTATCGATGGAAGAATTAACACCAAGAATGTTTTCGTTTAACTCGCCTTATGGAGCATGCCCCACCTGTGATGGACTTGGATCAAAAATGGAAATTGATCCTGAATTGGTAGTGCCGGATAAAAAGAAATCGTTAATTCAGGGCGCAATTGCCCCGCTTGGGGAACAACCGCGCGGTAATTGGTATGGAAGCATCTTAAAAAGCTTGGCGAAACATTATAAACTAAGTTTCACAACACCGTGGTACAAGATTGATGCTATTGTGCGTGAAATTTTGCTATATGGTACAGGCAGTAATAAATTTGAAATGACTTACACCTCGGATAGATGGAGTGGTACCTACCGCGGCGGATGGGAAGGGACAATCAATAATCTTATGCGCCGCTATCAGCAAACAAAATCATCTCATATCCAAACCTGGATCGAGCAATATATGCGCATGCAACCATGTCCGGATTGTCGTGGATCACGATTAAAAAAAGAGAGCGTGGCAGTTACAGTTTGCGGTAAGAATCTCAGCGAAGTATCGCATATGAGTATTCGTTCAATTTTAATCTTTATACAGAACTTAGATTTAGGCGAAACCGAAAAAGCAATTGCTGATCAAATATTAACAGAAATTTCCAAAAGACTAGGGTTTCTAGTAAATGTTGGTCTGGATTATCTTACGCTTGATAGATCAGCGACAACTCTCTCTGGTGGTGAAAATCAACGTATCAGACTCGCAACGCAAATTGGGTCACAATTGGTGGGCGTACTATATGTTTTAGACGAGCCATCAATCGGATTGCATCCGCGCGACAACACAAGATTATTAAGCACATTAAAAGCCTTAAGAGATTTAGGCAATTCTATTCTAATCGTTGAACATGATCAAGAAACTTTTCACAGAGATTTATGAAGATAATGAGAATATCCTTAAA
>JBHPEE010000084.1:0-6872 GCA_042577295.1 Fidelibacterota bacterium | reverse complement strand
TATTATGGGAAATACTCAGGATGATGTAAAGACCAGGACATCAATAGTGCATCAATTATTTGGTAAGTGGATAGGTAATGATGAACTTGGTGTGCGTTGGGACGGAAATTTATTTAATGATTTTGTTGATTTAATGACTATTAGGTCATTGCAGGCAGACACTCGTATTGCTTACGAGCGTGGGGAATTAACTATTGAAGAGTACAGTAAATTGGTTACAGAGCAAACGAAGACTTACGGATATATTGTACACAACCGTGAAAGTAGGGCCCTCAAATTATTGGGCGGTAAAAGTTATTCAGAGATAATAGATTTATTTAATGCCCAAATGCAGAATGTTAGTAATATAGTTGAAGCAGTATGTAGTGACATTAATATTGAAAGAAAAATGATACCAAACGAAATATATGTTAGATTACAAGACATCTCAGAACTCAGAGCACTCACAGCTTGGTCTGACTTACAGCAAAGCCGACCCAGCAAATCTGTCAATAGCTGAACAAGCTGAAAAGGAAAAATTAATTCCTTACAAAACGTGGCTTATAGAGCCCGTAGACGTAGTTATTTTCCTACGGGACTACTTAGGTATCAATACACTATCAAAAGCCCAGAGCAAAGTATTGCGTGAAACATTTGGAAAAACACCAGGTAAGCCGTTTTTTGCAATAGAACAAATGATTTTGAAAGTCGGTCAGGGCGGAGGGAAAAACTTCACGGTAACACCACTGGTCATATATGCAATATACTTATGGTGCTGTTTAACTGACCCGCACAGATATTTCAATATGTACAACACAGAGCCTTTTGACATTTTAAATTATTCACAAGTCAATGCAATGCAAGCTCGCAATGTATTTTTCAAGACGTTAGCAACTAATATGAAGCAAACCAGAGACCCTTTGACAAAGAAAAACTGGTTTGTTGAAAATGTTGGTATGAAGATAGCGGAATATGGTCAAAAAGACATTCGTGAAGAGTCAATGAAAATTCCACACAGAGACCCACAAAAGGGTGGCATCAATATTTATTGTTTGGATTCAGAAGCCAAATCAGTTGAGGGTTACACTATCTGGATTACCATTATGGACGAGCCGAGCCGAGCCAACACACCGCTAAAATTTAAACGAGCCAAAGCCCAATACGATACCGCATATACAAACCAAAAAACCCGACACATAGCAGGACGCAGATTAACCGTTGTATTCGCATATCCTGAGCAAGAGACCAACGACTTATTAGTTGACAAAGAACGACACTGGGGCGGAGACTTTTCACTTGTAAAGGATAGTTTAATTTTGGTCAGTGGATATGCTGAAAAAATGGACAGAGAAGTCGAAGAGTTCAGTTATAAGATTTATGAGAAAAATACAGGCAAGCCTATTGATAAGATTGTAACGATTAACAGTAAACCAGTTATTGATTTAATACTGGAATGGCGACCACGTAAAGGAATGCCAATTGACTATCAAAATGTTGAAGACATAATAATTGATTTATTAAGTAATAGTTTCCCTAACTCACGGTCATTACACTTTGATAAGTGGAATACGGAAAGCATTCGCCAGAAATTGCTCGATGTAGGAATTAGCGATTGTGAAACATTGGCATTTAATAATCCACAGCAAGTTTTATACGGGCGGGTAATACGACATCTTGTTTGGCAGAATGGGATTGAATACTTGCATAACGACACACTACTTCGGGAAATGAATAAATTAATGCTACTTAACAATTCTAAACTTGACCACCCCGACGGTAATAACCAGAGTAAGGACATTTGGGATGCGGTAAGTATTTGTGTTTACAATATTATTATGAGGACAAAAATGGGAAGTAATTTAGATATTAGTGTAGGAGACCCTGCTATGGATACTAAAGTAACAGAAGATGACTATAATTTCGCTCAGTTATACCAACAGGCATATAAACTATATATTAAAAGGAATGGACATCCGCCAGAGACTACAGAGAAGATGCGAGACTTTTTAATCAAAGATATGAATTATCGCTGTACAGAAGAGGACGTTGAATATATGCGGGAACTGTGGCTCGATTGGGCGTATGATGTTAACAACCAAGTATTAGGACACAAAAATTTTAAACAAGCGATGGGATTGGAAAGCGGAAACCCATTTGCCGCAGATGAGGAATTACTAAAGGATTTGGAAGCGGTGGAAGATGGAATAATTGGGAGATTTTAAAATGAATAAGAATATGTACGAATTGATAATTAAGAAATCAAATATTCAGGGCTTTGATAATTGGACAGCAGAAGAAACAGAGCCAAGGGAAACTTTTGGAGATATTTTTAAATATGTTAGAAAAGAAACGACAGGAAAATTTACAATAACACAAAGTAAAATAGTACAGTATGCTGATATTGGATTAATCGGTAAGTCAATAAATGAAAACAATTATGCAAAATATCCAGCAAGAACCAGCCGTGATTTGGTGAGCCTGGGGGTTACAAAATTAATGTTTCCTATGGAAATTTCTGAACTAACAGAGGCTATGAAAAATTCCCAATCGAGACTATATGTAATGATTGAGACACTTGTAAACCTGAATGCCAGATTGTTAGAATATCTGAATCCAAACATAAAAAGGACTGGGGACTTTATTATGAACACGCTCAACCAATTCAACTTAAAAAAGGAATATTTTAAAAAGCTAAACGATGGCATATACCCACTATTCATAGATATTAAATTCAAACACTATGCTAAATATATTCTAAATAGCCCAACTTCAGGACAATCAATTGAAAACAATTAGCCAATGAATATTTTTACATACTTCAAATCTTTGTATCAAATTAAAGCTTACTAATTTTAAAATTTATTTTCTTCTTCCCTATTTTATACAACCAACCATTTGTCTCCGTTATTTTATACCGAATCTTTGCATTCTGCGTGTAAATCAAAAAATGCATCGACTGCATTTTCTATCATCTCAAGATACTTTAATTCTTCCAACATTCTTGCAGCATCTTTATAAATATTAATATCTAATTCTTTTCCGCATCTATTACATTTCATTACATCGTCTCCAACTTCTATCCATAATGCCATTGCTTCATAAATATCCCGTGTTGGGCTGGCGTATAATATTTCTCCTTCTTTTGTGACTTGCCAACCATCTCTCTCAATTGTTGAATATGGTTTCGGACAATTACATAAATGATAAAACTCATCGTGCGGGTCACACCAAGGTTCCATCTCACCGTCGTCATTTTTCTTTAGCGGTAATCCACCTGGATAAATAACCTCAATTTTATAACTTGTTATGATTTCCATTTTTTTCCTCTTCTATATTTTTGAACTTTTCTTCTCACCAGTACCATACATCCAACACTTGAAACCGTTATTTGAGACCGAATCTTAACATTCCTCAAATATTTTTTAGAAGATGTCTTCATTGACAAATTTAAGTAGACATTCGGGAATAAGTAACTCTATAGCCTTCAGGTTCTCTTACGCAGCAATAAAATCGTCAATGATTTACTCCACCCTCTTGACGCAGAGTTAAGTGCTTTATAGAGGAGAAACAGGTATTGGTATCCCGCCTGTATCCACAATGTGGTTATATTTGACTAATTATTCAGTTTTTTACAATTAGTATTTATCCTATAAATTTAATAGAGACAATTTACCATTACTGTATTCGACCCTTCGACATTCAGTATTAGTTTTGTCACATAAATTTTTAATAAGTGGATAATATACTTTAGGCATCCTTTCGCCAATAATTACGCATTTAATAAAAGTTGATAAATCAAAATATTTATAATCATTATTATTGTCATATATTACGACTCTATACTCAGCTTCATCTCGATAATCAAGGTGCTTAGTAAAAAAGAATTTATCTATATGGCTTTTAATATGTCGTAAGCAAAATGTATCAAGGTCAGAATTGTTGATTTGACTTATACTTAAACTTAATGCGTTATCAAGATATGTCTCTTCTTTAGAATATATAACTTTATCTGCTACATAATATTCAATGCTTGCTTTTTCAATAAATTCTAACAGTTTCTTTTTTGAAAAAACCAGACAAACTCCGAAGTGGTTTTCTCCATATTGTGACCACATTCTAAACATTTTCCAACCATTAATCAGTAATGTATTATCGCTTTTATAACGATTCAGTGATAAGCACATTAGTCGGAATTTATATTTTAAAATATCGTTAAGGCGTGCTTTTGCTTTGTAGTATTTACTGTTAGGCTTTTTCCAATCATTATTATATCCAAAAACCCAACCACCAAACAAAAAATCCTTATACTCTTGTGGGTCATTAGTATTCTTAAAAATTGAAAGCTTAAATTCGTTTTCGAATAGTATTTTTTCTAATGCAGTTGACGCTTTAGTATAATGGAAAAGGGCATCTTTTGATTCAAGAAAATTATCGACCCTATCTTGATTACTTATATTGATTATACAACTTCCTTTTATTATTTAATCTGTCTTACTGATTTCATTAGTTTCATTTTCACTAAATGGAAGAGTTTTTTTATATAACAATACTACTAATATTAAACCCACTGATACTGTAAACAATATGAGGAATTCAGTACAAACAGTCAAATGAAATATATTGCTTATTTTATATAATGCAAAAGAAACCAACCCAAACAAAAATCCCCATTTTTGAATTTGATAAGCGATTGATGATTGTTTATTATAATAACTAATAAATCTATCTGCCGACTCAAGCAATCCTTCAAATTTACTTATTTGCTCAATTATCTCCTCTGGTTTCCATTCAGATTTAGAGTCCTTTAATAATGTCAATTGTCCTTCTTTTGCTTCTGTAAAATTATTCCTCTTTTTATAAAAGGATAGTTTTTCAGCTTCAATTCGAAAAAACATATTTATTCTTTCAAATCTAAATAATCCTGATAAGAAACTAATTAAAAAAAGTATCCACGAGGCAATTAATAGGTATAATGATGTTGCTTCTTCAGGTATTTTTATTTGTACAGATAATGAAAGAGAGGCAAGGATTACACCCATAAAAAAATATTCAAATTTATTTTGATATTGCCTTGAGGCATTAAATGCTTGTATATATCCATATTCTTCAGACATAATTGACCTATTAATTTTTTACAATGGCGAAAAGTTACAAAATTTATAAAATTATGTGATTAATAAATATTAATTTTATAAGGACTGAATATATATATCGGCTCTGCCTGAGTAAGACAGCGCTATACGGTATAAACCTCGTCGAAAGGAACTTTCTTAAGTAGCTTTGTATCCATAGAAAACGTATCCACAATGTGGATATCCTAAGGCACTTGTGATTTATCTATATACTTAAGTTGCCTACCCTCATCAGAAATCTCGACCCATACATCTGGTACTTCATATCCCTGTCTTTCAATCTCTTCAACATCAATTGTATGGGTCACACTAAGATTAATAACACCATAGAATACAATATTATTATCTAAATAGGTAATTTTTTTTACTATAATCTGAGGTTGGTTTGAAAAAGAGATTATTTTACCACCGAATGGTTTATTAAAATAGACTATATCTGTACTTTTATATCCTAATTTAATAGCAGTTTCTTGTTCTTCTGAAGATAATTCATCAAATTTCCACGGAAAACCGTATAAAGGATTTTTCACTTGTTTAGACTTAACCTTTTCATCTTCATTAGGTCGTTCTATCCCGTACAGCATTGATTTGGAAGCCAGTCTCTCCTCTAAAACCAATTTTTCGTCTTCCGATAGAACAGAATGATGCAAATCTTTTATAATATCTGTTCCTACTTCTTTAGTTTGAGAATCAATAATTCTCGAGAAAATCACATATGTACAACCAGGCTCCAGATCAGCTGAAATGACATCAGTTTCTGGCGTATACCTGCTGGATTGGAAAAATCCTTTTGAAATCCAGACTGAATACTCGAAAATATGGGGACCTGGTGGCAAGCGTAAGGCAAATCCAGGATTAATGCTGGAATATCTTTTATTATCAATGCTGATTAACTGAACGGCAGGATAATGCTCAAGACTTCTAACTATTGACTCATTGTCACCAGGGAGGGGGGCGGTGTATGACCTAATCTGTTTATCTATCAACTCATCAGATAATCCTTTGTATAGTTGAGACTGGTATTCTGACCATGTTTTCTTATTTTTCATATTTATCACAACCACATTGTCTCCCCAACGATCGAGTTCGTAAGATTGCCCAATCTCTACTTCGAATGTTATTGTTCTTTCTTCATGAGTGGTAAAGACCACTGTGATAGTGTGTAATCCTGGCTTTAACATTAATTTTGATTTGCCAGTATAAAAACTGCGTTTAATGTCAGTTGATTCCTTTCCATCTAATTCCAAGATTTCTTTTATGGAACTTGTGCATTGAATTTGAGCAAGTTCTTGTATTGACGATGATGAATTGGTATTTACTTGTGGTTGACTGCTTGTACAATTATAGTAAAGCATAACACAAATTGACATAAATATTACATAAAACTTAAACATGTAAGATTTCATTTTATCCTCCTTAAATTTTGTTGAATCACAAAATCATATTTGGCATTTAACGAGATTCTTACTTCAAATATTTTACTGTTAATTAAAATTGATTGAATGACTGAATTACCTGGTCAACAAATTGTTTTATAGCTTTGTTTTTAGCATCAGATATTGTCAACAAACTTTTTGATTCGGTAACAATTTCGTCTGTAAACAATATAGTATCGTTCTCATTTTTTATTATTAGGTCACCTAAAATAAAACATCGTAAAACATTCCCGCTTGCCATCCCCGTCGCATTTATTTTTATATCGATATAGAAAGCAGACTGGTCGCTTATAATATTCAATTCTCCAGTCCGTAAATATACTAC
>JBHPEE010000083.1:0-7010 GCA_042577295.1 Fidelibacterota bacterium | reverse complement strand
CCTACCATTATCGACTAATATTGGAGAGTTTTGAGTAGGAGCGATATTGTAGTTCGGTAAATAATTATCAGGATTTTCCCACTCTTCAATAGCAAGCTCTTCGACAATTGACTGCATATCTTTAGTTAATGTTTTACGTCCACACATTGTTATGATATTACCACGAAGACACTAAATCATGAAGAGGTTTCTTATTGTTTTTAATATTTTGTGCTCCTCGTGTCTTAGTGGTTTGCTTTTCAATTTTATCAATATTTCGGGGTAGGCTAATGAGTTTTTCCACAGTTACCGAATATACACCGAACGCTTCTTCAACTGTTCCGCGTAATAGAAATAGTTTTTCCCAATACAATAGATCGCCATATTTACGAAACACTTCCGGGAAAAGCACACATTCGTAAATGTCTGTTTCGTCTTCTAGTGTCAAAAACTCCATCGGATCACGTTGATGTGTTTTCGTCTCTTTGCGTGTAATATAAACACCGGCTAAGTATATTGATTTACCAACATATTGTGGGATGTCTTTAGCTTTTTTTATCCAGTTATTCAGGGCTTTTAAATACGGTTCTAAAGGATGGAATGAAATCGGAAAACCAAAGGTTTTATATTCCAGTTCGTGTTCTTCTTCTTTGGTCAAAGCCTCTTTGGAGGGCTGAACAGTTACTGCTTCCGTTGAACCATCCGACAAGTAATAGTGTGCGACTCGGTAAGCAATTTCCTTATGTGTCAATTTGGGTTCCAATGCTGTAAAACAACCGGCATTGGTGAGTGCAATAGCATCGGCAAGATCTAACTCGACGCGTATAAGAAAATTATTCAGTGACTTAAAGTCTCCTGCTTTACGTTCATCAAGAATTGATTTTACTGCTTTTCCCTGCAACTCGTTGATGCTCATTAACCCCATGCGTATTTTTTGATCTTTACCTCGATATTCTTTATTACTGAGATTTATATGGGGAGGTAAAATTGTTATTCCAAAACGGCGTGCCTCACTCAAATAAGCATAGGTTGAGTAAAACCCCCCTTGATTGGTAATAACTGACGCTAAAAATTCTGCCGGAAAATGAACTTTTAAATAAGCACAGGTGAAAGATAACATCGCATATGAAGCGGAATGTGGTTTACAAAAAGAATATCCAACAAAGGAAGCTATCATATCCCACACCTCTTCGATTAGTTTATCAGGATAACCGCGTTTTTGTGCTTTTGAAAAAAACTTCTTTTTCCATCCGGGAATTATATTCTGCATGGAATCACGGCTCATCGTTTTGCGCAGGGCATCGGCTTCAGCGTAGCCAAACCCGGCCAATATGCGCGCTGCCATCGAAACCTGTTCCTCATAAACCATTATTCCGTAACTTTCTTTCAAAAATTTTAGATCACGGTGTTGAAGTTTCCAGGGCTTTCCATGAATTCGTTCGAGCATGATGTTTGTGAAACGATTGGCCGCCGGACGGATTATTGATGAATAAATTACTACATGCTCAAAATCGACCACCCCTGCTTTAGTTAACAGCTGCCGGGTTGCGGGACTTTCGATGTAAAATACGCCCATAGTACGCCCAGCTTTCATTAGTGTTTCCGTTTTAGGATCACCGATTGGTTGAATTTGATGATAGTCAACATATTGACTGTCGGCTTTTTTGTGGACGTAATTCAAATTGACTTGTTTAATTGTGTCTCGTACCACCGCTAAACTACGGTTCCCTAAAATATCAATTTTCAATAAGCCGGAATCCTCAACCTGATCCTTTTCCCACTCGACAATTTGTACACCTTTGGGAGCCATTAGAACCGGCACGTATTTGCGAATTTCATCCGGGACAATAATCACACCACCCGGGTGCACGGAAGGATATCGGAACGCTCCGATGATTTTTTCACTTTGATTTAATACATCGATAATTGTATCGTCTATATGAGCATTTGAAAAGCGCGGGTCGGTGCTAACCCAGTGCGCCAAATCGGTCCGCGAACGATGATAGCCTATACGCTTGGTAATACTTTTTATTTCTTCATTGGACAATCCATAGACTTTAGCAACTTCCCGTACAGCTGAACGTGGACGCAAGAATACTTGCGATGCAACCATCGCGGTACGCGTCAATTTATATTTTTTAAAAATTGATTCAAGAATATCATCGCGCTCATCCCAGGGAAAATCGATATCGATATCGGGCATGTCTTCACGCTCGGGATGAATAAATCGCTCAAATTGTAAATTATACTTGATGGGATCAACCTGCGTAATAAATAATGCATAGCTAACAATTGATGCCGCCCCGGAGCCACGCCCGATTGTAGCGCGTGTTTGTTTTACTATATCGTGTACGATTAAAAAATATGGAGCAAATCCTTTTGATTTAATAAGTGACATTTCGTAATCAATACGCTTCTCGACTTTATTGGGTATGCTACCCCCGTAGCGCACCACTGCCCCCGCCTCTACTAATTGGCGTAATTTTGTATTGGCTTGGTGCGTATTCTTGAGTGAAATATCTGGGAAAATGGTATTTATAAAATTCCAGTCGGTTTTGCAACGCTCGGCTAAATAATGACTATTATTGATTGCCGCTAAACTGTTTGGAAAAAGAGAAATCATATCTTTTTCGTTACGGAACCAATGCTGTTTATTTTTCACTTCTTTCGAATCGATTTGTGATAATGTTGTATTGTTCTCAATTGCCCGCAAAACAAGGTGTGCTTTTTGATCTTCCGGTTTCAGGAAATATACATCTCCTGTTGCTACAATTTCTAATTTGAATTGTTTTGCCAATTGTTGTACCCGTATTTCCGTTATGCCTGGACGCAATTCCACAAAAAGATTAGTATCGGGAATGAATTGGCTAAGTTCATTTAATGTTTTTTCCTGATGTGCTAGAAAAAATATGCCGGAATATCCGGCTGATAATATTTTTGACAACGGTTGCTTATCATCATCGTGTACTTTAGATATGGCGCGGCAAAGATTTTCGTATCCTGTTTGGTTCTCCACCAAAAGAATAACATCATCTTTAGCGGTGATAATATTAGCTCCGGCAATTGGTAAAATATCTGCCGCCCTTGCATGCTGCACAAAACGAATGAACCCCCATACACCATTTGTTTCCGTAAGAGCAAGATATCGCATACCTTGTTTTTTTGTTTGAGCAAGCAAGGATTGTTGCGTAGCAATTCCACGCATTTGAGAAAAATTGGAATGAACATTAAGATGGGTAAACATGCTTAAGAACTAAGAATTTGCGGTGAAATCTTGAGGGAGCAACTTTTGTATCTTGGACATCAATAGTGATTTTTGTTTTGGTACATTTCCCAAAGCTGAGGCGGAATGTATACTATTAGCACCATGCTTACGGCGAATTATATCTAAAGCTTTAGATAAATTATTGTTTTTGATGTTTTCTGTTTCAAAAAGAGCAGTTTGATTAGCAAAATAAACAAACATAGAAACATCGATTATAATGGTACGAATTCTATTACGACGATAATTTGCCAGATCAAATAATCTATAACATGTTTCCACGATTGATTTATCATTAGTTGCAACAAAAGCATCGTGACGCGCATTCCGCAAACCATCGGTATAATGAATTTCCAATTTAACATTTTTTGAAATTTGTTGGCGCTTGCGTAACTGAAAGGCAATTTGTTCAGCCATGGTTTTAACAATCGAACGTAAAATAAATTGGTCGTTGGTATCCTTAGGTATAACGACCTGCTCAATAATATGATCTTTTAAGTTCGGAGGACGGACAGCAGATGTATCCTTACCCTGTGTTTCACGCGCCACTTGCTTAAAATGCTTTCCGAAGATGATAGAACCTTCTGCTGTACTATGAACAATTTTTTGAATATCATTAACTTGTTTAAGATATAAAAATTGAACCATTTTTTTTACTTGTGGTAAATGAACAGATGGTAGAATAGGTGATTCCAGTGGCGATAGAAAGCGCGGCTCTTCGCCGACAGTTATTTCGTTAATAATATCAGGTACTACAGCCGTGGAGATACGGCTTACTAATTTGTTAACGCTGATACCGATTGTACTGGCCAAACTGGTTTTGTCTGCTATAACATTGGAAACCGACAAACCGGCATGTTGATAGCTAGGGTACAAATGTTTCATTCCAGTCATATCAAGATAAAATTGCCCGAAGTGGGCGGGCTCTGCTATTGGGGTAAAGGTTGACACCGTTTTGTAAATGTACGAATTGAGACGCGTATATAAAGAACGATTATAAGGCATCAACAAGGCGCTGTGGCTCATTTTGCGTGCTAGGGACAGTTTCATACCCATGTACAGTCCTTCTTCTTTCGCCTCGGGAGAGACGGAAACAATTGTACCATCTTGTTGCTGTGATGAAATAATAGCAACCGGACGCGTACGCAATGAGGCGTCCATCAAACGCTCAGTTTGAAGTTCAAAATCTTTTAAGCGCACATGAAAAATAGAAGCAGCCATATCTCACCACTTCTACTTTTGTTAATATTCTCTAAAAGAATAGAGTACAATTCCATTGATCTGAAAATTATCAGTATCCTGAATTTTAATAATAGGAAAATCAGGATTCCTAGGATGCAACTCTATTCCACGCCCATTAGGATAATAACGTTTTAAAGTAGCCTCGCCATTTATGAGGGCTACCACCATCTGCCCAGATTCGGCTTGCGGTGTTTTCCGCACAATTACGTAATCACCATCTTCGATATTGTCTTCTTGCATGGAAGTTCCTTTAACCTTCAGCACAAAATTATCTGGTCTAACAAAGGGTGCCGGAACATTAATTGATTCAGCGTTTTCCAAAGCTTCAATCGGTTCACCGGCAGCAATCATTCCTAAAAGCGGTAAAACTGTTGGTACGGCGTGCTCTTCAGAAAGGATAAGCGCCCTTTTTCCATTAGGACCGCGGGCGCGATGTATGTATCCATCATCGCTTAGCGTTTTAACGTACCAATGTACCGTTCCTAACGACGAAAACCCTAATTTGTCCATAATTTCTTCATAGGATGGTGCCTGACCGTTCGCTAGCGTATAGCGTTGAATGAAATCTAAAAAACGTTGTTGTTTGTATGATATTGGTTTTTTCATAATAAACTCGTAAGTTACTCGCAAGTATTTTACTGGTTTTGTCAATGGAAAGCAAGAAAAATCTTAGTAATATTGCCGGAGACTTATAAAACATAAAGATATATAAATAATAAACATGAAAAAATCACCTGTAGTATTAATTATTTTAGATGGCGTTGGGTACAATGAAAATCCAAAGGGTAACGCCGTTCTAGCAGCCAACACACCAAATTTAGACAGTTATTATAAAAAATATCCTTGGACTTTGTTGGATGCATCCGGAGAAGCTGTTGGATTGCCAGCTGGATTCCAAGGGTCAAGCGAAGTTGGTCATTTGAGCATGGGGGCCGGGCGCATTGTTGAGCAAGAATTAAAGCGTATTAATGATAAATTAGAGGACGGTTCGCTTTTTACCACTGAGAAATGGCAAAACCTGATTGATAATTGGAAGAAAAAAAATTCACAATTTCACTTCTTCGGACTATTGCAGGATGAAGGCGTGCACGCCCACCAAGATCATCTATTCAAATTGATGAAGCGTGCCCGACAGGAATTCACTGAAGGAAAAATTGTAATACATCCGTTCTTAGATGGCCGCGATACGCCACCGCGCAGCACATTGGAATATTTTTATACTCTCCGTCAACAGATGCAGGAGGTCGGCAATTGCCAAATTGGTACAATAATGGGTCGTTATTATGGAATGGATCGTGTAAAAAGTTGGGACTTAACCGATCGCGCATATAATTGCATTGTTAATGCAATCGGCAAAAAAGCCACTGAACCGGAATCGGCTATCAAAAAATCTTATGAAAATGATAAAACTCCAAGTGGTGTTGATATGTTTGATGAATATATTGAACCGCATGTTATCAGCGGTTATTCCGGTGTTGCCGACGGCGATGTAATTCTGCACACCAATTATAGGCAAGACCGTGCGATACAACTTACACAAGTGTTTGTTGATAATAATTATCCGGGAACGTTAACGCGTAAACCAAAAGTTGTATATGTAGGTTTAACACGCTATTATAATGAATTCGAAGACTATTTATTAGGTGGAATGGATGAAGGTGATGAAAAACTAGATAACTTAGTTGGACAAGTAATCTCCGAAGCCGGATTAAAGCAACTACGCTTGGCGGAGACTCAGAAATTTCGTCATGTGACAAGTTTTTTTAATGGCAAATCAACAACTCCATTTCTGAATGAAGATCAAGTTGAAATTCCAGGTCGGTTTGACCCATCGAGTTTTGCCGAGCATCCTGAAATGGAAGCATACAATGTAACCGATGAATTATTAAAACGAATTGAAAACAATCCCTATGATTTTATATTAGTAAATTATGCCAATGGCGATATGGTTGGTCATACTGGCAACATGGATGCAGCAATAAAAGCGGTTGAAATATTAGATGATAATCTTAGGAAAATTATTCCGCGATTGTTAGAACTTGATGCCAAAATATTAATCACCGCTGACCATGGTAATTGCGACCAAATGATTGATTATGAAACCGGACAAGTGCGCACAAGCCATTCCTTGAATCTAGTACGTTGTGTTTATATTGCCACAGATACCAGCGGTATTAAATTGAAACAAAATGGCATTTTATCGGATATCGGACCAACAGTTTTATATTTAATGGAATTTCCAAGGCCGGACGATATGACAGCGGATTGTCTGATAAAATTAAAGTAGTTAGTATCTTGCGTTTTTACTTTTAATATAATCGAGTGGTCCGATAGCAGTGTTTATCACTTTTTGATCTGTTCTAATCTTTTATAATGCCGCTGCATGTTTTAAAATATTATTCTTCCCAATAAAAACCACGTGCCAGCTATGTTATTTTCCTAAAATTCTGTCTGATATTCAGGTATATGTATTATGGAAACCCCTAACACAATGTTAGGGGTTTTGTTTAATAAGGAGTACCCATGA
>JBHPEE010000082.1:0-7027 GCA_042577295.1 Fidelibacterota bacterium | reverse complement strand
AGTATATATTGAGCACGCTTGCACACCGCAGGGGTAGACAATAGCAATGTATGAAGATAATTTGAATTAATTATCTGCAGGAGGAAATTATTATGAAGTTATTAAAAAGGGCATTTTTTCTGTTTTCAATTGTTTTGTTATATCTGGTTTTTATGGAAACAGTACAATTATTTTATTTTGCTTTTAACATACATCAATTATTTGGATTTTTTGTAGTTGCAATAGTAGGAGTATTTGTTTGCTATTTCATAATATTACCGACAATTAAGATCATTCGCATACCCCGCGTAAGAGGTCCCGTTAAAAACAAGTCGCTTGAGAAGGGTCTGATATTAGAACGTATGAAGCAATTTCAGCAAAACGAATCAATAAAAGATGAACTTGCCGAGTTGGGTGGTATTTCAAACGATATTGATGATTATAAAAAAGTTGTAGAAATTCTTAAAGGAAAATGTGTTCTGATCAGAAAGCGGTATGTGTCAAACTTATTCTACAGCTCCGCTATCTCTCAGAATGGTTTTCTTGATGCAATAATCATTTTATCGGCAAGTGTTGGACTGGTTAAGGAAACATTCAAGTTATATAATGGAAGAGTATCCAATAAGGATCTCTGGACGATCGCAAAAAAGGTATATTATTCGGTAGCAATCGGAGGTTCAGAAGGAGTTGAGATAGTTACCGAAGAAATAATATCAAGCTTATCATCAAATAGTTTAAAGAGCATTCCTTTTATTGATAAAGTTAGCGGTTCTATTGCCGACGGGTTTGTAAATGCGGTGCTCCTTACTAGAATCTCGCTTATTACAGAAAATTACTGTACATTAACATATATTGAAGAAGATAAGGATATGTATCCATCTGTTTCGATGATTTTAAAAACTGCGAAAATGATAACATCCAATATGACATCCAAAATAAAGAGCACTATTGTTGAACATGGTGTTAAAAAAGTTATGGCCGGTGGCGAATCAGCCAAAGACAGAACTATTGAATTCTTTAAAAAAAGTACAAGAAAAAATAAAAAGAAGGAATCATAATAGTTGTTGCGAAGCAAAAAAAAAGAATTAATTGAGTCAAATTAATATATTAAAATTTAAGGACTTTGCAGCAATTGGATACATGGACTAATAGATATTATTCGTAATATAAAAACCAATTATATAGTTAATCAGGGAGTTAATATGGAATTGCATCCAATTCATGAATTTGCCACTTTAAAAAATAATTTAGTTGAGTGTCTGACAGACACTATTAATATCATCAATTCCTATGATGAAATTGACAGCAATATTCAAAATCATGATGCTGCGTTTAAAAAAAAACCGCAGGATATCATCTCTGAACAGATCGAAAAGGTCAAGGATGGCGTTTTTAAAATCATGGTAATTGGAGAATTCAAAACTGGCAAATCCACTTTTTTAAATACCTTGCTTGGTGAAGAAATTCTTCCAACTGCAGTTAGGCCAACTACTGCAACGATAAACCTGATAAAATATAGCGAAAATAAAAATGCAAGAATTCATTATTTTGGAGAAAGGAATGAGGAGGGAGAAGAAATATCAGATGGAGAAATAGAAAATATTCCACTTCTCCAATTAAAAGAATACACGACATCCTTAACCGCCGAATCTGATGAAAAGTCTAAAACAGTAAAACTGGTGGAAGTGTTCTTTCCGTCTAAATACTGTAATGACGGTGTAGAGGTTTTGGATACACCGGGCCTCAATTCTATATACGGACATCATGAAAGAGCTACATTAGAGTACTTGCCTAACGGCAATGTTGGAATCATGCTTTTCAGTGCGGCGCAATTTCTATCCAGTTCTGAAAGCAATTATATAAAAATATTTAAAAAGTATATGAATAAAATGTTTTTTGTAGTAAATAAAATCGATTTTATCGAGGATCCTAACGAACTTAGGGAGGCAATCCCATTTTGGGAAAAACAATTAAAAGATGTAATGAAAAGTCAACGTGAGATCAAAATATATCCCATTACTTTAAAAAATCCCAAGAATGATGAAAGCTTAAAAAATGGATTTAACGAATTCAAATCAGAATTTGAAAATTTTCTTACATCAGATTCCAAGGCAGTTGAAATGATTAATTCTCCCATAAATAATACCCTCTCTACTATCGCGGATTGTAAAAAGAATATTCAAATAAAAATTAATGGATTGAAATTCTCGCCAGAAATATTTGAAAAAAAAATTGAGGAGAATAAACCTAAACTGGAACGAATTAAAAGGAGAAAAGTTGAACTCATCGAATTTATTTCAAATAGAGAATCATTGCTTCAAAATAGATTAGATCCGGAAATTTCAAGATTTATAGAAATATATTTGGATGACATATCAAATCAAATTGTTAATTGGGATGCAGGTATGAAAGAATTGGAATCAAACCTCCCACAGATTATAAAAGAATCCCTTACTGAAACCTGTATATCAATTCAGGAATATATTTCAGAAGAAATGAATGAAATAATAGATGCAACAGGTTCACGATACAATGATTTTTTAGATGATCTGGATGAATTTCAAACCAGCATGGCTTCAGCGGAAAATAAAAAAGATAATCTGTTCGAATTAGATGAACTAGTAATAGAGTCTGGTTCTGGCATAGAGAACATCCTGCTATTTGGCGGTTCGGCAGGTCTGGGCTATATAACTGCATTCTTATTGGGGCCGATTGGCATAGCATTGGCTGTTGGAGGTGGGTGGATATGGGGCTCATATTATGATAAGAAAAAATTAAATAAAGCTGCAACCAAAACCAGAGATCATTTGCAAAAAGAGTTAAAAAAAGCTGTTCCGAAGATTAAATCTACGATGAAAGAGTCATTTAATGATTTTAAAGAAAAAACTGAGAATCATATGGATGTATTAATTCGATCGGTTGAAAAAACTATCGATGACATAAAGTTAATCATGAAATCAGAACAGTCCAAGATTGAGCTGAAGTTGAATAAATATAAAGAAATTCAGCACCAATTAATTGAACAAGAAGAAATACTCGACAATATATTTATAAAATCATAAGAGGCGAAATGGATAACTACAATTTAGAAATTAAAAAAATAGCGGATGATGTCAGTTTATTAAAAAAAGTTGCTAAATCTTTAAATTTTAAAAATATTATTGAAAAAGCGACTAAAATTGAAGATGGATTAAATAAAGATAATTTTATAATCACAGTTGTCGGTGAATTTAATAGAGGCAAGTCAACATTTATAAATGCATTACTTGGCGTTGATATCATTCCAACTGGGGTTAGGCCAACAACAGCAACAATTAATATCATTCACTATGATGAAAAACCGGGAATCAAAGTTCATAAGAAAAACGGTGAGATTAATGATTTAAGTTTTTCTAAGGATATTCTGAAAGAATTTACCTCATTAGTTGAGTTTGATCCAGCGAGTGTAAAATACATTGAGGTGATGTATCCGATTGAATATTTAAAAGATGGAACAATAATTGTTGATACACCTGGTGTGAATGATATGAATCAACAGCGTTTAGACATCACCTATGGATATATGCCGGTCTCAGATTCGGTTATTTTTCTTCTTGATTCAAACAAACCTTTTGCTGGAACAGAAAAATCATTTTTAGAAGATCAGGTACTTTCTAATAACATCAGTTCGATATTCTTTATTGCAAATAAATCGGACAAATTAAACGAAGATGAAATAAATGAATCCATTGACGCGATTAATAATAATTTAAAAGGTATTGTTAAAGCAGGAAAACCGTTAGTATTTGCTCTTTCTTCTCTTGATGCATTAAAAGCAAAGCTCAATGGCGATCAACATTCAAAATCAACTGCATCCTTCACCAATTTCGAAAATACACTAAAAGAATTCATAAGGAGCAACCAGCAGACAAAAATAAAGCTAAAAAAATATAAAAATCAGATAATCGATCTGTGTGCATTATTAATCGAAAATATTAATATTGAGAAAAGTAACAATGCAAGAAGCAGTGAAGAAATATTAGCAATGAGTCAGAATATCGATAAATCGGAAAAGATGCATGCAGAAGTTTTTAAAGATTTATTGAAATACGTTGATGAGCAGACGGAATCCCTAAAAACTCGGATTGATATTTCATTGTTGAAAGATCATAACAGCATTAAGGAATCATTATTATATGAAGTTGATCTTGTAAAAGGGGATCTAACAGACTATGCCGAGAAAGTCATTCCATTTAAAATTAAACAGTCAAATAAGCATTGGATAGAACAGAGTCAGCCCTTTATCGAACAAAACGTATTGACTATTTTTAATAAGGCAATCGAAGGATTTAAAAAACATTTTTCAAAAACTCCAATAATAAGACAGTTGGCTACTGCAAGCGAACTTTCAACAGTTTCAGACATCGATCCTGTAGTTGTTAACGCCAAAGACAACCTGTCAAATATTAATAAAGGAAGCTTTGCGCTTGGTTCCTTGATTTTTGGCGGCGTGGCAATAGCAACAGGGGGACTTTCCTTGGCAGTATTAGTTCCGACAATTATGGGAGGTAAAATTAGCCAAGCACTAGTAGGAGGCCATTTTTCTAAGAAAAAATTTGAAGAACAAAAATTACAAATTAAAAATAATCTCCCTAATGTATTAATAAAGACATATGAAACGTTGCGACAAAACACTGATAAATTAATTGACAAGAAAATTAATTTTTTCAAAGATTCCTTATCCTTGGAATTTCAACAAACATTTATTGAAATCAAACAGACACTACAGCAAAAATTAGAAACAAATAATGCTGTAAAGGAATCTTTGGAAGATAGACAGAAATATTTAACAGGATCAATTTCAAAAATAGAGAATATTTTAGGGAGTTATTAAATGGACCTATCCATATTTGATGATATTAGTTCTACCGAAAATATTTTTGGCGGGAATGATTACTTATCTAATAGTGAATTGATCGGACACAGCCATTCAAATATTTTCGGAGGAGATGATTATAGTTTTGATGGTGGAACTGAAAAGTTTTCTACTCATGATAATATTTTTAAAGGAAAAGATATATTCTCAAATGGGCAACAAATAAAACACAGCCAATCGAATATTTTCGGTGGTGAGAATTTATATGACTCAAATAATCAACCGGTTTCTCATAGTGAACATAACATATTCGGCGGGGATAATATTTTTGATGCATCCGGAGAAATGATTGCACAAACATCACCTAATATTTTCGGCGGGTATGATATAGATCCGTTGAAATCGTTCGATCTATCTATGATACCTTCATTTAGCCTATAATGGAGAATAATAATATAAATGAGACATATTATAAATAATTTAATAGAAAATTATCTATGGCAATCGTGCATAGCCATAATTATTATTATCGCAGCATTATTTTTCATTATAAATTATTTCTCGAGCTCAAAGAAAACACAAAGAAAGGATGCGAAGAAACGGCAATTGCGGGAAAAGGAATTGCTGAGACAGAAATTGCAGGAACAAAAATTACGTAATCAGAATGAATTGGAAAAACAGCAAGATACTGTTAATGGATCAAAAACGAAAACACAAAAGATGCAGACTCAAGGGACGGATAGTAACTATAGAGTTAATTCAAAAATAAATAGTCTAATCGATAGACTTCTGAATTTATTGCCAACTTTAAACTATAAATATAAAAAAATTGAATCTGCGATAGATGTCTTAAAGGTCATAAAAGAAAATAACGATTCCCCGCTGCTAGTGGTCGTACTGGGAGAATTCAGCTCAGGGAAGTCAACATTCATCAATGCTTTGCTAAAAGAACAAAGATTAGCCATGAAAATTAGACCTTCTACAGCCACAATCACTCAGCTGCAGTACGGGAGAGAGCCCGAATTGTACGTACATTATAATGACGGTAAAGTTGAAAGATCTGAAATGAATAAATTAAATGATTTTACAGTCGAAAATTTTATAAAAACAGATAATTTGTTAGATAAAATATATTTTGTAAGACTTCAATTGGATAATAAAATTCTTGAGAACATCGATATTGCCGATACACCGGGATTTAACTCAAGCATTGAGCGTCATACAGAGATCACTTCCAAATTTATTGCACATGCTGATGTGGTTATTTGGTTGTTTGATGCAAATCAGATGTTAAAAGGAACTGAAATAGCAGTACTTGAAAAGTACTGCAGAAATTTCAAACCGATAGCAATAATCAATAAGACGGACTCGCTTGGTCTACAAAATAATAATGAAGTATTAAAAGAATTGGATGGTCAAATAAACAAGATCGCAGGTTTAGTAGAAAAGGTTTTCCCTGTGAGTTCCAAAAATGCATTGAATGATAAAGACGGCGAATATAAACTAAGCGGAATGCAGGATATTGTAGATTATTTTTATACCGATATAATTCCCAATGGTGGTAAAACAAAAGAAAGAATGACAAAAGTTAAATTTGCTCAGATTGCTGTTGAAATAGATGCCGTTCGCAAAGAAATTGAAACTAAACTACAAGGTTATCAAAAGGAAATTGACACGTTCGAAAAACAAAAATTAAAATATGATGAAACTGTTAATCTATGGAATAAATCTATCGGAAATTGGAATGAAGATTGCGGTCCGGAAAAGACTTGGATATGGATGGTAAAAAATATAAAGCGCTATTTCATGGTGGATGATATACCAAACGAATTAAAAACTGACAGCAATATTTTTATAAAAGAAAATTTAATGCTTAAAAATAGTATTAAGAAAATCGAAAAATGGTCCGATGCAATTGAAAAAGAAAGAATTAATTTTAATCAGTTATATGAAGATATAGAAGTTCTGAAGGAAAAGTATTATGAAAAAATTGCAATGCCAATTATCGATAATATCTGGCGGTTTTTTTCAGGAGAAGAATTCTCTCTTGAAAAAATTAATATTAATAAACAGGTTAATCTATGGAGTGAATGGTCCGAACGGTTTAATTCAGATATAGATGAATATAACAAATTTCTTATTCGTACGAATGAAAAAATAGATGAATTAAATAGACAATTAAATAATTTTTTG
>JBHPEE010000081.1:0-7158 GCA_042577295.1 Fidelibacterota bacterium | reverse complement strand
ACATTATTATCATCATTTTTACTGTCTTCACAACTAACTAATAGCATTAAACCCAAAAGAGCTATTAATACGAATTTGAGTAACTTCATGGGGTTATTCTCCTTTTGTTTTGTTATGATGGATATTTATTAAATCCATCTTGTTGATTTTTCCTGCTTCATTTCTTGGTAATTCTTTTAGAAATGAGGCATATTTTGGAATTTTATATTTTGCCAATTTTCCTTTGCAATAATTAACTATGTCTACCTCTTCTAATTTTGATTTGGTAGTTTGTACAATAAATGCTTTACCAACTTCTCCCCATCGTTCATCCGGAATACCGATGACAGCAACTTCTTTTACCTTTGGATGAGTGACTATAAATGCTTCTACTTCAGCCGGATAAACATTTTCGCCACCACTAATGAACATATTTTTCTTTCTATCTACCACGTACACATAATCTTCTTCATCAATTTTAACCATATCTCCGGTATGAAACCAGCCATCGGTTATAGCAGTTTTCGTTTCATTTGGTTTTTTCCAGTACCCGGGAGTGACAACAGAGGATTTAAGCCATAATTCGCCGACTTCATTCGTTTGGCATTCCTTACCTGCATCGTTAATAATCTTTGTTTCGATATAATAATTGGGGAATCCGATTGATCCTTTTTTACGAATTGCATCGTCATGATGCAACGAAAAACAATTTGGTCCAACTTCTGTTAGTCCATAACCCTGTCTGATATAAATTCCTTTTTTGTGCCATATATTGATGAGCGGGATTGGCATCGGGGCACCGCCTACAATAGCATACCGCACTGAAGATAGGTCAACTTTATCAAAATATGGAGAGTCAGCCATCATCTGAAGCATAGTGGGGACACCAAAAAATATCGTTGTTTTCTCTTTTTCCATCAATTTCATAATTAGATCAGGTTCGAATTTTGAAAGTAAAGTGTGCGAAGCTCCATGATGCAAGAACGGCGTAAAAAGTACGTTCCATCCGCCGGTATGGAAAAACGGAGCATAACTTTGAGTATGATCATTAGAGGTAAGGTCAAGCCTTAAAGAAGTATTTATAGAATTCCAGAATAACATCTTATGAGTAATTATAGCACCTTTCGGCAATCCAGTTGTTCCGGCTGTATAAAGAATCATAACCTTATCATCTTCCGAAATAATATTCTCAGTGATAATTGGATCGGTTGACAAAGTATCGGTGAGGAAGGTGGTAATCGAATCGATTTTGATTTTCCGCATGGTTTTTGTTATCGCGGCTAGGTCGGCGACAGATTCCTCAAAATCTGATTCATAAATAAATAAAGTTGGATCAGCATCAGTAATAAGTACATCCAGTTCACGAGGAGTAAGTCTGAAATTGAGAGGTACAATTATTGCGCCTAACTTAATACAGGCTAATAAGATTAATACATATTCTGAACGATTTTTAGAATATACTGCAATCCTATCGCCCTTTTTGACATTATAGGTTTTTTCTAAATAATTTGAAAAAGAAATAGTACGGTTATTGAAATCTGAATAAGTCCAATCAATTTTACGATCATACTCATGGAGGAAGAGTCGGCTTGGAGTATATTTAGACCATTTATTTAAACAATCAAATTGATTATTTATCATAATTGGTTCCCTTATTGAGTTTCAATAGCAATCCAGCAACAATGAGTGAAGTAAGTATTGCCACACAAGCTGCAACCCCCGGATTTTCCCCACTGGATTTTGTAAATGGAACGCCAATTTTTCCGTAATAAAAAGTAAAATGAACTACTATCGCTGAAAGCGATGCCGCAATTGGAACAATTTTGGGAACCGATTTAATAAACATCCCAAATAAAATGGGTACAAATGCAGCTGCAAAATAGGCGTAAACACCATTCTGTGCAAAAATAGCTACACTTAGCTTCGGATTTATAAGCTGATCATAGGATAGAGCTACTGCAGCTATAGCAAGTAGCGCTATAACAAATTTATTAATTAAGATTTTTACCTTTTCAGGATTTTTGCTTTTGCCAAATAATGTTCTGCCAAGAATTGGATTTATGATATCAGCAGTTATTGTTGTTGAAATTGATTGAATCAATCCTTCCAAAGTTGATAATCCAGCTGAGATTAGTCCCATTACTACAACCAATCCAATAAAAACCGGAAATTCTGCTACAACATAAGCTGATAGAATTCCATCCATTTTCAATGGAGTACCGTTAGCAATTAGATCAGGGAATGTTAAACGTGCATACAATCCTGTAATTACAACCAAGAAAAATATGACCTCGGTAATAACACCGGTTATTAGATAACGGTTAATGTCTTTGTCAGTTTTTAATAGTAACGATTTTGTTATGATATGAGGTTGGCAAACAATAGCAACTCCGACTACAATTTGCGCAAATATTATTTCAAAGTAATCACGGAAGAGAAAACTAGTATCGTTAGTTGTTTTTACCAAATTAGGATCAATATTGCGCAATTTTTCGATGAATCCATGAATCCCGTTACTAAAGTGTTCATACCCCGAACCCAATAATATAAATGCAACAATTAACATTAAAATAGCCTGAATAGTATTAGTGTACACCATTGAATTAGCACCACCAAACATCATATATCCAAAGATGAAAACAACAATTCCAATTAATACGTTTATTTCATTTACATTTAATGTTTTAGATAGGATTTTTACTAAGCCAACAACTATTAAGACAATAAATGTAATCAAAAGAAGCGATAAAAAGGCAAAAAACAAGGAATATCCTGAACTCTTGTATCTAGTTCCCATCCACTGTGCCATTGTAAGGGCTTTTACACTCGAGCCGTGCTTTCTAAAACCTTTTGTGAGGATTACTAAAGATATCATCGCTGCAGCTGGTAAAACAAAGGCATATGATAAAACCGCACTTAATCCATAAAGCGCGATGAAACCCGGATTGATGATGAAAGTAGCAGCACTTGTCATAGAGGCTGCGAGTGCTAATCCTACAGCGATAGGGGAGAAGGCAATATTTCCTATTGCATAATCGGAAATACTCGAAATTTTACTAGCACCGCGCACTACAAAATATATGATAACAATCATATATGCGATTATCGCCATCCATCCAAGAGTGACAAGATTTATTGAAGCAAATGTATGCATAATATTACTTCCTTATCCTTTTTACCACTTGAAAACTGCTGTTGCGAAAGCTAATCCTCCACCGGAACCCATAAATACAATCCGATCTCCCGGTTTTAGTTTTCCAAGAGCATTTGCTTCTGCCAAAGCCATTGGAATACAAGCTGAGCCGGTATATCCATATCTTTCCATAATGGTGTGTGTTCTTTCCATTGGAAGGCCAAGATTATTCATGGTTTCCCGAATGCTGTTAATATTAATTTGCGTAAGAAATATCATATCAATATCTTGTACATTGAACCCAGCTTTATTTACAGTATCCGTTACCATTTTTGTCCAAGTACTTGGATTAATTTCTTTTGGAAACTTTTTAACAAATTTTAATTGATGATCATGATTAGCAATAACTGAATTGCTGATTGGCGACTTTGTACCTCCGGCATAGATTCCCATCCAATCCGCATACTGTCCTTCGGTATGTAATTGTGAACCTAACCATCCGATCTTATCAGTTGTAGCCTGTAGGATAACCGCTCCAGCACCATCAGCAAATAGTGTTACGGTTTTTTTATCCTCCATGTTTAGGTATTTTGACATACAGTAAGCGCCAATAACAAGAATATTAATATATCTTTCATCAGCTTGAATGTATTTCGCTCCCATATCAAGAGCTGTAACAAACCCCGCACATGCAGTATTAATATCAAAAGTCCCAGCGTTCTTTGCACCAATTCTGTTCTGTAAAACTGAAGCAGTAGAAGGAGATATATATTCGGGTGTATCGGTTGATACAATAATTAAATCTAACTCACTTGCTGTTAGTCCTGCATTAGTTAATACGATATTTGATACTGCTTCAACTAGATCAGCAGTACTTTCGTTTTCACTGCACCAACGGCGTTCTCTAATAGTTAAATTTTCTTCTAGCCAAGTACCAACATCTTCATTTAATAATTTATTAAAATATTCATTGTCTATAATGTTGTCTGGCGCGTACAATCCCGTTGCAATTATTTTAGCATTCCGTTTCATAATATTACTTTTTATTTTTTCTCCAATCGACTAGTAAATTATTGTAATGACTAGTAATGGTATCAAAGAATAATTCCATTTCATTTATATGTTTTTGAAAAGCAGAAGAACCACTATAATTTTTATTTTTTATTAACTTTTTATATTTTTTTGCTAATGCAAGATTCTGTTGCATCATTTTCATGTGATTGATAAATGAATGTTCAAAGATATCAGGGTCAGCAGTGTAATAATTTTTCCTATCTCCCGGAACCCATACTCGTTTTATTTGATTGTGATCTCGCAACCGTTTTACGATTTGGCTTACGGGTCCCTTACTAACATTTAAATCTTCTGTAATTGTGTCGAGACTAATAGGTTCATCAGCATGGAGGAGTAATCCAACGACACGTCCCATTAAATGTGGTAATCCGAACATATGATATGCCTCACCAAAATCTTGGATAAAATCCTTTTTAATGAGATCATTCATAATATTATATATTTGGAACGTTTGAAATTATACAAAAGTTAAAATACAAAAAACTCAACATCAAGTAAATTATAATTAATTGAGCTAATGCGAAAAACCACCACATAATATGGCGTTTTTTCTTAATGATAGGTCTACTATGTAATTACTACATTATTCTGTAAGTACCTGATATATAATATACTTCGTTGGGCTCATAAGATTTGAAGAATGTGAACCGCAGTTTGATGGTATTACGCTATATAATTTAGTTCCATTCGAATAAATTTATATAGTTATTGCACCTCTATCTCTGCTGTAATTAATTTAATATATCCAAAGTAAATTCCAAGGAGTGAGTTATGAGATTTTCAGAAAAAATAAATAGATCAGCACTTATTTATATTCTTTTGTGTTTCCCCTCTTTCCCCTTATTAGCAGATATTAGTGCTTCTGAAGAACTTATTAATCTTGAGAAAAAGGTTCGATCCGAATCAATTGCCCTAAATTCACTGATAAAAAATGTATATCCTAATTATACTGAAAATTTAGAATCGGTTAGAATTTCAAAATTGAAAATTGTGAGTAACCAATGTCGCGTTCGTGAAACGATTGAAAGATCATCACAATCATTATATTCACCAACCATTAATGAAGAATTCAAAATCATAGGCAGTGATGATAATTATATTCATATTGATTTGGGCGATGGTAGGGATGGATGGATTCATGAAACTTGCGGACAAACTGTGACAGAAACTGTTGAAAAGAAATCTGTCGGTAGCAAATTATCAGATTCTGATATAGGTAAATATTTAGACTTTTCTGAGGAAATATATAATAAAATTGTTGATAATAAATTATTAGCGGAGAGGTTAGTTAAAACTAATAGCATTGATAAAAATAATAAATCATATAAAAAGATTCAAAAATATCATTCTCTCGCAGTTGGGATATACAATAAATATTTGAAGGATCGGGAATCTTACATTATTGACAATTATCCTTTTGAAAAAAGGATTTCCGGATCAACTGAGTTTTTGGCAGGTAAAGCTAGCCATAATCAAAAATTTCTTGATGGTACGGTTACCGAATTTGAAGAAGGAAACCGAGATTTCGCCATAACAGGTGATTATATTGTTGGTAAATCTTCCAGGGTGAACTTGATTTTTAACAGCAACAGTAAGGTTTTACAAACACCCTATAAAACCAAAAATTATGGTATAGGTTTTAACTATTCAGGACTTGATAAACTATTATTAAATACTAGTATTAATTTTAATTCATATGACGATGCCCTAACTGAAAACAATGATTATGGAAGATTCCTATTTAATACCAACGCAACACATCAACTATCGCAAAAAGCAAATTTGCGATATAATTATTCCTTTTTAAAGAATAATTATAAGATCGATGATGGTAATGATTTCTCCAATCAAAAATTATCTGCTATTGCAAATCTAAAATTAAACGAAATTTCCAAATTGGTTCTTTCAATGCTCGCAAATTTTGAAAATAGTGATTCCGAGTATCACAACTTTAGTGGCTTATTTCCTTCAATTTCCCTGCAAAAGAAAGTTGGTGAAAAGCGTACTGATCTAAAATTCCAATTTGATAATCTTAAGTTTGAAGATTTAGAATTGAGAGATTATTCTCGCATGACCTTATCATATTTAATTAATAATCGAAAGATTAATAAAAGAAAAACCACAAATCTTTCGGCAAGTTCTAAATCATTCCCTAACAATGATATAAGCAATTATTTCCAGGTAAAAGGCAGATTTGCTTCATCTATAATCGGTGAAAAGAATAAAAGAAATTCTTTGTCGATATACACGAACGTCTACCCCAATGCTACCGACAATAGCTTTACTGACTTTCGTATCGATCACAATGTTGTATCTTCAATGTTCTACAATGTATCGGCATATTATAGGCTGTGGCACAATATGTTCTCAAGTGATAATGATAGTACTAGCTCAAAGAATCCATCAATAATTGATCTCAGCGGTAAATTTGGATTTAAAGTAGGACCGATAAAAGTTGGACCAACAATAGGGTTGCATGCCATTCTTGATTTTGATGAAGATGAAGTATTTAAAAGAGATGGAAATTTGTTCAGGCTTGGCGGCGTTGCTGAGGGAAATATATTACTACCAAAGATGGTAAATATAGCGCTTATGGCTGCGTATGATTATGGTACAGTTTATAATGAAGAATTAACTGTAGCATCCTCTACCGGTGAGATTACGCTTGGCGAATTGCAAGAACGACATCCAACAACGATGCAGTTTTCAACGACTATTTCAGCTCCTTTAATTCATAATCTTGAATTAATTGGAAGAATAAATTATTACAAGATTAATACTGATTTAGACGAAACACTAAGTATTAATCCGATTAAATTTACTAAACAGATGTCGTTTCAATTTGGCATCCGCTATAGGTACAATTAGGGTACTGATATGACAAAGAATATTAAATATAAACTTGGACTTATTTCATTTCTAATTATAGCGCTTTCTTGTATGCCAATTTATGGTGATGATGACAATAAAAG
>JBHPEE010000080.1:0-7307 GCA_042577295.1 Fidelibacterota bacterium | reverse complement strand
AGTCAATTAAAAATAATAATAATCTATTTCTTTCGATGTGTTTTAAGAACTGAAGTCCCAGTCCTTTACCGTCGCTAGCACCTTCAATTATTCCCGGTATATCTGCCATTACAAATGATCTGAAATCGCCAACTTTTACAATTCCTAAATATGGCTGTAGCGTAGTGAAAGGGTAATCTGCTATTTTCGGTGTAGCCGATGAAATTCTCGAAAGCAAAGTTGATTTTCCGGCATTCGGTAAACCAACTAAACCTACGTCAGCCAATACTTTTAATTCTAAATTAAAGATACCTTTTTCACCAGGCATTCCGGGTTGGGCAATTCTTGGAGTTTGATTTGTTGATGATTTAAAATTAACATTGCCCCTGCCACCAATTCCGCCTTTGCATGAGATATATGTATCTTTATCGTTAATTAAATCAGCTAAAACTTTATCATCTTCAGAGTCCTTAATTATAGTCCCAGGTGGTACACGAATAAATAAATCATCACCATTTTTTCCAGTTTTTTGACTTTTTCCACCTGGTTCGCCGTTGTCTGCTTTATAAATGCGGTTGTATCGGATATCTTGTAACGTGTATAGATTGGAATCAACTATAAAAACAATATTGCCGCCACGCCCTCCATTACCTCCGTCTGGTCCACCTTTCGGGACAAATTTTTCTCGCCTAAACGATACCTTGCCTGCACCTCCATTCCCTGATTGACAAGTAACCTTTGTAAAGTCTATAAACACAGTCGATTAAAAGTATATAGTAATACCTTTTTTTACAACCTACAAATTCGCTATAATTGCATCGGCAAAACCGGAAGTAGATACTTTTGTTGCTCCCGGCATTTGCCGTTCCAAATCATATGTTACTGTTTTTTGTGTAATTGTGCGTTGCAAGGCATCAACTATCATATCAGCGGCATTTTGCCATCCCATATGTTCAAACATCATTACACCAGACAATATTACAGAGCCAGGATTAACCTTATCTTGACCTGCATATTTTGGAGCAGTACCATGTGTTGCTTCAAATAGTGCAACCTCATCAGACATATTAGCACCGGGAGCTAATCCGAGACCACCAACTTGTGCTGCACATGCGTCGGATATATAATCACCATTTAAATTAGTTGTTGCTAGAACGTCATATTCTGCAGGTCTAAGCAATATTTGCTGAAAGATTGAATCGGCAATTCTGTCCTTTATTACAATTTTACCGCTTGCTTGACCCTCATATTTATCCCAAAGATCAGCCTCAGATATAACTTGTGCTGAAAAATCGCTTTTAGCGACTTCATAGCCCCAATCGCGGAATGCGCCCTCTGTAAATTTCTGAATATTACCTTTATGAACTAATGTAACAGAGGAACGATTTTTGTCAACAGCAAATTGAATAGCTTTTTTTACTAATCTTTTACTACCGAATGGACTAATCGGTTTGATTCCGATACCTGATAAATCTCTAATATTTTTTCCAAAGTTATCTCTAATATATTCTATTAGTTGATTTGCTTCTTTTGATCCGCTTTTCCATTCGATTCCGGCGTATACATCTTCTGTATTTTCACGATATATTACTACATTTAGTTTTTGTGGTTCTTTCACAGGACTAGGTACTCCTTCAAAATATCTTACGGGTCTAATACAAGCAAATAAATCTAATATTTGTCGTAATGATACATTCAAACTTCTTATCCCTCCACCAACCGGAGTAGTTAGCGGACCTTTAATTGCAACTGCAAAATCTTTTATTATTTGTGGAGTTTCTTCCGGCAACCATTCACCAGATAGTTCATGCGCTTTCTCTCCGGCAAATATTTCCATCCATTCAATTTTTTTTGTATTATTAAAAGCTTTTTGTACTGCAGCATCAAATACCCTAACTGATGCTAACCAAATATCTTCTCCAATCCCATCACCACTTATATAAGGAATTATTGGATTATTTGGTACTTCAAGTACTCCATTAACATATTTAATTATTTCACCATTATTAGGCACTTTAGCTAATTTATAATCAATCATCTTTATCCTTAGTTTTCTTTGTTTCTTCTGTATTTATTGATTTATCTAGAATTTTTGGTGAATTTGATTTATTCTTATAATCATTTATATAATATCCACTTCCCTTAAAAATCAAACCTGTTCCACCACTTATTAATCGATGCACTCTTCCATCACATTTCGGACATATACGAATTGGTTCATCAGCCATTGAATGAAAACGTTCAAATTTATAGTTACAGTCCGAACAAATATAGTCGTAAGTAGGCATAAATTTATTTTCTTTTATTTTTTAAACATTCTTCAACACTTTTCGGAACATAAGTAGATATATCTCCATGAAGTCTTGATACATTTTTGATTACCGTTGAATTAATATGGATATATTGTTCATCTGGCATCATAAAAAGTGTAATTATTTCCGGATTCAGATGGAAGTTCATCATTGCCATCTGAAACTCAAATTCAAAATCACTGACATGCCGCAATCCTCGAATTAAAGCTACAGCTTCCTCATTTTTTGCAAAATTAACAATCAAATCTGTTGTAGAGGAAACTGTAATATTTTTAATATGTTCTGTGGCTCTTTCAATCATAATCATTCGTTCTTTAACGGTAAACATCGGGGATTTTTGTTCATTATCAGCCACAACAAATATTAATTTATCAAATAATAATGCTGCACGTTGAGCAATATCTATATGCCCGTTGTGAATCGGATCAAAAGTTCCAGGATAAATTATTGTTTTCATTGTTTTCTCCAAAAAGAAAGTCTGGTACTACCATAAATCCTTTCGTTATCTGCCTCTATAATCTCATCCTTTAAAGATGTTTCTATTACTAATGTTCCGCCCGGATTGAGCATATTTAGGCATAATTTAACCAATAAATTTAAATCTTTTTGACCATATGGGGGGTCAACCAATATCAAATCAACTGATTGTTTTTTATTAATATATTTATAAACATCCATTTTCTTAATCGTGCAGCTTTGTTCGTCAAATTTTAAACTATTCTTGTAAAGCAATTGTACTAAATTGTTATTTGTTTCAACAAAGATGACACTTTTTGCCATTCTACTAAGTGCTTCAAATCCCAATATTCCAGATCCGGCGAATAAATCAATTACTGTTTTGTCACTTAAATCACCGAGAATGTCAAAAAGACTTTTACGTACTTTCGATTGTGTAGGGCGGTAATCATATTTAGCCGATGTTTGGATGCTAACACCCTTATATCTACCAGCTAATATTTGCATATTTTATACTTTACAATGGTTCAAATACAGCTATGTAGAATTTGCCGGTATAATTATTATTTGGAGGCGTGTTGGTGATATCAATTTTTCTAACAATTACATTGTCAGCTACAAATTTTAGATATTGTATTGTATTATCAATTTGTGAGAGTGAATCAACCTCAAAAATAATTGGACTATATTTTGTACCATTCTCATTAATCAGATCTAATCGTCGAATTTTTGTTACCCCCAGAGAAGAATGTAGTTGAATTGTGATATCAGAAGGATTTAACCAAATGTTAGACATAATACTTGGTAACGGCATAATATCAAAATCAACTTTGTGTTTGACTCCTCCGCAACAATCTATGGATTCGATTGAATAATGCGTATATCTAAAATTTGGGATATCTAAAGAATCTTTTCCAACAAATGCAATCGAACCAGATGCATCAGCTATAGTAAGTGATATAATACTATCAGGCGAAACAATTGAAGACAGTGCTGAATATGTCTTTATAAGTGAAGTTGACTGATTAAATTGCTGATTAAAAAAGATTAAGCTGTCTGAACTCTCCTCTGATTTTGTCAAACCAATTTTTTCTTTTATATCTAACAGTAGGTTTTTACCAATCTCGGTGTAAAATAAATAGTAACCTAATAAACCGAATAAAATGACTAACAAAAACGGCAATAGAACTTTATTATTACGTTTCTCTTTTGCTTTTCTAACTTTCTTTTTTCTATTTTTTCTTTTAATATGAAGATCGGGTTCTTTGTGTGTATCATTTTCAATAACTTCAACACGCTCACCTTTAGAATTAAAAGATATTTTACCAATTCCTGCGTATTTCTTATCTTGTATTTTGCTAGGATTAAAAAAGTCAACCAAGTTATCAAATGAGAAATCACGAATCATGATCGACAAAGCATTTAATAATTTAAACGATAGATCTTCCGGAATATCATCTATTTTTACCTCAATTCCTTCGAAAGGAATAATTCGTTTGTATTTAAATTGACGTAAATGAGTATTTTTTGTATCCGAAATAAGATCAATAGTTACAATTTCCATAGCATCGTTTGGGGTACTGAATAAATTATTTTGTTCTTCTTTATTGCCAATACCAACAGTAACATTAGGTTGACCGGCAATGAAACGTAATTTCCCTTCATTATATCCATCACGACCGCGATAAAAGAATTTAATATAAGCGTCGTCATCTGTCATATAAATCGCATTGCGATATTCACTACTCTCTAAATATATTGTGCTTAACGGACCTGCCCAAATCGGTTTACCACCTTTATTAGTAATTAATGCTTTAATTTCAGACACAAGGAATGCCGGGCAGGTTATAGTATGTAACGCGTTTGGATTAGGTGAATCAATTTCGGCAAAAGTTGTATAATAATTACCTAATTCACCCCATTTTTGTTTTGCTTCCCACTGTATATAATCCCATATCTCACTTTTTGTTAAAGATTCTTCACAAGTGAATTTATCATGATAAAGTAAACTGTCATCGATCGCAATTGCAACATGGTTACCACTTACAGGAAAATTATCTAATGCCTCTTTTAAAACAGTTCGAATGGTATTTTGAGATTTCAGTACTTCCCTAATCGGTTTTGATAAAGCAACATACTTAAGATCATTAAGTATGTAATTTCCCTTAATTGATGACCATTCACCAAACAGAATGTGAGTGTTAGTAATTATTAGACTATTCATATCTAATATTATTATTTATTGATATTAATCCCAACTGGCTACACCATCATCAATGTACCCGTGATTATCTGCCTTGAAAGCAAATACCAAATATTTATGTTTTTTATATGTTTTTTCAATAGGACTATCTACTCGGAATCCATCTTCTATGAAAGTTAATTTATAGGGCATTTTTGTAACGGGACAGAAGAATTGTGTAGAATCCGGCTGATATTTATCGTAATATGATTCGACTGCAACAATTTCTAATGGTTCTTCGGCAATCACCCCTCTAAATGCAGGATCCTCTTGTAAATTAACAACTTCTTTCTTTTGAACAAAAATTGTATCATTCATTGCTAATTCTTCTGAATACATAATTACCGTTGAGGTTGTATCTGAAGTTGTATCACGTTTGAATTTGTGGAATCCAAATGTTGTGTCGAACTCTACTCCAAATCCTTCTGGTACATTTACATCAATCACTTTACCTAACAAATTTAATTTTTGTTCACCAACATAATTGGAATCGGCACTAACCGAATCAGATATGGCATTAATTATATGCATTGCCTCATATCCATCTTGATTATATTCATTGGTTAATTGAGCATAGAAACGTTCAATATTATATACATTTTCCATTCGTGAATGACTTAATTCTTCAAAATGATCCTCATCTGCCCAAATTGCCACCGGGACATAAATTGCAATTATTAAAAATACAATTGCCAATACAATTAGTAATTCAATCCAATCAGATTTTTTTTGATATTTATTTTCCATGTCATCAAATTCCTATTAAATGGTTATAAATGGCTCTATCTTGGTAAATGATTTTTGTCATATTCCCTTCACTTTTTCTAGATCTTTAATTAAAAAAAACGTACCCATTTCATTCCTAAGCTGAATAATTCTTTCTGCTTTCACTTCGCCTATGTACGGTAGCTTCATAAAATATTCTTTACTGACGATGTTAATATTAATTATTTCAAATGTATTTTGTGTAATCTTTTTTTATCAGATTGAATTTTATTAGCAACGATATTCAGCAGTCCTTTTTGGTTCAATTCCATAGAAATATTTTTATTGGATTGAATTAAAACATTTCCAATATTTTTATTCTGCTAAATCCGATTTTTGAAATTGATCTCCAATCATTGTATTATGCTTATCAATGCTAGCTTCTTCAATTTCTTTTATTAATGACGGTAAATTATTTGGTGATAATAGAATTTCAGGCATCCTTAACCAATTGTGTCTATAAATGCCAATTACAGAACCAATTAAAGCCGTACTCATTAAAAAATAGTTAAGTTTTTTTCTTGAGATTTTAGTATCGGTATTATAATTCTATTTTATTGAAAATTGGCTCTTTAGTTGCTGAATTTTTAAATAAGTTGTCATATAGATCTTTTTCTTTCTTTGATAATGACGTGGGAATATCTACAATTATACGTATTAATTGGTCACCACGGAAACTACTCCGTAAACGTGGTAAGCCTTTACCCCGCATCCGCAAAACCTGTCCCGATTGAATTCCTTTAGGAATTTTTAGACTTGCTTTACCATCGATTGTTGGTACAGTTATAGAATCACCCAATACCGCTTGAGCTATTCCAATATGAGCTTCCAATACAATATCAGATCCGTTTCTAACAAAATATTTATCCGATTTTTCTTCAAAAAATACGAGCAAATCACCAGGTTGGATTCCTTTGCCACCTTTATTCCCCTGCCCATCTAGAGTCATGTAATTACCGCTCTCAACCCCCTTCGGTACTTTTACTTTTATTGATACTGTATCTCTTTTAATACCGCTTCCTCCGCAAGATGAACAGGGGTTTTCGATAAATTCACCTGTTCCATGACAAAGAGGACAGTCCGTAACAACTACTGATTGTCCAAAAAACGATTGTTTAACTTGCCTTACCTGACCACTACCATTACACTGCTTACATTGGGCTGGATGTGTACCTGCCTTAGCACCACTTCCATCGCATGTGTTGCAAGTTTCATTACGTTTGATTTTTATGGTTTTTTCAGCACCATTTGCAATATCAAGAAAATCTAACATAAGTGATACTCGCAAATCTTTAGCTTTGCGATATCCACCGCGAGTAGATTGAGTACCACCACCAAAAATATCTTCAAATGGATGACGGCCACCAAATATGTTACCGAATTGACTAAATATATCCTCCATCGAGAAATTTGTACCATCAAATCCCTGTCTGCCCATATCACCCATACCAACTCCTGCATGGCCAAATTGATCATATTTTGCACGCTTATTTTCGTCATTTAATATTGCGTACGCTTCAGCTGCTTCTTTAAACTTTTGCTCCGCTTCTTTA
>JBHPEE010000079.1:0-7531 GCA_042577295.1 Fidelibacterota bacterium | reverse complement strand
AAGGATAGAGAGATTCAAGAATTAAAAGATGAAATAGCAAATTTAAAAGAATTTATTGATCAAAAACTGTCAGGAATGTAATACTATGAAAAAATCACTTGTACTGTTTGTAATTACATTTATGGCAAGTGCAACTATCGCCCAAACCAGTTTAATTACAATAGGTGGAACAGGTACAGCAGCCACATCAGCTCATATTATGGTTACCACCGACAGCTATAGATGTCCTGATGAATATGTTGTAGAAGGTGGAGCCTCGCTGACTACTTGGGACCCATCAGCTATTTGTGATGCAACTACCAGTGGTGATGGTGATATTGCACTACCTGTGGAACTCACTTCATTCACGGCAATAGCTACACTTTCAGGAGTGGAATTAAGGTGGATAACTGAGAGTGAAGTAGAGAACCTTGGGTTTATCCTTGAAAGAAAAACAGGTGACATCACTTGGAAGGAAATAGCAAGCTATAAAACAGATAATACTCTAAATGGACAGGGTTCTACAAGCTCTCAAACTAATTACGAGTATATTGATAAACTAATAGAACCAAATATCACCTATGATTATAGATTAGCTGATGTGGATTTTAGTGGAGTAATAACATACCATTCAGTTAGGACTGTAACAGTGGAGAAAGCACCATTGCCTACAGTAGTTGAAGAGTTTCAAGTATTACCTGCTTATCCAAATCCATTCAATCCAAATACTACTATTACTTACGGATTAGACATCAATAGTGAGGTCATTATTCAAATATATGACATTAGTGGAAGATTGATAAAAGAATTATTAAATAAGGAACAGCCTAAAGGCTGGCATTCAATACAATGGAATGGGACTAATAAACTCGCTAAAATAGTACCAAATGGTCAATATTTTGTGAAGATTATATCTGATAATAGAGAAAGAACACAAAAATTAATGTTGTTGAAATAACTTTAAGACGCAAAATTATTAAAAAGACCATTACCTAAGGAGGATAAGATGAAAAAAGCACTTCCATTAATTATTTCGATACTGTTTTCATTTAGTATAATAATCGCACAAAGCATAACAAGCAAATTAGGCGGTAACGATAACACAGTGACCTATGATGTAACAGACTCAGGAGATAATTTGTTATTTCGGATTCAAGGAGATAAAGGTGCATTATTTACAGGAACTCTCGGCACAGGTACAATTCCAATTGAAGGCGGGGGAATAAGAATGATGTGGTACCCCAAAAAAGCAGCTTTTAGGGTTGGATATACTGGAAATGGATGGGACGATGACTATATTGGAAATTATTCAACTGCAATGGGCAAGGGACCATATGCAAGCGGAGAATCTTCAACCGCGATGGGGAATTGGACAAGAGCGAGTGGAGAATTTTCAACCGCGATGGGTCACCATACAGAAGCAAGCGGAAATTATTCAACTGCAATGGGAAATTATGTTAGCACAAATGATAAGCATGGAAGTTTTATTATTGGCGATAATTCTGGGGCAGTGGGCTTAAATCAAGATATTACTATTTCCTCTGCTGCTAATGAAATGACAATGATATTTACGGGCGGTTACCGTTTATTTACAAAAGATGACGAGACTACAGGGGTTAAGATGGCTAACGGAGCAAATAGTTGGAGTACAATTTCAGATTCAACTAAGAAAGAGAATTATCAAAATGCAGATGGGGAATACTTTTTAGATAGTATTTCAAAATTAAGACTTGGTTCTTGGAACTATAAAAGTCAGGATGCCAAAGATTTCCGTCATTACGGACCGATGGCACAAGAGATATTCCATTATTTTGGTAAAGATGATTATGGTACAATCGGTAACGATACAACTCTCGCTACAGCAGATATGGATGGAATTATGATGATTGCACTGCAAGCATTGGAGAAAAGAACTGCCGAGTTAAAAGAAGAACAAGATAACGAGATTTCCTTACTTAAAATGGCAAATAAACAATTAATTGCTCGCATTGAAAAACTTGAAAATCAATAGAGAGAAGCTTTGCGCTGTTTTTATGAGCCCAACGAGCTACCAGACTGCTCCACCCCGCGATCATTTGATTGTTGTCTAGTATATAAAAATCGGATAGGAAATTAGCAAATAAAGATATTTTCCGCAACTGCTCCTTATTCGATTTTTTGATAAATTTATTAAATACTTATAACTCGTGGAGCCAGACGGGATCGAACCGACGACCTCTTGAATGCCATTAAAATCAAGCATTTACATAAACTAATACATAGAACATTTTACAGTCCTTTTTAAATTTAGGTATCCAATCGGTATCCCGAATCTGTAACTAATATTTTCAAATGTAAAAAAAAAGTCCTTCAATTAATGAAGGACTTTTGTAGCGGGGATAGGATTCGAACCTACGACCTTTGGGTTATGAGCCCAACTAACGGTCAACAATATAAGCACTTACAGGCTACTGTATGCCAAAACGTAACCTTCATTGAAACATAAAAAAGAATATTATTAAAAATGTCCTTTATCTAATCCAATTATATGGCAGTGGCTTAAAAGGCCACTGTTCACTGAGGAGAATTTCTAAAAGCGTGCGCTAACTGTGCTATGATTTTGTCTACTAGTGCACACTTCTGTCATCTAATATTAATTATATTTTTACATTACTAATAATTAAACATATATTGGTAATTTAAAACCACTATTATGTTTGTTATAAGGTTTAACAATACTCAGTTCTTTAAAATCAAGGAGATGAAATATGAGTCCTCGAATTACTTATACTGAATCAAATGAAATCATCTATTGTAAGAGATGTGGTCAAATCGCAGGTGAGCCGACAGAATGTACCGGTAGATGGAAAGCACAACATGATTTTGCTAAAACTAAAAAAGACTTAACTTGTGCTAGATGTGGTACTTCAATAGGTTTTAGATCTAATTGCATAGGTGGATATGAGTCGCATGATTTTAAAGAAATCAGATAATAACCTATTAATGATAAACGATTAGACCAGTGACCCCAATATTTAATCTTGGCTCAAATTATGATTATATCTCATCTACATGGGAAAAACGATCGAGTGCCACTGATGAAGAATTGCTTGAGTGTATCCAATCACAGTGTGATCCTAATAAAATAATGTTTGCAGATATCGAAAATGGAGGTAATCAAGTTGGTATATTAGGTCTCTTAATCGAAGAAATTGGAAAAAGAAAAATTAAAAACGCAGCTTCAACAATTGTTGAATTTGTTGCATGGCCTTATTATGATGATTTTTGGGTTCATTTAGTTCCATGGTGTTTTAAAGCTTTATCTAAAATAGGCGATGATTCAGTTGTCGATAGATTTTTAGAACTTACATCAGTAGATACTAAGCTAACTCAAATAATAGATGAAATTAATTCAGTAGACCTGCAAAATGATAAGCATAATATTTTTGAAAAACTTAGTTTTAAATCCCTAGAAGACCTAAGAGCAAGAGTTCTAATGGTTGCCCTTGATGAGCAATTAATAGAAAAAGAACAAGTTCAGCGCTGGGCAGATAATATTATGATGGAATCAAATGAAGCTCCACCCGCTTGGCTGATTGACCTATCGTTGGATGGTTATTCCCATTTTCTAAATGTTCCCAAATATCTGTTAATTGATATTCAGTTTGTAGAAAAGTTATTGTGTATTAGCGCTCTCTATAATATCTCCAAAATAGACATAAGAGAAGCATTAGGTATTCTAATTAGCGAATTAAATATAGATCACCCCGATCAATATTTTATCTTTTCAGTAATTGATGATCTTTTTTTTCAATCTAATTATCGAATTCAAAATTTTTTATCGCAGGTTAGAAAATGCTTCACTGAAATCAATAACCAAAATTCTGAATATAACAAAATAATAAAGGAAGTATTTAGTTATTCATAGTAAATGATAAATATAAAAATAAAGAATCGAACAACTCCCGATAATATTACACATCTTGAAGAATCTCAAATCTTTGTTTTTGGAAGTAATGAATCAGGAGCTCACGGAGCGGGTGCTGCGAAAACTGCCATGGATTGGGGGGCCAATTGGGATCAGGCAGAAGGGCTGCAAGGTAAAACATATGCAATACCTACTGTTTCATTGAACAGAAAAAGAACATTAACGGTAGATGAAATCAGTCCATACGTAAAAAACTTTATTGATTTTGCAAGAAATAACCCAAATCTAACATTTTTAGTTACTGCAATTGGATGTGGTTTGGCTGGATTAAAAATTGATCAGATTGCTCCTTTATTTTATGATACTATGGACGTTGAAAATGTCTGGTTGCCAAGAAGATTTTGGAAAGTTCTTATTGGATAGTAATATAATCAAAAGATAAAAAAATGAAAGTAAACGAATTTAACAAATTATTTCCTGATATAAATCTCAGGAGAAATATAAAAAAGAAGTTTAAAAAACCGATTAAAGCTATCAATAGTTCGGATTTCCTGTCTATTAAAGAATTAAAATGTCTTTGGAAAGATATAAAAAGTATTAGCGGAATTGAAGTATTCACAAATTTAGAAAGTTTAGATCTTTCATATAATGAAATTAATGATATTAAACCACTGTCAAAATTAACTGAGCTAAAAAGTCTTGATATTTCTTCGAACCAAATTGAAGAAATACAATCATTATCAAATCTAACTAATCTCATAGAAGTTGATCTGTCCTTTAATAACATAAAGAATATTGATTCACTTTCAAAATTGAACAAAATAAAGTATCTCCACCTAACAGATAATAAAATCGAAAGATTGGAGGGAATTGAAAAACTTTACGACCTAATTGAATTAGATATCGATGATAATAGATTGCATTATATTACCAAATTATCAAAGCTAGTAAATCTTGAAAAACTTGATCTTAGTGAAAATAAATTAATGGATCTAGAGGGTATCGAGGTATTAAAAAAACTTCAAAAATTAAATTTGGAATCTAATAATATAAGATATATTGAACTACTTTCCTCTCTTGTCAATTTGGAATATTTAAATCTAACTAGCAACAGAATCAAAGAAATCGATGGATTGCTAAATTTAAGAAAACTTAATAGTCTATACCTGAGCAAAAATAATATTAAGGATTTCAATGTACTATCGGAATTAGTGAATTTAGAAAATCTTGGACTTTGGGATAGTCAAATCACTAACACAAATTTTCTTTATAGTCTTAATAATCTAAAATACCTGAATTTAGAGAATAACGATATTACAAATATCAGAATGATATCATTATTAAAAAAACTTGACCACTTGGTAATTGCTAGAAATCCAATTGAAGACATTTCTAAACTATCTGAATTAAAAAATCTAAAAGAATTAAATCTTGAAGGGATAAGAATCAAAAAATTAGATGTAGTATTAAATTTAGTAAAGTTGAATGCCCTCAATTTGAGCGATTGTGGATTACAAGGTATAAAAGAAATCGCTAATCTTAAAAAATTAAGATTTCTAAAATTAAGAGATAACAATATATCAAATCTCAAAGCCTTATCCAACCTTAAAGAACTCAAATGGTTAAACTTATCAGAGAATAATATTAGTGATATTGGTTGTTTAAAAGGATTGGATAACATTACCAGATTGGATTTGGCATCTAATCACATAACTGATATTAGTATCCCATCATATTTAACTAATATTGATGAATTGTATTTAGGCTATAATGACATAACCAATGTTGCACCACTTAGAAATATGCATGCATTACGTACTTTAGTACTTGATGGTAATAATATTAGGGATATAAATCCTATATCAGAATTAACCAAGTTATCTTATTTGAACTTGGATCGAAATAAAATTAACAATATTAGTGATTTAGAACCTTTAGTTGATTTAGACGAATTATCTTTATTTGAAAATAATATATGTGATATTAGTGCTTTAAAAAACCTAAAGAACCTTTATTCATTAGAATTGAGTAATAATCCTATAGGTGGAAGTATTAATAATTTAAAAGACCTGTCTAACCTTAGAGCCTTATACATAATGAATATTAGGGTTAGTGATATTTCATTTATTTCAAAGCTATCGAACCTAGTAGAATTGGAAATCTCATTAAACAATATAGATGCTTTGAGCCCATTAAAAAAACTGATCAATTTAGAGCATTTACGGGCTGATCAGATTCGAGCAAGAAAATTCGATGCATTACAAAGACTATTAAATTTAGAATATTTAACATTAAATGATAATTCGATTAGTGATTTAAAGTTTGTAGAAAATTTACAAAAATTACATTGGTTAGATTTAATGAGATGCGGAATTACAGATATTTTACCTATCACTAGAAATCAATCTGTTTCTAATGTTTGTTTATATGGTAATCCATTAAATAAGAAATCCATTAACAAGTATATTCCAGAACTACAAAGGCGTGGTATAAAGGTAATTGAACAATTTAAAGAAAATGGATTTTATGGTACTAGTTTCTCAGTTGACCCAATTTACTTTTATATCGATCAATTTATAGTAGAAATTCGTAATATGATAGAGGCAGATGAAGATCCTATTGAAAGGGAAAGATTAGTTGTGATACTAAAAACACCATCCAGTGAAACCTTCGGGTCTTTTTTTGTAACCCTCAACTACTTTAAAAAAGTGTTTCAAAAAAAAGGCACCTATAAAGAGAATGCAGATAATATTTACTACCCTCCTTTAAATCACATCATTCTTAAAGATTTTTCATTAGAAACTGTTAAGAATACACTAATAGATTTGATCAAAGACAATACTTTTCAAGATTATTTTAGAAATATAACCAGGGACTAGTTAATCTTAAATTTGATGATTCGGGAGTAAATATCCAGGATAATTATTGCATATTAACCTAGAGTATATTTTGCTGAAAATTTTACAGAAATCCAATAAAGCGAAGAATAGAAAAAATAGTATTTAAATTATAGTATATTGTGTTCTTAATATTAAACTAATACAACAACTTAAAGGAAAACAAATGACTCAATTTCAAAAAAAGCCATATAAAGAGATATGGATATCAGATATTGAAATTGGAGGTGTTGCAGAGGACCCCTCAATGGATTGGTCAGAAGTTCATGTTATTTTTGAAGATGATTATGAATGGATTGCGTTATTTGATACTTTTAAATGCCTAGAATATCATTATAGAAGAAATGAGTTTTGTGACTCGTTTGAAAAAAAAATTGGAGGAAATTTTTTTACACATGAAAAATTAATAATAATCGATTTTTTAACAAGAGAACGAGTGGCTGAAATTGTAGATTTCTTACTAGAAAATGGTGAGTTTTTTAAATATTTTAGGTTAATTCCTAATGAAGAATTTGAATTACATTTTAGAACCAATGCAGAACTTCCTCATTATAACAATATAAAAATTTATACCGACCTATATAATCAATGTATAAGTGCAAACGGGATGTTTTATGATTATTTTGAAATTGATGGACATTCATTCAGTTCCCTCATTTGGCCAAGCGGGAAGAATAAATTTACAGGTGATGAAAGAGAAAAAATAAAATTATGGTTACAAGGTAATAAAAATATAATTGATTATAAA
>JBHPEE010000078.1:0-7652 GCA_042577295.1 Fidelibacterota bacterium | reverse complement strand
TTAAATGCTCTCAACTTACAATTGAATACTGTTAATGAATTGGAAAAAGAATTATCTAAGAAAGAAAAAGAAATTGAAGTAATTGAGGGAAAATACAATGATTTGCTAAATGAATCAAAAAGAATAAGTGTACCAATTTTTAGCATTTTTAATGATTTTGCAACTCTGGTTTCTGATGAAAGCGATAATATTCAAACAACTGCATTCAATGATTTTGAATCCTTAATTAGGCGCTTTAAAACGATATCGGACAGTGCCCAAGAATTAGATTGGAAAAGTTTATATACAAGGTCAAAAATACAAGAATTAATCAGCGACAAAAAAGTCGTTTCCCAAGAAAAATTTGAACAAGGCGATGAAATTGCTCGCGATGAAAGAACAATAGAAAGATTATAAGTGTGCTATACTATGTTTTATTTAATAAAAAGTATCTCTCTGAAATTTTATAAGGAATAACTATATGGATTTAAACATTGATGATTTATTTACCGATGATTTGGAATTTGACGATGATAATTGGAATATTGATTTAGATGAGCCCTCATCCTTTAATTTGATGGATTTTGATAATTCAAATCATATCCTGATTAATGGAGATGATATTCCTTCTAGCGGAAATATATTGGATTTTCAAATTCCTGATTTTGAATCATGGCACGGCACTACATTTGGCACGCCTGTCGAAGACTCATTAGTTTGGCACGAACAAACAACGGATTTTACTTGCGGCATAGTGTCATCGGAAATGATTATGAAAATGTTTGGATTGGATATCTCTGAGTCAGAACTTGTTTTTGAGGCTACATCCGAAGGACTACTGACGGAAGATGGAATGACTATGGAAGGAATACAGCAAGTTCTTGACAATCATGGTATTGCCAGCTATATTGGACATGGCAGCCTAGACGACCTGGCGAATGAGCTTGAGCAAGGGCATAAGATAATTATTACGCTTGATTCAGGTGAAATTTGGCAAAATGACTCGAAATTCGAAGATTTCTTTCAAGAAAAAGCCGATCATGCTGTTGTCCTAACTGGAATTGATCTGCAATCCGAAACACCGGTGGTCTACCTAAACGATCCCGGTCGTCCCGATGGCATGGCAATGGCAGTAGATCTTGAAACTTTCACGGATGCGTGGCAAGATTCATCAAATCAATATTTAGCAACGGTGTGACGAAGAATAAATAAGTACATTTTAATGAAAACTACTCGTGGCATAACTTGAAGAGAGCATATACTCTCCATCCATATAATAGAAAACCGCCCCATTAAGAGGCGGTTTTTTTGCTTTTCATTGGCAGGTTGCTATACTATGCCTACATTATTCTGTAAGTTGCTGATATACAGTACACTTCGTTGGGCTCATAACCAAAATTAATCCATTATTACCAAATTGGTACACAGGATTATGTAAGTGCTGATTTAGCAATAGTTCTTTTGGGCTATACACCCAAATTTTAATAATTATAAATTAGACTGATATTTGGATCCATAGTGGATACTGAGTTAGAATTACTGATAGATAACCTCTTTACTAGGTTATAAACAAATATGAATATCATATTATATTTTAGTTAACTATTAATTGTTCGTATTTTTGACATAATTTTATTTAATCATTTATTTTATGCCAACTAAATTAATTGAGAGAAATAATCTTTTAGATTATTTAAAAATATGAAAATTAAAAAATCCAATCAAATTTTTAATGATATTGACAACTCATATCGGGAATTTGTCAATTTCAAATCAAGTTTTAAGGATCTACTCAACAAAGACCTTACAGAAAGCGATACAAGATCAAAAATAATAGATAAATTATTAATAAATGTTCTGAATTGGAAAGAACAAGATATAGATAGGGAGGGTTTTGTAAGGGAAGGATATTATGATTATAGGTTATCGTTACCCGGAATTAATATCATAATTGAAGCAAAAAAGTCGTTTAATGATTTTATCTTACCGAGCAAACATACAATGACAAGTTTGAGGACGTTATTTAAGTCAAATAAAGAAGTAATAGATCAAATTAGGAAATACTTATTTGAAGTAGGAACCCCACATGGAGTAATAACTAATGGTAAACAATTTATATTTGGTAAATTTTTTAATTCCGATAGTAAGTCATGGACAAAAAATAATGTGTTAATATTTAACGGTTTTGAAGATATAGATAAAAGATTCATAGATTTTTATAATAATCTTTCGCGCGAAAATGTTGTTGAAAACGGCGGATTTCAATTCCATTTACAAGAGATTGATACAACTGGTCAAATAGTATTGTCTTCGATTGTAGAAAGAGAACAGGAAATCACACGAAATATAATTAGTGCAGAAATTATACCTCTTATTAACCATATATTTGGAGAAGTATATACTGAATCAAGAGAAAAAGATGCTGAATTTATTAGAGAATGTTTTATTGAAAACAAGGAAATAAAGAAAAATCGATCAGAAATAGAAAGATTGTTTGAGGATATCCCACCACAGTTAAATAATGTAATACCAGCGCAAAATGTTGATAGTATAGTAAGTCAGATACAAGACGAATTAGAAGAATCTAAAATTTCGATAAAAGAACTATTTCCTCCAAAACCAATAATTATTGTTGGTTCCAAAGGATCCGGTAAAACAACATTCATTAATTATTTATTGAAGGAAAAATTTTCAAAAACTATTTTATCTACTCATGTACCGATTTATTTAGACTATAGAAAATATTTTGACCAAATAGATAATTTTAATTCTGAGAAAATTGCTGAGGATATACTTGATAATATATACTCAAATTTTGATAGTCTTAATCTCCATACATTCGATGTTTTAAAAAGAATATATTTTAAGGAAATACAGAGAATGGATGAAGGCGCGTGGAAATTTTTCAAGGAAAACGATATCAATGAGTATAACAAAAAACTAACCCATTATTTAGAGGAAAAAACTAATCATAAGTTAGAGCATTTTGAATATCTATCTCGTTACATGATTAGAGAACGTAGAAAAAGATTCATTATTATTATAGATAATGCTGATCAATTTGAAATGAAAATTCAAGAAAATGTTTTTCTTTTGGCTAATTCATTAAATGCTAAAGCTCACGTTGTGGTTATATTATCTTTAAGAGAAGGCTACTATTACAAGTGGAGAGATCAGCCACCTTTTGATGCGTATGAAAGTAATATTTATCACATAACAGCACCAAAATATGGAGAAGTACTACAAAAAAGAATCGATTATACTTTAAAAAAATTAAAGATTGATGGTAAAACTAGTGGAGAAACAAAAAAGGGTGTTAAAATTAAATTTAATGTACAACACATAATTGAATTCCTGTCAGGATTGAAAAATTCACTTTTTAGTGATGATAATAAAAAAATAGTTGATTTTTTAAATTACTCAACATATCCCAATATTAGAGAAGGGCTTCAAATTTTTAAATCGTTTCTAATCTCCGGTTATACCAACGTTGAAGAATATATTTTGAGAGAACGGTTTTCAAAGGATAAAAAAGTAACTATACCGATACATGAGTTTATAAAAGCAATTGGTCTAAATAATAAAGTGTATTACAATCATGAAATAAGTATAATAAATAACTTATTTTATCCAACCTCTAATAGCAAGAATCATTTTCTAAAAATCCGGATTTTAAAATATTTATCTATAAAATTTGATCAAGGTGGAAGAATGGGTAAATTTGAGTTATATTCAAATATCGTTGATGATTTTGTAGGGGCTGGGTATAATTCAAGTGTTATTCAAAGGGAAATAGTGGAACTTCTGAAATATGAATTAATTGATTCAGATGAACAAATTACAGATACATTGTGGCATAAGATTCCCTCAAAAGATCTAAACGTCTGTATTTCTCCAAAAGGATATTACTATGTTCAGACTCTAAAAAATAGCTTCCATTATATCGATTTGATTTTACAAGATACGCCAATTTTTAACCAAAGTAGTTTCTCAAAAATAAAAAAAGCATTCCCATTAGCAAATAGTGATGGAAAAAGATCCTTAAAGAAAAGATTGAATAATGTGAAGGCTTTTTTGAATTATTTGAAAAATGAGGAAAAAGAAGAATCAAAATATATCATTAAAAATTTTGGAAATATTACAAAAGAGATTTATGACAATGGATTGTCTGAAGATATTGGTCGTATTGAAAAAGCTATAAATAGAAGTTAAATATATAACAATATTCCTAAAATGGAGTTGTAGTAAGCAACAAATAAACTAAATAAATTATTAGTTTAACATGAGCTAGCATTCTATAAAATAGTAAACGAACAGAAATATGCAATCCTCTTAAATACTTTCTATTAAAACTATATAATTCATTTTACTAATCGATTCAATTTTTGGGATACCTAACTAATATTGAAAAAATTTTATAGAATAAAACGCATTTTTCTGTATTTCAAGTTGGTGAAAGGTCGGAAGATTTAATAGATAACCTTAAAAGTACATCGTAATTAGCGAAGTATCATAGATTTCCCAAATTGGGACACAGTCATAACTAAATCACGCTCAATCACTATCATAGTTGGGCTAAAAACCCGAAGCAATTTAAAAACCTACCCCCCTTTTTTGAAAGTCTATTTTACTACGCTGATACTACGCTAAACTGTAAATCTAAATATATCTGCCTGTTAGTTGGGCTTCATACCAAAACCAAAATATATTCTTATTTTTAACAATAATTAATTATTAAAAAGTTATATCCTAATTAAAAATATAGTATGTTCCTTCTTCTGGATAAAATTTAATGAATTCAACAAATAGTATTTTTACAAATTTCAATAAATGTTTTATAATCTTTCATACATTGAACTTTTTCACCAACAAATAGTCCATCTGCAATTGAGAAACCAATGTGATCGATAGAAGCTCCGATAGGCAATTGACAATATTCTTTTAGAGTGTCCAAGCTTTGATAGATGTTACTGGGTATAGTATTATTTACTTTTCCTGTTGTGTATAAAACACAACTACCTGCTATAGAGAATTCTGTACTTTTACAGCAATAATCATCCTTAAAAGATTGGTTTTCTTTCCCAATTGAAACATTTATAATACTTTCTATTAGATTATTATTATACGTATGTAGATATAGATTGGGTAAATACCCACCTGGGCATCTACCTGCCAACTCAACCACAAATGGTTTTTGAGTATGTTTATCGATAATGAGTTCGCAATGAAATGCGGAATGATTTAGGCCTATGCTATCTAATGCTGCAATTGTTACTTTTTGGCATTCATGTGCCAAGTGATAATCAAGATCTGGAGGCGAAAAAGCTGCTTCTTGATAAAAATAAGGAGGTGGACTAGTTATGGTATCGGTCATACCATATATTTTAGCTTTTCCATTTATTATTCCATCAATAGAAACAACCTTTCCATCAATAAATTTCTCAATCAGAAAACCGGGTATTTTGTTAACAAATGTAATGTCAACTTTATTATCGATATCATTTTTAAGCTGATTGATTTGTAAATCTATTTCATAAGAATTATTTACACGATACACACCAATGCTACCACCTCCAATAGCTGGTTTTATGATACATGGGAAAACGCCAAAATTTATTATATTATTTTTTAACTGAATCATATTATCAACAAAGACAAATTCTGGAGTCGGTATTCCAGATTCACGCAATTTCAATTTCATTAGAATTTTATTTGCTGATGTGCAAGATATTGAATTTTTACTCGGACCAATAAGATTTAATGCATTAATACATTTTGAGTATTGAATGACTGTTTCTTCAGCAAAGGTAATCATTCCCATGTATTTTAGTCCAAATTCATTACTCGTTACTATTAATGCTCTTAGTGATTCCAACCAATTGTAAGGATCACTTTTTACAAAAAGAGCATTTGGAGAAGTGTTCTTCAACCATGATGGTTCGAATGTATCAATAACAACAACCTGATATTCATTTGATGGTAAACTGTTGTAAAGGTTTTTTTGTACATCTTCCCCCCCCCAAAACATTGGACCTGCAGCACGATAAATTATTAAAGATTCAATCATCTTTTTACTCGTAAAATAATTTTCCAGAAATAGCCATATCCAACCATAAACTAAAAATAACATACCTGTAGCATAGATCGTAGTACTGCAAAATAGATCGTCCTTTGACCTTTTCGAGTTTCTTTTTAACCGCATTCTTTTTGAAACATGCATAGTTTTTATTTAATTGTTCTTTCAATAGATTCTCAAACCAAGGAGATCGAAACATTTCAATTGGGAATCCTAGTGAAGGACATTTAGCTCTCTTTATTACATCATTGGGCACATATCTAGAAAGTGCTTGTTTTAAAATCACTTTATCTTCACCAGGTCTGTATTTCATGATTGACGGTATCTGAAGAGCTAAATCAACTAATTTTTTACTTAAAAATGGCACCCTAACTTCAATACCAAATGCCATATACATTGCGTCTGCTTGCTTAAGTTCCCACCACGGCAAATCCCCCGCGGTTAAAAACATCAAAGCGCTTCTATTAATTTTCTCATTTTTACCATATTTGAAATCATTTAAATAGCAATCAAACTCATTAACCATATATTCAATATTAATCATTTCAGGAACTAGGCAATCTAAAAGATCCAACAATTGAGATTGCGGGTCTGACAGTGATCTTATATAATCTATTCCACCCATTTCCCGATTTAATAAGTAACCATGTTTGCCAAAATATATATCAGTGTACCCACCATAAAGCTCGTCATTTCCAACGCCACTATATACCACTTTATATTCATTTGGTATTTGTGAGGCTAAGCAGAAGTGACCAAACGCATCAATGCTTGCCATTGGTTCGCCCATATTAATAATATGAGAACTAAATTTATACAAATCATCAATAGTTATCTGGTAGCTAAAATGATTTGTATCAAAGCGTCTAAATACTTGTTCAGCAAATTGTGATTCATCAGTGGTATGATTAACAACGCTGAAATTATGATTTTCTGTTGGTAAAGTTATTTGTTTATCATAATTATAATAACAACTAAAACTGGAAATATGTTTTTTTAAATGCTTAAACCCACCAACTAAACTAGATGAATCAAACCCTCCGCTAAGCATAACTGCAGATAGTAAATTTTTAGCATATTGATCATTCAAGCTTGATTGAAATGCGTCATCAAGCAAATCACACCATTCATTATTCTTCCTACTATAGTTCACGTCAAATACAGGCTTCCAATACTTCGTCTTTTTAATGGATTCGTTTGCTATTTCAATATATTCTCCGGGACGAAGTTTATGTATCCCATTAATTACTGTCTTACTGCCGGTTGAGTATCTTAATGCAAAAAACGATGTGACACCTATAGGCTCCAACATGTCCTCGGTAAATTTATTTTGCATTAATAATTTGAAATCCGAGCTGAAACAGATTCTATTATTGTCTCTTCTATAATACAATGGCTTAACACCTAATGGATCAACAACAAGTAGTACTTTATTTTCATTTGACTTATAGTATGCAAATGAAAAAATACCGTCCAAACGATTAATTATTGACGTATAGTGTTTATTGAGTAGTTTACTTAATAAAAATGTGTCACTGCTATTAATTAATTCATTTTGAGTAAAATACATTGATTCTAAATCTTTATAATTATATAC
>JBHPEE010000077.1:0-7908 GCA_042577295.1 Fidelibacterota bacterium | reverse complement strand
CGGGCACTGGCTAGTTTTAACTTTTCGCTTTTTGGTTGTGCTGAAATATGATTCATGATCGATTCAATTTCTTCAATCGTAATAAATCCACCATGCAATCGGACAGGTTGCGATGAGCCGGGTCGTAGATATAACATATCACCACGGCCAATCAATTTTTCAGCACCCATTCCATCAAGAATTGTGCGCGAGTCGATTTTAGTGGCAACCTGGAATGCTATACGTGCAGGGAAATTTGCCTTTATCACACCTGTTATCACATCAACTGATGGTCTTTGGGTAGCTATTACTAAATGAATTCCAACTGATCTAGATAATTGCGCTAAACGAGCAATTGGAGTTTCAACGTCTTTGGCACTTAACATCATAAGATCAGCTAATTCATCTACTATTAATACAATATAAGGCAAAATTGGTTTATCGTTTTTTTTCATCTTTTCATTGTATTCACCAATATTCCTTACGACTGCATCTGCTAAAATATCGTAGCGCCGATCCATTTCCTTTTCCAAAGCACGCAATGCGAGGATAGCATTTTCGGTTGTGGTAACAATCGATTCATCGAAATCTTCTGTACCTAGTAAGTGATAACCTTCCAATGCCTTATAAAGTGTCATCTCAACCCTTTTAGGATCAATGATCATAAATTTTACTTCATCGGGTTTTGCCCGATACAATATGCTGCAAATAATAATATTCAAGCAAACTGATTTTCCTGACCCAGTAGTACCGGCAACTAACAAATGCGGCATCGCAGATAGGTCTAATGTTTCAATCTCACCTGTTGTTGTTTTGCCAATAGCTAAGCTTAATTTCGACTTGCTATTTGCATACTTTTGGGAATTAATTGCCGACTTAAAATGAACCATCTCAGGATTGGGATTTGGAATTTCTATGCCAACTGATGATTTGCCGGGTATTGGTGCTATTACTCTCACTCTACTAGCTTCCATCACACGCGCTAAATCATCCGATAGTTGAACAAATTTGTTAACGCGAACCCCTTCGGCTGGTTCGACTTCAAAAAGTGTGATAACCGGTCCCGGCAAAACGTTTACAACTTTCCCATCTACTCCAAAAGTTGCTAATGATTGTGCTAGGAAATCAGCTCTTTCTAATAATTCTACTTTACTGATTGAATAATCCTTAACTACAGGATCTAATAATAAATCAGTGTATGGTAATTGGTATTCTTTACGAGGAGCTTTTCTGTCCTCTTGATCGTCAAGAATTACTTCTTTTTCATGGACAATTTCACCAACTTCAATATTCTCCGTACTAAATAATGTGGCCCCAGGAAATTCAGTTGAATCCTCAGTAGGGGGCATTTCCGGTTTCGCTATTTTAATTTCCTTTTTTGGTTTATCTCTTAATCTAAATTTTGATATAAACGATTCCTGTTTAGGTTTCTGTATATCTGATTGCTCTGTTTCAACTGGTTTTTGTAACAAATCAATTTCTTGGGCGGTTACCTCTTGCTTGTTCCGTTCTTCTATTTTTGAAAGCAATTTTTTTGTATGTTTTTCCTTCTCTCTTTTTGCTTTTCGTTTCTTTCCCCAAGTTCGATATCGATTACCTATCAACATGTTGAAGGCATCATAATAATTCCAGGAAAAATATCCACGAAATAATATCATCCACGCAGCAATTACAACAATCGAGGCTCCAATCTTGCCTAAAAAAGCTACAAAAAATTGGGCAACAACATTACCTGCCAAACCGGCAGTTAAGTAAGAATGAACTGACTCCTTTGCATTAATCAAACCAAACAATCCAAAACTTATAGACGTTAAAAACATCCCGAATAAAATATACAAAGTTGTTCTTGCTAATTTGTTTACTTTTTTCTTGCCAATAAGCCACCAACCCCAAAATATTCCTAAAATTGGTAATAATATTGTTACATAACCGATAGAAATTTTAATTAGGAAATGAGATAAATATATACCAAGTATACCCATTGGATTTTGGATTTTAATGTTAGGCGATATTTTCGGCTCTTCAAACGGGCTATAACCTATTAAGCTAATTAGCATAAATACTGAAACAGCTATCAATAATATTCCTGTAATTTCGATTCTCTTATCTTTCATAATTTATATTCTACCAGTATAAAAATGTCAGCTGAGGGATGTCCCATACTTATAAAACGGTGGTTTAACAATGACTGCTTTTTTCCGTTTTCCACGTATTTCAACCTCAATCTCAGTTCCAGATTTCGTATGTGGGCTATTAATATAAGCTAATCCAATTCCCTTTTGCAATGATGGTGATTGACCGCCGCTGGTAAAATACCCAATTTTTTCATCATTAACATAAATCTCATACCCTTGACGCGGTATTGCCTTATCTAGCATTTCAATGCAAACTAACCGTCTTGTCATTTTTTCTTTACGATCAATAATCGCCTCGCGACCTATAAAATTCTTTTTATCAACTTTTGTGATCCAACCCAATCCTGCTTCGTTTGGATCGGTAGTTGAATCAATATCATTCCCATACAAACAATATTTCATCTCTAGGCGCAATGTATCGCGCGCAGCTAGTCCCGTTGGTACTAATCCCATCGGTTTTCCGATATTAAATAATGCATCCCAAATTTTAGGAATATCATCATTATTTCCGTAAATCTCAAATCCTAATTCTCCGGTATAACCAGTCCGTGCAATAGTTCCATCGCAATCCGCAACTTTTCCTTCAATAAAATAGTAAAATGGTAAATTAATGATATTTTGCTTTGAAATCTTTGAAAGAATGTCTCTTGATTTGGGACCCTGCACTGCAATCAAACCGATTTCATCACTGCGATTTTCTATTGTTACGCCGTCAAACAAATGTTCCTTCAACCAATTTAAATCTTTTTCAATATTGGCAGCGTTGACAACTAGCATATAATAGTCTTTATAACGATAAATTAATAGATCGTCAATAATTCCGCCGTCATCATAACACATAGCAGAATATTGGGCTTGTCCAATTTCTATTTTGCTTACATCATTTATAGTAACAAAGTTCAGAAATTTTTCAGCATTTTTTCCCTTAACAATAAACTCACCCATGTGACTTACGTCAAACACACCGGCTGTTGTTCTAACAGCAAGATGCTCTTTAATCACTCCCTCGTAATGAAGAGGCATTTCAAATCCCGCAAAAGGAACTAACTTAGCACCAAGTGCTTCATGTTTATAAAAAAGTGATGTTCGTTTTATTTTATCTGTCATATTTTTATAATAATTATTAAAAATAAGTGGGGCAGTTTCCTGCCCCACTATAACTAGTTATTTTTTCTAAAGTTCATGATAAATTCAGCAACTTTTTCAGCACCTTCAAGTGTCATCGCGTTATAAAGTGACACACGGATACCACCCACGCTTCTATGCCCTTTCAATCCAATAAATCCGACAGCTTTTGCTTCCGAAATCAACTTCTGTTCCATTTCTTCGGATGGCAATCTAAATACAAGATTCATCCAACTACGGCTATCTTTTCTAACCGGAGCACGGAAATAATCCGGATTTTCATCGAGTAAACCGTAAATAATATCTTTCTTGGCACGATTGATAGTTTCAACCACAGATAGTCCACCTTGATCTTTGATCCACTCTAGTACCAATTTCACAATATAAATTGGTAAAGTTGGTGGTGTGTTGAACAATGAATTCTTAGTCGAATGAGTGCGATAGTCAATCATTGTCGGTATTCCATCTTCAATTTCATTCAACATATTTTCTTTCAATACGATCATCGTAACACCTGATGGACCCAAATTTTTCTGAGCACCGGCGTAGATCATCGAAAATTTAGAGAAGTCAATTTGATGTGATAATATATCTGATGACATGTCAGCAATCAACGGTACGTTACCTGTATCTGGGAATTGATGGAATTGCGTTCCTTTGATTGTATTATTTGTAGTAATATGTAAATATGCAGCATCAACAGGGAAATTTATATTTTCCGGTCTAGGAATGAAAGTATAATCATCATCTTTTGATGAACCCGCAAGGTGTACTTCTTTTCCTAAAATTTTTGCTTCTTTGATAGCTTTCGCTGACCAAGTACCAGTATCAACATATGCGCCAACTTGGCCTTTATGCAGGAAATTCATCGGAATATAGGCAAACTGGGTTGACGCTCCACCACCCACAAATAGCACTTTGTAAGAATCACCCAATCCCATCAATTCTTTTGTTAGGGTTATTGCATCATTGTGTACTTTATCATATTCCGGAGACCGATGAGAAATTTCCATTATCGACATACCGGTATTTTCGAAATTAAGTAAATCTGCTTGTAATTTTTTTAGCACACCTAACGGGAGTGTTGATGGTCCCGGATTAAAATTATATACTCGTTTAGTCATTTTTTAGTCCTCGTATTTATTTAATTAATCTGAATTATTATTTAGTGTAATCGGCAATTAATTCCTCAATTATATTACCAATTCTGAGCAGATTTTCATTCGTTGAAGCACCTAAATGCGGTAACATAGTAACATTTGGTGCATCTATTAGAACGGTATTTTCTGGAGGATCAGAGTACCAAACATCGTTGCCAAATGCTTTCAATTTTCCACTTTTAAGAGCTTCGGCGACATCATCTTCAACTATTGTTTTTCCTCTCCCGGTATTAATTAGATAAGCACCGTCCTTAAAATCTTTAAGCGTCTCAGAATTGATAAGTCCTTTCGTTTCATCAGTTAAAGGTAAATGCAATGAGACATAATCGGATACTTGAAATACATCTTTCATAGTTGGTTTCATTTCTGCAAAACCGGATGATTTAACAAACGGATCGTAGGCAACAACTTTCATACCAAAGGCAATTGCGCGTTTGGCAAGTTCCGTTCCGATTCGTCCCATTCCAATGATTCCAAGTGTTTTTAGATACAGTTCTGTACGCTTCATTTCTTTCTTTAACCACTTGCCTTCGTGCATCGATTTATCGGCCTTGGCAACGTGATTAGTGATTGAAATCATTAATGTGAACGCCAACTCTGCTACTGCAATAGACGATGCGGCTGCTGTATTATGAACAGTGATACCCTTCTCCTTGGCATAAACTAAATCTACATTATCCAAACCAACACCACCGCGAATGACCAATTTCAATTTTGTTGCGCCATCGATATATTCTTTAGTTACTTTTGTTTTACTGCGGATAAGTATTACTTCGGCTTCAGGTACACGACTTTTATCATCGGTAACTTCACCAAATTTCTTTAATTTATCCGGTAACCCCGAATCAAATGCATCTGATAGTAAAATTAACATGGATTAATTCCTTATATTAATTAATATTATTTATCTAACAAGTTAACTACGATTCCATCTCTTAGTTTTGGTTCAAACCAAGTAGATTTTGGTGGCATAACATTTCCGGCATCGGCTACATCCAATAATTGTTTTATGGATGTTGGATACAATGAGAATGCAATCTTGTATTCTTCTGAATCAACAAGTTTAACCAATTCTTTTGTTCCACGGATGCCGCCCACAAAATTAATTCTTTTATCGGTTTTAGGATCACTAATACCAAATATCGGATCAATAAAATTACTGCCTAAGATTGCTGCATCAATCGAACCTGTAGGATCATTTGGATCATACGTGCCTTCTTTGGCTTTTAATAGAAACCATTTTCCTTCACAATATAAACCAAAAGTATGTAACTCCTTTGGCGTTACTTCGCTACTTTGTGATATTATATCGAATTTTTCAGATGCCATTTCAATAACTTTAGCCAATGTTAATTTATTTAAATCCACAATGACTCGATTATATGGCAAAATATTCAACTCTGTATCAGGAAACATTACATTTAAGAAATAATTATAACTTTCCCTTCCGGTATGTTTAGGATTTTTTTGTCTTGCCCTTTTGCATACTTCTGATGCCGATTGACTACGATGATGTCCATCTGCAATATACATATGAGGTAATTTCTTAAAAGCATTTTGTAAATTAGTAATATCTTCTTCTTTATTAATAATCCATAACTTATGTTGAACTTCATCAGCAGCGACAAAATCGAAAAACGGATTAGATTTTACAATTTTACTAAATAAATTATCAATATCAGCCTCATAACGAAAAGTTGAGAAGATAGGACCTACCTGCGCACCTAAGAATTCAATATGATTCGCCCGGTCGCTAACTTTTTCCGGTCGTGTATGTTCATGTTTTTTTATCAAACCATTATCATATTCTTCAACTGAAGATAATGCTACTAAACCCGTTTGACTTTTTCCATTCATAATAATCTGATACAGATATAAACAAGGTTTTTCATCACGGGTCATAAATCCTAAATCGGATAATCTCTGTAAATTATCCTTTCCTCTTTTATATACTTCCTCCGAATAAGGACTCACACTGTCATCAAATTCTAACTCGGCTTTATTTACACGTAAAAATGAATTAGGGATTTTTTCTACGATTTTACGAGCCTCCTTAGCATTCAAAACGTCGTAGGGTGGCGAAGCAATATCTTTGGCATATTCCGGCTTTGGATGCAAACCCTTAAATGGTATAATAATTGACATAAATTCTCCTAATTACATTTTGCTTAATGCTTTTTTTATTAATACTTCAACACTTCCTTCGAGTTCATCGGTATCTTTAACCTTTTTTAACGCTTCATTTATCTGTCCGCGCTTATATCCAAGCGATAGCAAGGCCTGAACCACGTCTTTGATTTCATCACTCGTCTTCTCAACACCAAATAAATTCGAAATATCAACATCCTCATCAACAAATTTTTCTTTTAGTTCAAGGATGATTCGCTTAGCGGTCTTTGGACCGATTCCGGGAATAACCGTTAGTGATTTTACATCTTCAGCAATAATCCGTTTTTTAAAATCCTGAGGTGTTGCACCAGATAAAATTGTAATACCAGAACGCGGACCTATTCCACTGACGCTAATTAACTTTAAAAACACATCCCTTTCAATATCATCGGCAAAACCGTATAAATCTAGTATATCCTCCCTTACATGCAAATAAGTCATTAATTCCACAGATTTTCCAATTGCTGACAGCTTTTCAAAAGTTGCTACAGTAATGCTGATTTTTAATCGAATACCATTCATATCGACTACAGCAAAAGTTGGTTCTTTTTTAATTAATGTTCCTAAAATTGACTCGATCATAGCCCATACTCCATATTTGACAATCCACAATATGCAATGGCCAACGCATCAGATACATCATATGATTTAGGCAAAGATTCTAATTTGAGAATTCTTTGTATCATATACTGTACCTGTTCTTTAGTTGCGGAACCGTTGCCCACAACAGCTGCTTTTACTTTACGTGGTGCAAATTCTTTGCAAGGAATATTAGAGTTCGCAGCAGCAAGTAGAATTGATCCTTTTGCTTGTCCCAAAATCAAGGCAGATTTAACATTTTTCTGATGAAAAGTGCTCTCAATGGCAAGTAAATCAGGTTTATATTTTTCAATGATTTCCATTGCATCCGAATATAAATATTTTAATCTTTCTGCCATAGATATTTGTACCGGTGGACTAATTGTGCCATAACTCAACACAGTTAGTTTTCTGTTTTTATCCAAAACTCCAAATCCAGTTACACGAATTCCGGGATCTATGCCAATAACTATCATAAATTACTGATAGATTTTTAAGAGATCTTCATCAATATCAAAATTGGCATAGACATTCTTAATATCTTCATTATCTTCCAAAGCTTCCATCAAATTAATGACACTCTCAACATCTTTTTCTTCTACTTTCTGAAGATTCTTCGGTATTAGTTCAATTTCTGAGGATTTGACTACGACATTTTTTGCTTCTAAATTATCACGTACTTCCATCAAATTAGTTGGATCGGTCCCTATTATAAATTCTTCGTTTTCAACTTCAAAATCTTCTGCCCCGCATTCCAAAAC
>JBHPEE010000076.1:0-7980 GCA_042577295.1 Fidelibacterota bacterium | reverse complement strand
TTTATCATTCATGGGTACTCCTTATTAAACAAAACCCCTAACATTGTGTTAGGGGCGTTCACAGTACATATACCGGAATAATTAACTAATTTTTAATTAATTATTATTTGCGCGGGATCAGTAACAATTATTTCAGCCTTACCCTTATATATTTTGATTCTTCCGGTAACACACAAGTCCTTATTTTTGTATTTTACTTCGGGTACTGGATTGAACTTATATCTATCGCTACCCCATATAACTATTATGAACTCATTGTTAGGGTATGGTCTATCAATATTAATAAAAGTTGGTTTTCCATTGCTACGAAATGAATAATAAACACCCTCAACATATATGGTTAAAATTCAATGAAGGCGGGTTGTCCTTCTGAATCCCAGAATAATTTATATTTAAAACTGCAAATCTCCATTCTTTCAGGTGTCACTTTAATTAGGATATAATCTTTTTCAGGATCAGGATAGTATCGCGTCCAGCCATTTCTCCAATAATGAGCCTTTTTTTCAGGATCATTAACAATACAAGCCTGACCTGCGACAGATACATAACTCAATCCTTTTGTGTCATAATAATATACCATCACATTGGGGTTATTTTTAATCTGTTTTATTTTCCGACTCCTTGTGCTAGTACCAAGCCAAATGACCATATTCTCTTCAGGCGGGAACACTGACATTGTTCTTGCTTGAGGTTTTCCATTTTCATCAACTGTGATAAAAATACGGCATTGTGCAGAATCAATAATAGTTTGAGCGACTGTTAATAAACTATCGCGTGATATTTCCAGTCGGTCTTTAACCAGCAGTTCTTGCGCCATTAGCAGAGATGCATTTAATAATATTATTAATACGAAAACAAAATGAATTAATCTGTTTTGTTCATTTATCATGAAGTACCTCCTGTTTGTTAATGAAGTATTGTGCGGAAATTTTTGTAGATACGATGCACAAATAGGAAAGTCTTTTCTGTCCCCTCTATAATGAAAATGTATCTGCATTAGTCTCCTACAGCAGATATTTACGGAATTCGTTGGTTTACCGTAACTGAATAGTAGCTCTAAATGGTATTATCCTTCAATATTTATTAGATTAACTAATAATGAGATAAAAGAGTTTTTTAAGGTATATGAATTATGTAACAAATAATAGTCTATTTTATACTACCTTAATCCTGCCAACCAATCTGTACCCGATAAAGTGTATCCACAATGTGGGTATTTTTGGCAATTAAAACCGATTATTTTTTATCATGAAGATGAACATCCATTTGAGGGAAAGGGATATTGAGTTTATAGTCTCCGAATTTTTTATAAACTTTCTCATTAATATCAAAAAATACATCCATGTAATCTACACTGTTAACCCATGCTCTAACAGTGAAATTAACAGAACTATCACCAAGTTCGGAAAGACCGATAAAGCTTGCTGGTTCCTTTAAAATTCTTGTGTCCTCAGCAAAAAAATCATTAATTGCTTTTTTAAAATTTTCAACATCATCACCATAAGCCATTCCAAATTTCCAATCTACTCTTCGTTTTGGTTCGGCAGAATAATTGGTAATTGAACCGGTTGAGAGTGGTCCATTTGGGATTATTACTAATTTCTTATCTACTGTGTTCAACATAGTTGCGAAAATACTAATCTCCTTTACGGTTCCTATAAAACCTTGAGCTTCAATATAATCCCCGACTTTGAAGGGTTTAAGGATCAAAATAATTACTCCTCCTGCAAAATTCTGAAGTGTCCCAGATAATGCCAAGCCAACTGCTAAACCAGCGGCACCAATAATTGCAATAAATGATGTCATTTGAATTCCAATCATCCCCATTACGGTAATGATCACTAAAATTCTTAATATTATGTTTGTCAAACTTTTTAAAAACGGGACAAGGGACTGATCTAATTTTGATTTTGTTAATGCTTTTCCGACACTTTTAGTAATTAATTTTGTAATCCACAAACCAATTAGAAGAACTATTATACCTCCAATTATTTTAGGACTATATTCAAAACCAAAATTTATTATCTTGTTTAGAAAATTTCCTGCAAATGTAATTTTTTCTTCCATTTTATTGTTTCTTTTTTATTTTTCTACTCATTAGGCTTTTCGATTTCGCCCCGTTTATTTTAGTGGTCCCTGGTCTCCACTTTTCATCATAAATTATATATAATATTTTATCAATTAATTCTTATCTACACTAATAGAAACGAACTGACGAAGTTACCACTAAAACCTGTATGCTTTATGACCCAATGTTATAGACTAGTTTTTTCTTAACTATTTTATTATCAAATATTTAATGCATGTATCTCTTAGAAAAATTGAGTACCTTTGCATCTGGTTTATACCATTTTTGATTTCAATTAGTCATTACTCCATTTTGCTGCTGCAATAATAATCTTTCACTACAGCAAAAGATTTCTCGTTGAATTACTGATAGTCGGGCCGACAATAATTTGTTTTATAACAATACTAGAAAAGGAGAGCTCATGAAAAATCTAACCTTAGGAGTTATTGGAACTTCAAGAAAAGAAGATGAAAAACGTGTGCCAATTCATCCAGATCATCTATCACGTTTGCCTGAGCGTATTAGGAAACAATTAATTTTTGAAAAGGGATATGGTTCACCCTTTGGGCTGGATGATGATTTTTTTGTTTCTCAAACTGGAGGAGTTGCTTCTCGTCATGAATTATTGGCTGAGATAGGCTCGGTTATTATTGCGAAACCGGTATTAGCAGATTTGAAAGAAATACGTGAAGGAGGATTCATTTGGGGTTATCCTCATTGCGCGCAGCAAGGCGACATTACACAAACTGCAATAGATAGAAAATTAACACTAATTGCATTTGAAGATATGTTCATTTGGTCTCCAGATGGTCAAATAGGCAGACATACGTTTTATAAGAATAATGAAATGGCAGGTTATTGCGCAGTTATTCATGCATTGCAATTAAGGGGTATTGATGGTCATTATGGTAACCAACGCAAAGTAATTATTTTTAGCTTTGGTGCAGTTAGTCGCGGAGCTATTTATGCTCTAAAAGCTCATGGTTTCAGAGATATAACAATTTGTATACAAAGGCCTGATCATGAAGTACGTGAAGAAGTTTTAGATGTTGATTATGTTCGTATCCGTGAGGGGAAAAATGGTGAGCCTAGAATGGTAACTATAGAACATGATGGAACAGTTCAACCTTTATCCAATTTAATTAGTGAATCCGAAATCATTATTAATGGCACATATCAGGATACAGACAATCCTATCAATTTTGTGATTGAAGAAGAGAAAGCTGTTTTAAAACCAGGAAGTTTAATTATTGATGTTAGTTGCGATGAAGGTATGGGATTCTATTTTGCTAAACCTACAACTTTTAAAAACCCAATTCTGAGGATCGATAACATCGACTATTATGCAGTTGATCATACCCCAAGTTACTTGTGGGAAAGTGCTTCAAGGTCAATATCTGCAGCACTAATTGTTTATTTACCAACAATTTTGGCAGGTCATAAAAGTTGGATGAAAAATCCTACAATTCAAAAGGCTATTAATATCGATGAAGGTGTAATTAAAAAAGATTCTGTTTTAACTTTTCAAAATCGTTCGCCTAGCTATCCTCATTATTTTATAAGAAGTTAACAGTCAGAACTTCTCACTTATTGAGAATATTACAAGCATCTTTTTTATTAGTCGGGCATAAGCAGGCTTGAACTGCCGACCTCTGCCGTGTGAAAACAGCGCTATCAATAAAATTGTCGAGGAGAAAGTTAATATTTTAATCTCTTGCATCTACAGAAAGTGTATCCACAATGTCGATTCTTTTGTAAATTGAATTGTAATTGGGAGTAGCATTATGATTCACTTCTTAAAAACAATTAGACGCAATCTGATAGAAAAAAAGAATCTCAAGAAATATCTATTTTATGCTATTGGTGAAATAGTATTAGTTGTAATTGGAATTCTTATTGCTGTACAAATCAATAATTGGAATGAAACCAGAAAATTGAAGGTTAAAGAATTAAAGATTCTTAATGAGTTACATTCGGATTTAATTCAAAATATGAGAGAGATTCAAGATAATCTTGATGTATTAAAAGAATCCATTAGATCAAATGAAATAATAAAGAACCACATAGAAAATTTATTACCTTATAACGATTCTTTGAATTATCATTTTTACAATTTAGGTGCTTATGTAGCCTTCACAATGAATCAGACAACATATGATAATCTCAAACAAATCGGTATGGACATTGTATCTAATGATTCATTAAGGTTATCAATTTCTAAACTCTATGGATATGAATTTGTTTTGTATAAAACGTATGAGGATCAATATTTGGTAGATCATTATGCGAGGAATATTGAACCAATTCATACTTCTGAATTTACATACTTGGAAGCTAATTCTTTAGTACCCAAAGATTATAATAAGCTAAAGAATCATCCACAATTGATACAGGTTATATATTCTTCAATCAATTTGTACTCTAATTTTAGTTACTTGCAATCAAGATTACATAATATAACTGAATCGGTAATAGGTGAGGTTGAAAAAGAAATTGAAAAACTTAAACAATAATTATTATTAAATAGTTTACTAATCTAAAACCCAGTGTTTTTGGAACACTCAAATTAAACTGTTTGTTTTGAGACACGTTTTTGGGATAATTGATTGTGGTTATATGACTTTTTAGGGCAAAGAAAACAATAAATGTGAGAATTTATTTCTCACTCTCTTTTTTTAGAGCAATGTTCATCAATTCAAATCCAACCTCAGTATTTTTTAAAGTTTTTCTTAATAGACCAACCAATACACCACTAAAATATTCTCCATGTATAAATGTTGTTGTTCCATTTTTATTATCAGATAATTTAAAATAATGTTCACCATCAAACAGACCCTTGAAAAACAATTTTCCTTTCCAGCGAAATTCTTTATTCTTTTCAAACTTTGAAATCACAGGTTTTAAAGTCATGCCTTTACTTTCCGGTGGTCGCATTCTTACTATTATTTGTTCCCCTACATTTTTATTACCTGAAATGGCCGTAATAAATGGATTCCATTCTGGATGTTTATAAAAATTTGTTAAAACATTCCAAACTTTGTTTGGTGTTGCGTTTATCGAAATTTCTGTTACTATTTCTCTCATTTACTTTCCTTTTAAAACATATTTAATCAAATTTTATCGGACTTTGTGGTTTGGTATTTACTTGTAATTCAAATATATCAGGTCGGGAATAATGGCCAACAATATCAAGTGTTCTTTTGGCAATTCCAACTTTACTAACATCTATGTCAGAATATAAAATATCCTGTGCTTCACGCAACGGTCCTGCTACAATTTCTCCACCAGGTGCAACTACGACCGAATCACCTGTATTCACCCATTCATCGGGTTTAGGATACAACTTATCTTTACCAGGAAAATCATTAGGAATATCACACGCTTTTAATGCTGTACCACTCCCAACAACCCAACAACGAGCTTCACGGGCAATATGCTGCATTGTACCTACCCATCCATCACCACTATCGTATGTTGGAGCAATATATATTTCGACACCTTGTCCATATAAAGTATATCTTGCTAATGGCATAAAATTTTCCCAACAAATCAGTGTACCAAGTCTACCAACTGGTGTATCAATTACTTTCAGACCCGAGGCATCTCCGAATCCCCAAACCATACGCTCAGGATTGGTGGGCATCAATTTGCGATGTCGGTTTAATATTGTTCCATCAGGTCCAATTGTAACAACTGTATTATAAATAGTTGATTGACTTAGTTTGTTATCTTTTTCATTAATTCCGCAAACAATTGTCACTTTGTATTTTTTTGCAGCATCATAAAGTGGTTTTAGATCATCTGACTCAAGATTTACCGAGTTATCTAGGAGCCGTGAGTGAATTTGTTCATACAATTTACTATCAGAACCTGGTCGCATACGCCAAATCCAAACTGGATAGCCTGGTATATATGTCTCAGGAAACACAATTAGATTTGCATTTTTACTAACGGCTTCTTCAATTTGAGAAACAGCAGATTCTATTGTTTTCTTTTTATCAAGAAATACTGGTGCTTTCTGTATAATTGCAACTTTAGTCATAATATCTTTTCCCTTAATTATTATATAATCAAATTAATACAATTAAATAAATAGCCATCGTTGCTATTAATGATGGCTATTTATAGTTTTTAAACGGTTCTTTATTAAAAGACAAACACCTGGTCAGCCGTAGCGTATGCTTCTGCTGAATCTTGAAAATTAATAAACTTTGCATTTTTGTCCTTGATGTCATCTTCTGTGACTCCACGAGCCACTGAGCAACCACCTCATATATAGATGGGTATTTTATACTCAAGAACTTTTGCAAAGGTATCTTTCAAAGGTGGCCATCCTAAGGGCATTACTGATTTTATAATACTGTCTTGTATCATAACCACAGCATCACCACCCAACGCAATAGATACATCATCTCCACGTTCCTTATTAGCTACTGCCTGAAGAAACGGAAAACTAGCGCGTGTTGGATTGTCTGAACCGGTCAATGAATGAAAAAGTAATTTTTTCATATACACTAACTCCTTTTGGTTAATACAAATAGAGGTTAATATCATATTAACCTTTACTATCTGTTGCGGAGTATACAGCTTATAGTAGAATATAAAAACAATAATAATAATAGCTTAGAAGGTCTGTTTATCTTGTTACTTTATAGATATTGGTCATAGTGATTATGATTGTAGTCTGCTTATTTTGCAGTTTCAAAAACCACCGTTTTTGGTACACTCTAATCAGGCCTTTTGTTTTGGGATACGTTTTTGGGACAAATTATGCAACTGTTGATGAATTGAATCCCTTAGCAATTAGCCAAATTGCTAGAACAATTTCTTGAAGTACTAATGGTATAGTTAAAAAAATAAAGTGAGGTGCAATAACATCAATAATACGGAACAATATTAAAAAACTTGCTAGCATTGCTAAGGTGTTTCCAATAAAACCCCAGCTTGATAGCCATCTAGGGATTAGTTTCGTTTTATAGAATATATAAAATAGAATTAGGTTGCCTAAACCTGTTGCCAACATCATTCCTACATGGTTTGATAGATCACGTCCTAATTTTAATACATCTCCAAAAAGTTGAAAATATGACAAGTCTGTAGTTGAGGATTTTAAAAATTCCTGACTTAATAATATAAATATTGGTAACAGGATTACGCCAATCAATTGAAATATTCCTGCAATTATTCTAAAACTAACAAATCCAATAGCGAGGCTTTCATTGTATTTTTTTAATATGGGATATAATAATAGTGCAAATCCGATGTATATGGGAACTAGAGTGAATTGAAAAAAGGCCCCTATGAGCACTTTAATTTGATTTGCCGAAACTTCAGAAAGATAGTTTGAACCTTCTACTTCAGGAAGAACACTAAGCACGCCTGCAACCATTCCCATAATAATAAATATGCCCGCATATATTGCAGTTTTTCTATTTGAATTCATTATTTGTAACCCCCTAGTGAATGTAAATGAGCTCTCCTAACTATTGTGAAGTTATAGAGTAATATTTAACAGTCTGAAGAATTATTTCTGGATATAATGTATTTACCAAAACTCATCGCAAAATCAAAATCTCAATACTTGTGTTATTGAACGTTTTCGGTACTAATTAGGTGTAGAAATCCACAGAAAACGTATCCATAATGTGGTGTTATTTGACTTCGTTTGACCTAATCATCAAACTTTATAAAAACAAAAAACCACGTCGTCAAACGGAGTTTATAGAGGGTGGGCGATATCGGGTTCGAACTGCTGACCTCTGCCGTGTGAAGACAGTGTTCTACGAGGAGCAGTTTTACAAGTGTGCTACACTATTGTCCATTACTGTCCACTTGTGTCCATAGAAAGTGCATCCACAATGGCGATTATTATAGTATAATTACAAATTTTCGTAAATATTTTTTAAAAATTT
>JBHPEE010000075.1:0-8174 GCA_042577295.1 Fidelibacterota bacterium | reverse complement strand
GAATATTCTTGTTAAAAAAGGTGAAAAAATAAATATACATTTATATGTGGCAGGCGATGGAAAATATAAGAACAAGTTACAGAAGTTAATAAAAAAATATTCATTGGATAACAATGTCATACTCCTGGGTAATCAATTAAACATAGGTAAACTCCTAGATTCCTGTGATATTTTTGTCCACCCTTCATATGATGAAGGATTTGGAATTGCTGTTGTTGAAGCAATGCATGCTGGAAAACCTATAATTGCATCAAACATTGGAGCTTTACCAGAACTTATTGATGACGGATACTCTGGAATTTTGATTAATCCATTTGATGCCGATTTATGGTCTGAAAAAATAACTTATTTATTGAACAATCAAGATGAATCAATAAAATTAGCAAAACGTGCCAAAGAAAAAGCAAAACGTAGTTTTTCAGTAAAGAGGTTTATAGAACAATACAATTTTCTTTATGATTCATTAATTAACGAATAAGTATTGTTTATCCGATTGCTTGATTGTAGTCTATTTTTCTAAACATTATAATGTTTTTAAGTGGAATAAACTTTTGTATAGAAACAAATAATTTGAAATACAATTTAATAGGGAAAAAATGAAATAATTGAAAAAATATTTTTAAAGAATTATAGAAATCCTAAATAGGAAACGCCTACAGAAAATATATTTATAAGTGTTGATTAAATCTTCATTATGTTTAATAAATAATAGTAGTAGTAATAATAGATAAACTAAAGATAATAATAATGTAATCACAAGATGAAAAAAATATTGTTTATATTACATTACCCTCCACCTATTCATGGTGCTGCGATTGTTGGTCAATTTATTCGTGAAAGTGAATTCATTAACAAAAGATTTAAATGTAAATACTTAAAATTAGGTACTGCCCTATCTTTAACTGATGGTGGCAAAATTAGTCTACATAAAATATTAAGATATTTATTGCTGTTAAATAGAACTATATATTGCATTATTCGATTTAAACCAACGCTTGTTTATATGACTCTTACTTCTGAGGGATTCGGATTTTATAAAGATATATTTGTAGTTTGTATCACTAAGATTCTTGGATGTAAGTTAGTCTACCATTTGCACAATAAAGGGGTAGCTAATCGACAAGATAAAATGCTTGATAACTTCCTTTATAAAATTGTATTCAAAAATGCAGAAGTAATTCTCCTATCTTATAAATTATATTCCGATATAAATAAATACGTTTATTTGAACAATGTTCATATTTGCCCAAATGGTATACCAACAATAAAAATTGATAATAATCAAAAAAATCAAAGTTTTAGTAAGGATACAACAAGAATTCTATTCCTTTCAAACTTGATGAAAGAAAAAGGAATATATATTTTACTTGAAGCATGCAAAATACTCAAAGAAAGAAAAATAATGTTTATGTGTAATATTATAGGTGATGAAGGAGACGTCTCTAAAATAGAATTAAAAGACTATATAAAAACAAATGCATTAGAAAAATATATTTGTTACATAGGACCATTGTATAATAGTGATAAATATGACTATTATATTTCTGCGGATGTATTTGCCTTTCCTACATTAAATGAATGTTTCGGTCTTGTATTGCTCGAAGCAATGCAATTTTCATTGCCGGTTGTCTCAGTTTATGAAGGTGGAATACCTGATATGGTGAAAGATGGTCAAACCGGATTTTTAATTAAGAAAAATGATCCGATAGAATTGGCAAATAAACTAGAAATACTTATTAAAGACAAGGACTTACGAAACCGGATGGGTAAAACTGGTAGAAAAAAGTATTTGGATAATTTTACAATAAATCATTTTGAGGAACGTTTGACAAATATATTAGACAAGATTATAAATAAAAATTGATAGAGGCTTCTAATATTTCGAGGTATCATCCGTGGTTCCTTTATCATACGAAAAAGCCATTCAAGTCCTGAAGTTTGAATCAATTTTGGTGGTCTGTGTTTAAATCCGGCATGAAAATCAAAGGCTGCTCCTACCCCTATATTCCATGGCACATCTAGTTTGTTTTTATAATAAGCAATCCATTTTTCTTGTTTAGGTAATCCTAAGCCTACCCATAGAAAATCAGGTCTCGATTGATTAATATCAGATATCATTTCGTTCTCTTCGTTTCTTGTCAAGTCTCTAAAAGGCGGACAATAAGAACCAACTATCTTAACTTTTTGGAAAGTCTTTTTAAAGTAATTAATCAGGTCATCGTTTACTACTTTTGTACTGCCCAAAAAATAGTGCTTCCATGCTTTTTCTTGTCCCAATCTTATAACATCAAGTATAAAATCAGGGCCATGGTATCTTTTAATTTTTGTATTAAATATTTTTCCCGCCAAAGTAATGGCAACTCCGTCACATAATGATATTGCAGCTTCTAGTAAATATTTTTTATGATCAGAATACTTATTTGCGAAGTACATAGACTCTGTATTCGTAATTGCAATATGCTTTGGCTTTCGTTGTCCTTTTATATTACTATCCAGTATTTTTACTAATTCATCGGTCTCAACTGAGTGGAAGGAAATACCATTAAGTGATGATTCTTTCATTGTATATGATAACTTTATTTATTATCAATTAGCTAGATAATCATCCAATAGTTTTTTAGTTTCATAGATATGTTCTCTAGTTGAGGCACCAAACAATACTGAATTTACACCCTTGGTTTTATTTAAATAATCAACTGCTTTTTCAGGTTTAATAGCACCTGAAGCGAATATAGACATTGCTATATTGTCGCTAGTGTTTTTTGATAAAATATTTTCTACAACTTCTTGACTGGGATTCATTCTAAAACCAATTTTATTAATATTTGAACAAATTAGTGGTCTTCTAACTTTTAATGTGTCGATTAAGGTATGATGTAATTTTGCGAAGTTCATTGTGATAAAACCGACTTTGATATTATATTTATCCACAACATAATTAATATAATCAATAAATATATTACTCATATTTAGTCCTAATAATAAATCTGTAACTGCATTTTGAATGAAAATCGCCTGCACATTCATTCCTTTTAACATTTTCATTTCTGAATCTATTAGTAGTTTCATTGTGGGAACTGGATCATTTAGTAACAATGTTTTTAAACCACGTAATCCTGTGGTAAAAGGGTTTCTTGGTAAAAATTTTCTTACAGTTCCAAGCATTCCCAATTCAACCATTGCATCTGCATATTTATGGCCATATGGAATACAAGGAATCAATTTAAAATCGGTGAAAGTGGTATTATTTTTAATCATCTTTAACACAGGTTCAAATTGATTATGGGTCGTAAACATAAAACTTTTAATGCCTATGCTGTTAACATATTCTAATGTTTTATATATGTCATCAACTTTATCAAATTTTGTCTCCTGTGATTTAGATTTATTTAGAGATCTATGATTAATTCCTAAGAATTGATTGTCGCCGAAAATTATTTTATCTAACATGAAATATTTATATTATTTTGTCGAATTATTGCATCAATGCATTTATCTGCTATACTTGCACTTTCTAAGTTTGAAGTTGATGATTCGATCTTATTATTTATTAATTTAGAGAATTCTATCATTTGCATAGAATAATCCTCTCCTCTTAGATAATAATCAATTTTTATAGGTATATCGGTTACGTATATTTTGTTTAATCCCTTTATTAAAGATAAATCAGGTCGTTCTTTTTTCAATTCTATGGTTATTTCTTGTTTATTAGATTTTATTAATCCTTTCGTCCCTTCTATTTTTATTGAATTATTTGCTTTTCTGACACCCCTATCTGACCAGTTAATATAATTGATACCTATGACCGAATTATTATGAATGAATTTTGCAGATACAGTGTCATATACCCGTGAAGAAAACATTTTTTCTAAAGATGAAGAAATTACTTTAACATCTTCTCCGAATAGGTATATTGATAAATCAAAGCAGTGCGAACCATAGTCAAACAGACAGCCACCACCTTTTGAATAGTCATTTCGCCATCCATCAGAATTTTCTTTTATAATGACACCACCAATCATCTGATTATGATAACTATTAATTTTGCCGATTACACCTTGATCTAATATTTTTTTCAAGTATTGAAAAATAATATTAAATCTATTAGTGTAACCCACCTGCCCTTTAACATTGAATTGCTGAGTTAAACTAATAAGTTCTTTGCTGTTGATGTATTTTGTTGATAATGGTTTTTCAATAAAAATACATTTTCCACGCTTAATACAGTATTTTGCGATAGAGAAATGTGTTGAATTTGGAGTACATATTAAAATAGCATCAATATCAACTTCTTTGATCATTGTTTTATAATCAGTAAAGGATTTGATATACCAATATTTATTTATTAATCTAAGAATCTTAAGTGAAGTATCACAGATAGCTACAATTTTAATATCGCTTGTGTTATTTGCGATTGCAAGATGAGATAAACCCATCTTACCAATACCAATTAATGCAACATTCTTCATAATCTATATTATAAATTTAAGGAAGGTTAATCTGTCGTTTTAATTAAATATTAAACAATTTTACTTATTAGATATTAGGAAATTCCTTATAAGCAAATAGGATAGACTGAAATGTTTTATCCAATGACTCCTTACTTTAAAATGGATTACCACCTGATTGAAGTAGATTGTGATGCCCTTTAACCTTTTTTAGAAATTAAGTTCAACATAATTACTGGTGAGCGGTAATTAAATTTAATCAAAAGAAGTTAGATATACAGCATGGGGGAGCGGGGGAAATGTTAAAATAGTGTCTTTTATTGTTTGGTTTAAGTTTAGTGTATTTTTCATTTATTTATCCAGAATCTGTTAGCACTCAAGCCGAAAGCATTATAGGTAGGGTATCGGGCTCTAATTAACCTAACTACACCCATCCGCTATGGAATGCCAACCACATAATCAATAGATGTTGCGATATATTACATGACGGGAAGATGAGTTGTTGATCATAAAATTGAAGAAAACGGACCGGGTTGGCACGAATTTACCTGGCAGGGAACTGGCTCGCATGGACAACAAGTTAATACAGGTATGTGTAGCCCGTCAGAACAAATTGGAGCGATTAGCCTGTTAAAATAAGAGAGACTTGGGATAGATTAAATAGCCAAAAGGATATAGACAATGATTAAAAGATTTTATTACAATTTAAAACCTGCAATGAAGTTTATTTTATTCTGTTGAAAATATTGATTAAATTTCTGCCAATCCTACGAACAATTTTAGGTTTTAATATCCCTCTAAAAATCTTTGATTTATATATCATATAATAATAAGACCATTTAAAACTTACTCTTATATTATTGATCTTGGCTATTTTGAAATCTCGCTTATAACCATTTTCCAGATTTATTGAGGGAAGGAATACTTTTCGTATTGCTTGTCCATTCTTCATTTCAGGCATACTTTCTGGTATCTCCAGACCATTAACAGTAAAAATTAATCTTGTATGAATGCATTTACCACATTTGCCGCAATTAAGGTGTTGTTGTTTGCCTGAATAGCAAACCCGTAAATTATTGGCACTTTTCTTCCATTTAGAGACCGTCAATATTTTTTGATCTCTAGTAAATTTTGCTCCGTCATGTAAAATTTTTAATGTCGAACTTGAAAGCAATGGATCGGTAATCGGATTTGACCCATAATGATAATAATTCAATTTATAATTATATGTCCCTGCTATAATACCTGTGGAATATAATTTTTTAAAAATATTCAGGCATGATACGAGTGCCGTTCCATGCGTATGATTCCAATCTAATTCTATAATTGATCTATAATTGGTTCGAATAGGGTATAGGGGGATACTTACATCATTAAGCGTATCTTGAGCCTGATTGAAAGCACTCATATATTCATTTTCTTTAAATATGTCAAAGCCATGGACCATTATACATGCTTTAATATCCTGTGAGCGATATCCGGCTAGTTTTTGCGTATTCCGCCAAACAGTAAAGGTAGAATCTAAACCGCCGCTAAAAGCCGCAATAGCACGGTTGTTTTTAGTTTCTACTGAATCATCAATGGTTGTGGCTTCAAAATCAATATTATGATATACATCAGGTAACCAGCAATTCCAGGCATCTCTGAATTCAGTTAGATTTGAGAGCAGGGTTCTTGATACAGAGCCATGAACCTTTAAAGTTCTGTTTTCAGCCATGGCTAGAAGGATAGTAGCAATAATATAAGCTTCAGCGTCATTATCGTCAGGTACTTGGATCGAGGAGGGTAGTTCGTATTTCAAGACCTTGGATGAAATTATCCGCTCACCATCCTTAGCTTCAATAGTACAGCTTCTTACTAAGCTATCATTGCTATGTTTAGAATCATTGCAGTAAATGTCTAGTGAACGCATATAGGTAAATTAATATTTATTATTATTTTCTGAATAATAACTTTTCCAAAGGGTACAATTATTTTGTAAAGTTTAATTGTGAAAGGTAACCTAAAATGTGCGGAATAGCCGGAATATTAAATCTTAATTTTCAACCTGTCGATTTCGAGGTTTTAAAAAATATGTCTGATGCACAAAAGCACCGAGGACCCGATGACCAGGGATTCGTGGGTTTTTCTTTTAAAAAAAATAAAATATCCCCGATTAATATTCTAAATGGTACGACAGATTTAAAATCCTTTCATGGAGGAATTGGATTCAATCGGCTGTCAATTCTGGATTTGTCTATTAATGGACATCAACCCATGATTTCACAAAATGAGAAGGTAGTAATTGCCTACAACGGTGAAACATATAATGCGTTTCAATTTAAGAGTGAATTAAAGAAAAAAGGATTCGTTTTTAAGAGTAGAACTGATACAGAAATTCTTTTATATCTTTACCAGCAGTACGGTATTGAAAAAATGCTTGAGCTGACAAATGGCATGTTTGCGTTTTGTATTGTTGATTTAGAACTCCAAAAAGTATTTCTGGCGTGCGACCATGCCGGAATAAAACCAATGTATTGGTATAAAAATAGAAATACTATACTATTTGGATCCGAGATAAAATCTTTCCTTTCACATCCGGAATTTGAAGGAGAAATTGACAAAAGTCATATTGATGAATACTTGTATTTTAAATATTGTGCGCACGATCGTACAGTATTCAAGGGAGTTTCTCAAATGCCTCCCGGCCATTATTTAGAAATATCGACATATGGAGAAAGATTGATTAAGTATTGGGAACCTAAACTTCATACATATGGTTCCCTTTCTAAAAAAGATGCCCTTGAAAAGTTGGAGAGTGCAATAAAATCGAGCGTTATATCACAACTTATTAGTGATGTTAAAGTGGGTTGTCAGCTATCGGGTGGAATAGATTCTTCATTGGTTACCACATACGCCCGGCAATATTTTAATGCCTTTTTGGATACTTTTTCAATTATCTTTGAAAATGAAAAATATTCAGAAGAAAAATATATTGATCAAGTAATTAATAATACAAAAACTAGAGCGCACAAGTTCGATTTAACACCGGAATATTTTGTTAAAAACGTGGTTTCAGCCGCCTGGCATATGGATGTACCAATCCCTATCCCACAAGCAGTTGGCATTAAGAGACTTTCTGAGGGATCGTCAGAATTTGTAACAGTTCTGTTAAGTGGTGAAGGTTCCGACGAATTAATGGGCGGGTATTTTCGGTTTTACGATCTGGCATATAAAATTAGTAAACCACATTTGATTAATTTTTACGCAAAAATTCCAATAAAAGGCAAAAACATATACAACCATTTCTTACCAAAAATGCCCGCGAAGGATTATTTTATCAAACACAAAGCAGCGAATCAATATAATGAATATAAATACTACCGTCCCGAGGCAAATTTTGATATAAATCAAAGATAATTAGGGGAATCTTAAAACCTAAGATTGTTCGGACTATTGGTAGAAAGTTTTACAACATGTTTAAGAGAAGTTGATTTTTTATTAAACAGATATTGTTATGATTAAAATCGATTATAATTTATATAATCTTATATGAGGCACAAAATATTTCTGTGTTCTAACATAGACATCAATAAATCATACTTTCATTGATTTATCAATAAAAACCTGTGCCCAAAGTTCAAAACTAAACCAACTCCACAATAGAGAATAATCATTTGAATGATTAATTAGTTTCCAGGCATTATTTATTTTTTTATAATCAAAAATTCCGCGTTTCATTATCCC
>JBHPEE010000074.1:0-8696 GCA_042577295.1 Fidelibacterota bacterium | reverse complement strand
GTACTATAATTACCCATAGAACCTACCGCACCTAAGCCAGGACCAACATTTCCCATTGCTGCAGCTGAACCCGTAAACGCTTCTGTAGAATTTACTCCTGCGAGGGTTACTAGCAGTGTAGAAATAAAAACAATGAAAATATATAAAGAAACATATAAAACGCTCATTTCAAGAGCATTGGGAGTAATTTCCTTACCATCGAGATTAACCGGTATTATGGCGTGTGGATGAAGTAATTGCCTAGTCTTTTTAACTATAGTTTTTCCAAATAATATCATTCTATCAACTTTAATGCCACCCGATGTACTTCCAGCACAAGCACATTGAAAAGTAAAGAATATTATTAACACTTTTGCTACCGGAGGCCACATATTAGTATCAGACGTAGCAAACCCTGTTGATGTTCCAATTGAAACTATTTGAAAAGTAGCATACCTTAAAGAACTCCAAAAATTATCAAATGGTCCGGAAAATCGAGTATAAATTGTTGTTATAACAACTCCCACAAATAATATTGCTAAATAATATTTTACTACACCAGCACGCTCTAAATGTCTAAAACGATTTGATATTGTCTTATAAAGCAATCCGAAATGCACTCCCGCAACGATCATGAACGCTGTGATGACCATTTCAAAATACAGATTATCATAGTGAGCAATACTTTCATTTTTTACTGAGAAACCACCTGTCGCAATGGTAGCAAATGAATGTGTAACGGAATCAAAAATACTCATACCTCCAAGAATAAGGAGAAATGCCTCGACGGCAGTAAGTCCAACATAAACACTTATTAATACTTTTACAGCTTTTTTTGTATTAAAACTTAATTTCTCCATAGTGAGATGTGAGACTTCGGAACGATATAAGGTCATTCCTGCAATTCCAATTGTTGGGAGGACTGCTAATACAAATACAATTATACCCATCCCACCAATCCAATGAGTTGAAGATCTCCAAAAAAGTAATCCATGAGGAAGTGATTCTACATTAGTTAGGATTGATGAGCCGGTTGTTGTAAAACCTGATACGCTCTCAAACCAAGCATTTGTAAATGAGAATTCTCCACCCCATAATACGTATGGTATTGTACCAAAGAGGCAAGATAACAGCCATCCCATTATTAATATTACTAAGCCTTCCTTATTGGATATTTCTCCGCTATGTGTAACAAATATGATTGGAAATATTCCAAATAGAAAAACAATTATGGTACTATAAGCTAGTGGAAATAAAGCTGAATCAAAGTATATTAAAGATATTATAGTGGATACAAATAAAAACACAGAGTTCAGGACAAGAACAAGACCTGTATACCACAAAATTATTTGAGGTCTCATTAGTTCTTAACTAACCTTTTTTATTTGTGAACTTAAATAATTAACTCCCTCAGCCAATTCTGCCATTTCATCTTTCGAAAATACTTTTACGTTAATAGCTGTTCCTGATTTCTTATATTGTTTAACTGCTGTAACTATTTTAATGATTGGAGATATGAAGTACAAATGAACAAAGTAGCTAAACATAATTGTAAACGCCAAGGCAGCAATAATGGCAATAATACCGGGCATAGTGGCTCGATTTGCCAAATCCTTAAGGTTAGAAGCTGTAGAATACAATTCTTTCTCACTGACAATTAATAATTTTTCTACCGATTGCTGAACATTTAAAAATTTTGAATGAGCATTAATAAAATACCATTCTAATAAATCTTGTGGTGGTGCTGCATTGGCCAAATTGCTCCATTCATCTTGATAGAGATTATAATTATTGTCTATTTCAAGAATTAAACTATTATAGTTTTCTTCACTGATTGATTTTTTAGCTTGATTTAATCTCACTATAAATACGCTATCAGCGGCGTGTAGAATCGAACTGCTTTCGTGTAAGTTTCCCAATAATGATAATAATATAGCACTGTCTTCTCTTTCCAGAGCGTCCAACATGCTAATTGAATTATTTATAGATTTATATTCTAAGTCCATCATTTTATTAACACGGTTACCAATAAATTGAAAATGATAAATAGACCAAAGACCTGCAATAGTTAGCATTAATGCTAAAATAATAAAACCTGAAAGAATTTTATACCGTAAATGCATAGGAGCACTCCTAGATAGAATTTTATTGAATTAACTTATTAAAATTTACAAATTGTATATTATTTATTTAAAATATTGTTTTCTCTTCCACTCAGCAACTTAACCTATTAAAACACTAAAATTTAAATAGTAACATGTATGTATTAGCATAAATAATTAATATTATCATTGACGCAACACCAATCTTCCACCCCACCTTTAAAAAATCTTTTGCTTTTACCAATCCACTCGCATAAATAATTGTACACGCTGGAGCAGCAACTGCGGTGAAATATCCAAATGCTGATGCAAATGCCATCACTAAACCAATGTGAATCGGGTCACCTGGAAGATTTAATGTTATTGGACCCAACACTGCTACGGTCGCCGAACTGGAAAGAACATTTGCTAAGAATGTCGTTAATAAGACTACAATTGTATCTGTGATAATTGGCACAGTTGATAGCAGATCTCCGGCAAAGATAATTAGATTATTTGCTAACCACGCTGCCGCTCCCGTATTATTAATTTGTGTACCCATTGATATTGTGGCGCCAAAAAGTAAAATTACTCCCCAGTTAACATGCTTATGCAAATCGTTCCAAGTAACTAATCCCGTAACTAGATACAGCACAACACCTGTCAGAGCAATAATCCCCAAACCAATACTTTCTGAGAAAATGACCCATCCTAAAAACACAAAGAAAAATATTATTAGTGCCAATACTTTTTGAGAAGTTATAGTGTCAGATTTTGCAACTTGGGTTTTTAGACGACGAATACCTGTATCTAATTTGGAAAACTCAGGTGTGAAATTTTTCCTTAAAATCCATGATAAAATTGGAATTTGAATCAATATTAAAGGATAAGCATATTTCATCCATCCCAAATATGATATTTCCGGCATTCCAAATTCTTGCCAATAATGAATTAAAATTACGTTCCTGCCACCTCCGGAAGGTGTACCCACTGATCCGATCAAACTACCGTAAGCAATAGAAAATAATAAATATGCAGCGAGTCGAGTAACTTTTTTAATATCTTTTGAAGTAAATCTTACTAGTGTTAAGGCAATGGGTAACATAATTGCAGCAACTGTATGCTCACCAACAAAAGCAGTTAATATTGCTGAAATTGCAGCAAAACCGAAGGCAACATTATGAGTTTTATTGCCGGTCAACAAAATTATTCCTAAAGCAATGCGTTTATCCCATCCTTGCTTTACAATTGCAACAGCCAACATTAGAGATCCCATTACAAAAAAAACAGCATCATTCATAAACGATCTTGCTATCGAATTGGCATCACCAATCCCAAAATACACTTCTAAAATGATTATAATAAATGCAATCCCGGGCAACGGAATAACCTCGGTTATGATTAATGTAAGAGCAATGAATACAATAATTAAAACTCTATAACCGGATAAGGACAACCCCGTAGGTGGCGGAATAATATATAAAATTGTTCCAACAACAAGTGCAAATAATAACCATCGCCTCTGCGTTAGCGAATATATTATTGTATTTACTAATTTAGGATATCGCATAATTATTTATTTAACTATCATCATTGGGGAATTGCACTTTTTTAAAACACTGAGAGGTTTGCTGCCCTTGATAAATTTAACAATCGGATTCAAATGAGATACACCCAATACTATTAAATGATTTTTTGTAGCTGTACCAAGGATTATTTTAACAGGATCACCGACCTTTAGCAAACTCACTGGTTTAACTCCAACTTTCTCGAAAGTCTTCAACGCCTTTTTATGCGCTTCCATATATCCTTTCCCAAATGACTCACGTTTTGAAACCGTTAATACATCAACTGGCATATTAAATGCTTTTGCCACTTGTGAGCCGTACAACAAAGCTTTGGTAGTCCCGATGGAATCATCCACTGCCTGCAATAATCTAAAATCTTTAAATGGTAATAGATCCCTGGCAACATATATTGAACTATCTATGTACTGTACAAGATCATGTGCCATCCTGCGTTTTTTACTGCGCCCGATAACGGTTATATCGTATCCATTCTGGGCAACTTCATTACGCAGTTCTGGAATAATATCGCCCCGGCGAAGTATCAAATCAACTTCTTGACAAAAATTACCTTTCAAATGTAATTCCAGACGATTCTTTCCATGATCCACCAAAGTATTTCTCTGGAATCCTGCCTTAGCTGTTTCAGGAGTAATATATTTATTTTTCGCAAGATAATTGAATGCCCATTCCAAAACCTTTACACCGGGACGTTCGATGCCCCATTTAGCAATACTCTCCTGCGCTAAACCGACATCGCTTGTACCAAAAGCGCTGATCTTTTGTCCCACATAAACAATTGTTACTGAAGCGTTAAATGCCTTGGCTGCCAACATTCCAACATTTAGGGTTGGTTTGGAATATTCCTTGCTTGATATTGCGATTAAAATTTTCATAATGAATTTATTCGGTATTTTTGGTTTGATTAAAAATTAATCAATTTTTGGTATTACAGGTTATTACATAATTGACATTAAATTTGTTGGTATAATTTCATCTGTAAATTGTGAACAATTATACAATTTATTGTACAATTACCATCTCACTATAAAATTTGAGGATTAATATGAGAAAATATCTATTATTTGTAGTACTAATATTGATTTCCTCATGTAATTCCAATTTATCTGATAAAAATTATTTCCTTCTAGCTTCAGATTTACCTGCCGGGGAATTTGTAAAGGAATCGGGAAAGAAATTAATAAACCAACCTTTTGGTTTTACCAAGATAATTGCAGATTCAGCCCAATTTAATGACAAGTTAATAATTGCTGTTCACGGATACGAATCTGAAGGATATGAATGGGTTTCATCGCTCAATAATTTAGCAGAAGAATATGGTAACACTTATTTCTATCGCTACGATTGGGACATTTGTCCCGACTCACTTAGTAATAACCTTGCAGGCTCAATCGTTGCATTAATACAAAGTGACTCTCAGTTTAACAAAATCGTTATTTATGGTCATAGTTATGGCGGATTAGTTGTCACATATTTAGCAAGTGAATTAGAAATGGATATTCCAATTGAAATTCATACAATTGCCGCTCCATTAGTAGGATATCCACGGATCATGGATAAATGTGATTTAAAATATAATGAAGATAATATATTAGTATATCCACCCTGGGAAACCAATATTACTCATCATCAATGGCGAACTCAGAAACATCAAGATGGTGCCTTCCGTGATTTAGATTATGACCCCCAAGACATTTACTTTAATAATAGTGAAGTAATATTATTACCTGAAACCATGAATGGACAAAGGTTGGGACACAATTGGTCGATCACTTGGGTTATCAATAATTATCTAAATAATTAGTCATATGTAACTCAGATGGGAAAACCAACAAAAGAAAGAGTCGAGTTAATAGACGGTGTATTTACGTCAATTTATAAAAAATATGATTTTATGAATGATGTTATATCATTAGGATATCATCGAATCATTAAGCGTAAAGCATTAAAAAATTGCCAATCCGGTAATTTGCTTGATTTGGCAGCCGGAACGGGCGATCTTGCTATATATTTCAGAAAGCTATATGGAGAAAATAATAAAATCACTTTAGCTGATCCAAATCCTGAAATGTTAGACTATGCAAAAATTAGACTTGAGAAAAAGTCTATCAATAAAAATATTGAATTCATTACTACTTATGCGGAAAACTTACCTTTTAAAGACAATTCATATAATAATGTTACAGTCGGATTTGGTTTACGAAATTTTACTGACAGACAGAAAGCATTGAATGAAATAAAAAGAGTGTTAGAGAACAAAGGAAGATTAATAATTATTGATTTTAGCAAACCGGCTAATCCAATTATTGGATTTCTTAATTCATTTTATTTAAATCATATAGTTCCAGTATTGGCCAGGATATTCACCGCTAATAATGATGAATATCATTACTTAGCGCAGTCAATCAAGGAACATCCAAAGCAAAGTAAAATAATAAAAATGATGGTAGCTGCCGGATTTACAAATTGCAGGTATGAAAACAAATTAAATGGTATTATAGCTGTACACTACGGAGAAAAATAATATTTTACTGATCAAGTTTGTTAATACGTTGTAAATGTCTTTCACCATCAAATGGTGTTTTTAACCACAAATCTATAACATCTATCGCTTTTTCTTTAGAAATAAACCTTGCTCCCAAAGAAAGTATATTTGCATCATTATGCATGCGCGACAACTCGACAATCTTTTTAGGTCCATCATAATATACAACTGCTCTTACGCCTTTCACACGATTAGCAGCCATGGCTTCACCTTGCCCTGAGCCACCAAAAATAATTCCCAATGTATTTTTCGAACTTCCTACTACTCGCGCCGCCGGCATGATTAAATCGGGATAGTCATCTGCAGAGTCATATTCGTAGGCACCAAAGTCTTCAATTTGATAGCCTTTTTTAGTCAAATAATCTTTAACATGATTTTTTAAATCAAATCCTGCGTGATCTGTAGCAAGAATAATTTTCATTTCTAAAATAAATTCTGTAAATGTTTATTGATTTTTCTAACAACTTTTTGCGGTATAAACCCAAATCGGTCAGCCAGTTCTTTGTATGGTGCCGATAATCCGTAAGTATCTAATCCAATCATTAATCCACTCGGACCCACATATCTCTCCCAACCCAAAGTTATTCCTGCTTCAAGCGATACCTTTATACAACCGCGAAGTGGAATCAAATTTTCTTTATATTTTTTAGATTGTTGCTCGAACAATTCCCAAGATGGCATACTGATAACTCTTACTTTTTTATCTTTCAGTAATTTAGAAACTTCGATTGCTAAAGAGACTTCTGATCCGGTAGCAATTAGAATAACTTCAGGATGTCCATCACATTCTTCAACAATATATGCACCTTTCCTTACACCAATTTCAATCTTATTATAACTTAAAGAAAGTACCGGTACATTTTGTCTAGTTAATAACAAGGCACTTGGAGTGTCATTGGATTCAATCGCTAATTTAAAACAAATTGCTGTTTCTTTTGGGTCTGCAGGGCGAAATACATTATAATTTGGAATGGCTCTCAATGCCATAATGTGCTCAACAGGTTGGTGTGTTGGACCATCCTCACCGACGTAAAAAGAATCGTGAGAGAATTCATGGATTACACGGATATCCTGCATGGCTGCTGAGCGTAATGCTGGTCGTGCATAATCTGAAAATACTAAAAATGTTCCTCCAAATGGAATTATTCCACCATGCAATGCCATTCCATTTAAAATGGTCGCCATTGGAAATTCTCGAACCCCAAACGCAATATTACGCCCTGCTCGATTATCCTTTTGGAAATCACTATAAGTTTTTGCGAATCCACCAGTGTAGTTAGAAGGTTCAAGGTCGGCAGAACCGCCAATTAAATGTGGGATTTGTTGAGCAAATTTTTCTAAAGTGACACCGAATGCTTTACGTGTTGCAAGAGAATCACCTTCGTTAAATTCGGGGAGTTCCAAATCCGATATTTTATTTTTAACAATCTGAGACCATTGTTTATCAAAAACCTTACTTTTTCGAAGTTTGCTTAACTGAGAATCCCAATAAGTACTTAAATCTATTAAACTACCAAATCTTTTCTGAAAGTAGTCAGACACACATTTTGGGACATAAAATTGTTTATTTGGCAATCCAAGGTTTTCCTTTGTCTGTTCAATTTCATCCTGTGGTAATGGCACACCATGCGTGTTATGATCGCCCGCCATATTAGCGCAGCCGTTGCCAATTATTGTTTTACCAATAATTAAATTGGGTCTTTCAATTACCTGTGCGGTTTGTATTGCATTACGCAATGCATTATGATCATGTCCGTTAATCTTTTGAACATGCCAACCAAATCCTTCAAACACGGATGCAACATCTGTGGAATCAGATCGATTAGTAGCCCCTGAGATCTGAGCAGAGTTAGAATCATAATACATTATCAATTTATTCAAATTCCAATGTCCGGCCAAGGCAGCAACTCCTAAACTAACTGGTTCCTGCAAATCACCATCTCCTGCTAATAAATAAGTAAAATGATTTACAATGTCTTTTGCATTTTTTGATAAATTACCAATTGTTTCATTCAAAAATGCCTCAGATAACGCCATTCCAACGGCCATTCCAACCCCTTGCCCTAAAGGTCCAGTAGTAGCTTCCACCCCTGGCAGTTTTACTTCGGGATGACCGGGGGTGTTACTATCAAGCTGACGGAATTGTTTAAGATCTTTTTTCTTAAACCATCCAATTAAATGTAAAACTGAGTATAGTAACATTGATTCGTGACCGGCTGATAAAATAAAGCGGTCACGATTGAACCATTTGGGATTGTTGGGATCAAAATTCAGGAAATCGGAAAAAAGTACATATACAAAATCTGCAGAGGACATTGCTCCACCGGTATGACCGGAGTTTGCATTCCGTACTCCATCCATAACTAAACCTTTAATCACGTTCACCGCAAATTGGTCTTTATCTTCTTCAGGCCACTCAATAAAATTATCTATTTCTTTAAATGTTCTCATTGTCTTAGATATTTTTAAATTTTTCGATTGTTGAATGTGGGTCATCTGTATTAA
>JBHPEE010000073.1:0-9221 GCA_042577295.1 Fidelibacterota bacterium | reverse complement strand
AATATATCATAAATAATATTGTGAATATGACGAATTGTCCCCAAAGAAAACGTATAAACTATATCCCAATTTTTCCCATTGTCCTTTGAACAGTATATATTAATTGGTAGTGCTTTATTAGTTGCAATGTAGTCACCCCAATATATGGTGTTATTTAATGGATTATAACAAACATTAAGAGGTTTTTTACACGTCCTGATATTATAAATGGATTTAAGCTTTAAACTAGATATAGTAATAATTTTACTGTTAAAAAAAACTATGTAATTTCCTTTAATAAATAGTACATGATGTATACCTCCACGCAAAAGTCTTTCAATAATACCTCTATTAATAAATTGTAGTGTGGAGCTATTATATTTCAGCTTCTTTATTTTTGCATAGGAATTTTCTTCAAAGTTATATGTGTAAATTGTGGTATTTTTAGATAAGATAGCATTGCCGTTATTAAAAATCCAATGAGCTTTATAGTTTTTCAAATATCTCATCGCTATTTCATCCTATACCAAATAAATATTTTTGATATTACATAAAAAATAAGTTTGAGAATATGTATTAATAATCTCTGGAAAATATTCAATCTAGGAACGCTTCTATTATAATGATAATGGGTGAATGCAGGCCCAACTAATTTTTCAACTAATATGATCAACCAACTATCTAGGTTTTTTTTCCATTTTGATTGATTTGATTGTATGATTGGTAAAAATACTTCTTTTTTCCAAGAATATTCATCTTTAGCAATCAATATCTTTGCAGATTTTTCATAGTTTAACATTTCAGAGTCATACTCTATTCCAATTGATGCACACAGTGTTTTTAGAGTGGCCCCAGGATTAGAGATTAAATCTTCGTAATATAGTTCAGTGAAAGTATTTGGAAACATTCGTTTCCATTTTATTGCAAAAATCAATTGAACATACGATGCAAAAATATGTTTTATGATTGTACTATCTTTTGACCAATCAGCTTTCATTTTTGATAATAAAACATCTCTAGGATCTCTTATTATATGAATCCAATGTATATTAGGAATAATTTTATTAATTTTACCGACTAATTCAATACTCCGTGGATCCTTATCACCTGAAATGTATTTTTTATTTAATTCACTATTTATTGAAAGTATATTTTGATATAGCTCTTCTGCAAAACTATATTTATTAATTTGCTCAAAATTAAGCCGATCAAATATTCTATCATCCAATCTGCTAATCCATTTGTCACTTTTAAGATAAGATATAAATTTCTCTCTATCCTTTTGATACACAGAGTAAAGATTCCTATTGAATAAAAATCGTCTTGTATAATAAATTTCAGGAATGAAGGCAATATCTCGATGACTATTCAACATATTTTGTAATAAAGATGTACCTGATCGACCCACCCCAACTATAAAAATATTCTCTATTTTTCTATCTTTCATTTTACAATATATGGAAGAATCAGTTTACATAATTCAAAAGTTTTAACATCCGTTTTGCCCAAGTATGCTGTGTTAGTAATTCCTTTTTAATCTGCTTTCCTGCTCGAATACGTATCTCTGGGTTGGATATACAAAAACTAATAGTATCATATAAAGAATCTATACTGTCCGGTTTATAGCAAAATCCGTTAATTCGGTCCCTAAATAATTCTTCCGCTTGACCAATATTAGCCACTATAATAGGTAGACCAAATGACATATATTCAAACATTTTAATAGGAGAGACAATTTCACCAATGTGGTTTGCTTTTATTGGTAATATAAATATATCATTTTTTAAATTGAAAAGTTTGTTCAAATCATCCCTGTTATATTTCCCATGGAAATGTATACCAATAAAATTATCAGTTAAATGAACAGCATTTGTAAACTGATGTCCATCACCCCAGAAATGTAATTCTACATTTTTAAATTCGATTTTTATTTTTTTAAAGACACTTATGACTGTTTTATAATCATAGTATGGTTGGAATTTGCCGAAAAATATTATTCTGATGATGTTATCGCTTATTTTCCCTTTTTTTAATTTGGGTCTTAGTCCCCCTAATGCGTTAGGTATAACAATTATTTCACTTTTGCATTTGTTATTATGCAAATCAGTTTCGATTTTTTTTGATATAACATACAAAAATCTAAATCTATTTAATTGTTTTACTTCAAGCCACATAATTAATTTTCTTATCCCTAATGGCAATCTATAATATTGATGATAAGCAAGACTATTAATTTCTAAAATACCTGTACAACAATTTCTTAAGTATAACGATAATAATAAATTAAAAAAAACATTACTAACTGCATATCGACATATAACAACCTTTGGTCTCTGTTCTTTAATACTTACTTTCACCTTATTAAATAATTTTATTTGCCAAATAAAATTCAATAGGACGTTATTAAAGTACTTGGAAGCTCGAAAAGGAAACAATCTAATGTTTTTATTCAAATCTTTACGGAATAAAACGACATCTTGATTAGAAAAAATAGTTACACTAATATTATTTTCATCTAAACCATTAGCCACACCCAAAGCATGTGTCACTCTACCCCTATAGCCATTAGAAAAATAATCATGCTTTGGCAATATATAGAATATTTCAATATTATTTATCATTTTAACTAATTATATCACTTTTTAATTAATATATATTTTATTTCCGTAATCCATGGTGTACTTAAATATTTGAAAAATATTATCATAAATACTATTAAGAATGTTAGATGTACACTTAACTTTACTATTAAAGAATCAATTAATTGAATTTCTATTATATATATAATAACTTGGACCAAATTTATAACTATTAAATTTTTTAAAGTCGATGATTTAAATATTTTAATATCTAATTTAATTTTAATTAATAATAAACTGAACAAACTAGCAGTAAAATAACTTATTATTATACTGAGAATTCCAGAGTTAATAAATGTTAAACCAATATTTATTAATAACTGATATGTAACTACTAGTATAATTGCGGTGAATAAATATATTATCGATAGATATCCTCTAGTAGAGATTGCATTTATGGGACTGTTCAACAATTTAAAAATAATAAAAAATGGAATTGAGAGGAATATGAAATTTATATACTGTAATTCCTCAACATGCAAATTACCCAACCATAGATCCAATAAGTCATTTCCAAATAATACAAAAAATAATCCAGCAGTAGCACCAAAAACAATAGCGAGTTTAATCAGTAATTCTATACCATGTTGGATTTCTTGAATCCTATTCATATCTAAGGCTTTTGATATTCTTGGTAATAGAATAATACCTATCGGTCCAATAATTACTAAAAATAATCTAATTACTGACAATGATGAATTTATATATGCTAAATTAGAAAACGATATATTTGATGCTAATAAAACAGGAATTCCTGCGAGTAAAAATGATTCACCAATTATTCCTAATAATCTATTAATACCAAAATATATAATATTTTTTATATCTATATATTTAAAATTATATTTTGGAACTGCCTTCCGGTGATATAAAAAAAATATAACGGTAAATATGATCATTGAAAATCCGATAAAATAAAATATTTGAGATAACTCATGGAATACTAGAACCGCTATGACAGGAATAATAAATATTGTGACAATTTGTAAAATATTTGCCATAACCATATTAATATTTCCTCGGAAGTAACCATAAATTATAGATTTAAAAATAATACCTAATGCAAAGATAAAATATGCAAAAGCATTGTTTGAATTAAAACCAGGAATTAAACCAAGACTTATTAGGTAGGCTAATAAAATGAGCAATGGAATGGAGAAAATCTGGAGAATTAGAAAAGCAGAATTAACTATTGAATTTTCATTCCCCTTTGGGAGAAAATATGGTAATGAAATATTCAAACCGAATAAAAAAACACCTGCCAAGGCCGTAATAAGTCGCCAAATTAATGAATATTCTCCTAATACTTCTAACCCGTGTACTCGAGATACATAAGCATTAATAAATAATATTCCAAAAACTGTTAAAATGCTCGTCAATGAAGTAATAAAAAGATCTATTGTTAATTTATTTGGAGTTAATATTTTCAATTGCATCTGTGCTGAATCGTAATTGTTCAAAATTCGTTGAAATCAATACTAAAGATAAATACAACCACATATCTCTATTTCCACCAATATCACCTGAAAATTGAGAACCAATAAATCTTATAAGAAATGCTGTAATCCACAACGCGCTTACAATGGATAAATTAATATATGATCTAAATAGTGTCTTACCAATCTTGTACCAAAATATTAGGAATAATGATAATCCGAGTAAACCTAATTCAACAATAACTTCAATAAACATATTGTGTGGATAAAAACGGTAATCTCTCATAATGTAAAATGAACTAAAGCCACCAGATCCCACACCAACTAGTAAGGTTTTTAGATTGCGTGACCACTCAGAAATAGCCAATTCCCAATATTGGAAACGCATTGCAATTGTGCTAACTCTCTTAACACCTTCCTGATGAATGATTAAATCGCCTGTAGTATAATTTAAATACCTAGTAGTCAAATTTTCTGGCAAAATGAATAACAATATAATAATTGAAAAAACTATAGTTCCGCTTAGCAAAGTAATTTTTTTTCGGGATTCTTTCTCAAAAAATATAAGGTATATAAACAATCCTAACAGCAAACTTATTATAGGACCTCTAGATCCAGTAGATATTAAACCGACTATCAACAAATTTAACAATGGAAGATAAAGAACCCATAATTTGTAATTATTTCTAACCATCACAATAGTTAACATTCCAACTGCTATAGCAATAAATGACCCAACGGTAATTGGATTGGCACCTAAAATTGAGACTCGTAGCAAAAATGATATTCCGCTAGTTAAAGATAAAGAATAAAGAATATAAAAAATCATTAATATTGCTATTATAATAAGAACATTTCTCAACAAAATGAGCAGTCTTTTAGAATCGTCAATACTCTTAATAATTATAAATGGTGTAATAAACATAGTGCTATTAAATATGATAAATCGAAATATCTTTTGCCATCCATAATTTGGTGACGGTGTATAAAATCCTGAGAATAGCAAAAATGTACAAAAAAGTATATATGTAATTAAAATAGACTTACTCCAATTGGGTATTTTCAATTCACCAATTAAATAAATACGTATCAATCCTATCCAAATTAATATAGTAAATAAAAGGCTATAATCAATTACTTGGAAAAAAGGTATGGCATTAATAAAAAAATCCTTTACTATACCCGACAAAACAAATAACAATAAACTTATTATAGGATTATAAATCAGATAAATCGCAATAATCAAAATTGCAGGAATTCCAATCATTAACGCTGGGTGAATTTTTATACCTATTCCAAACAAAGCTAATTGAAATAAATAGAAAACTACTAATGCCGCGGTGCGAAACATTAAACGTTTTTAAGTTTTCCGCGTAATTCTTTTGTTCTATATTCTAATACTACAAATAGAATAGATAATAAGCCAGCCATGATAGTGGTAGCAATAACAATCAAAGACCGACGTGGTTTGGTTTTATTTATAGCGATGTATGGTTTGTCAATCACTTGAATTGAAGGTATATCTTTTGTTTCATCCATTCGTGCTTGTTCATATTGCGGCACTAAAAACTCCATAATTCTTGACTGAAGCTCAACTTCTCTAAATAGTCTAGCATACTCCAAACCTAAATCCGGTAAATCTTGAAAAGCTAAAAGTACTTTTTTATCATCACCTTTGGTTACCATTTCATCCAATAATTGATTTAATTCAACTTTCATCTTTAGTAGTTGTAATACCTTTGGATCGTTAGATAAATAAATAGATTTTGCTATCTCATATTGTACATCAGCTTCAACTTTTTTGGCATATATTTGTGCATATGTTTCTATTGCAGAAGTAACTTGACTAGGCACATCAATTAACCCATATGTTTGTTGAAAAAGTTTTAAGTCATTTTCAGCTATTTTTAATTCTTCACGATTTTGGATTAACCGTCCTTCAAGAAATTCCCTATTAAAATACCCTTTCTCTGAGCTAATCCTTCTGTTAACTTCATCTAACTGTATTATCAATTCATTTGCCATATCTCGAGCTACTATCGGATCTTTATCTAACACAGTTATTATCAGTGAACCCTCTTCAGAAACTTTTAATTCAACATATTGGTTTAACGCAGCCATTGCAAATTCAACATCTTTGGAATCATATCGACTAATTAGGTCAAACTTATTCACCAAATTTTCGCGGACAGCTCTACTTTCCAGGATTGCTATATAAGTACTAATGTCTTCATTTAATGCAGATAAACCAAAATCCCCCATAGGAATACCGGACAACATGGAAAGGAAATTAGATTTTCCACCTCCGGATGAAATTATTGAAGCTTGGGAAGCATACCATTTAGGCAAAATTAATGAAATAACAATTGATAAAACTATAAACCCAAAAGTATTCCAAATAATAAATTTTCGTTTTTTCCAAATTTGAGTAATATTTTCAATAAATGGACTCATATCTGATTTGTTATCCGATTGTATGTCAACTTGATTCATGAATTCTCCTAATAATCAAAATTCTGTTTAGTATTAAATAGATATCTCCCAGATAAACTTTATCAATCTACAGTAAACCTATAAATTAAATATGTTGAAGATATTATTGAAGCGATCGTCCTCATAACCCCATCCCTGCCAACCATCTGATATAGCAAATTCGGTGGCACTTCAACTATATCACCAGGTATTACGATTTCATTAAATGCATTTTTTATCTTTGTGCCATCCGAGCGATATATTATTGTCTTCCTTATATTCCCCATTCTAAAAATAGAGCCCGTTTCATGGGTTCCTCCTGCCATAGCGATATAATCTCGCGCTGTATAACCAGGATAATATTTAAAAGAATTTCCCCTGCTACCCCGATACACATATCCATAAACAACTACTTGATGATTATTGTAGGTGACATATTTCAAGTCAGCCAAATTAGCATTATCTCTAAATGGCACAAAAACAACATCGCCTTCTTTTAAAGATATATTTTGCGAAATATCATTACCGGATAGATAATCTTTTAACTTGATTGAAATTGTATTTTCACTTCTGATAACTCTGACAGTATCAGGATGTGCATACTTTTGGACTCCACCAGCTTGCAAAATTGCATCATACACTTTATCTATAGGGGTCATTTCAACAAAACCTGGATTGTAAACTGCTCCTAAAACTTGTATTTTAAATCTTCTTATATCTAATAATGTTACGTTAATAATGGCATTTTTAAGCGCAGTTTTTACTACATAATCACTTATTATTATTTTAGCATCTAGAAGTGAAATTCCGCTAATATTTAATATCCCTACCAATGGAATCATTATATCTCCCACCGGATTTATACGCGTCTGAAAAGATAAATTTTCGGTTGATATAATATTAATCCCAATTAAATCACCTGGTCCTAGAATATATGTGTCGGGATCTATCGATTTTTCAATAGGAGTATATGTTATATTTTCCATATTTGTTATGATCCCATCTCGATTTAATAATGGCAGCATTTCTTCAGACTCAACTGATTTTTCTGAAAATATATTCGCAATACTTTGAGCATAAACACTTGATATTATTAATACTATGATAATTATTTTTTTCATTATAATTCCTTGTAATGCTTTTTATAATATTCTAAATACTCTCCTGATTTCAAAGGTTTCCACCATTCGCTATTTTGGTTGTACCAATCAATTGTTGATTTCATAGCTTTGTGGAATTCATGTTTTGGTCGCCATCCGATATCTGCAAGTTTCTTACAATCCAGTGAGTAACGTCTATCATGACCTAATCTATCTTGAACAAATTGCTTTAGAGACTCAGGCTTATTAGTTTCTTTCAAAATGAGATCAGTTATTTCGATATTTGTTAGTTCGTTTCCACCACCAATATTATAAATTTCACCAACTACGCCCTTATCTAGTATATATTGAATTGCCTCACAATGATCTTCTACATACAACCAATCACGCACATTTTTTCCATCCCCATATACGGGTAAATTCTTTCCTTCTATTGCATTTGTAACAAACAACGGAATTAATTTTTCAGGAAATTGATAGGGACCATAATTGTTACTAGCTCTTGTAATAATGACAGATAAATCATAGGTTGCAAAATATGAATAAGCTAATCTATCGGCACCGGCTTTACTCGCTGAATAAGGATTCCTTGGCATTAGTGCATCGGTTTCCGCAAAGCTTCCCTTTTCGATACTACCATACACTTCATCTGTACTAATCTGTATGAACCGCTCTATACCGAATTCTCTAGCAACTTCCAATAAAGCAAATGTACCAAATATATCGGTTTGTATAAAATCATCAGGTTTCCCGATCGAGCGATCAACATGACTTTCCGCAGCAAAATTAATAAGATAGTCCGGTATATGTTTTTGAAAGATATCTTTTACAATTTTTAAATCACAAATATCACCATAGTAAAATATATACCTTTCACTATCATTCAAATCAGCAAGATTTTTTGGGTTACCGGCATAAGTAAGTTTATCTAAATTGATAATAATTGCAGAATCATCATGATTGAAAATATAGCGAATAAAGTTCGAACCAATAAATCCACATCCTCCGGTAATAAAATATTTATTCATTAATAATTCCTAAAATTTTGGCAATATTTTTCCATTAATAAGCTGTAAGGTTGGTAGACTTTTATCCTTTTCTGATAAAATTGGATTATTTACAGGCCATTTAATATTTAAATCCTTATCGTCCCAAATTAAGCCATATTCATCCTCGGGGTGAAATAATTCTGTGCATTTATATTGGAATATTGCTGCTTCAGATAAAACTACATATCCATGTGCGAAACCTTCCGGTATATACATGATTTTATTATTTTTATCAGATAGATGGACTCCCACAAATTTACCAAATGTTGGAGAACCCTCTCTAATATCTACAGCAATATCAAAAACCTCGCCTTGAATAACACGCACCAATTTCCCCTGTGGATATTTTAATTGATAATGTAGTCCCCTTAAAACATTTTTATGTGAAAATGCTTGATTGTCTTGTAAATATTTTGTCGGTAATCCCAATCTCTTGAAGTCATTAGTGTTAAAACTTTCAAAAAAATATCCTCGAATATCTTTGTGAATTTGTGGAGTTATAATTTTTATTCCGGAAATTTTTGAAATCAGGAGAGTATTTAGAAT
>JBHPEE010000072.1:0-9398 GCA_042577295.1 Fidelibacterota bacterium | reverse complement strand
TTTCACAATGTGATTCCATTTTAATTGGTGATAAATGCGGCGCTCATACTTTCCCATATATTGATGTACGTAATCCATCAGCGCAAATGGAACATGAAGCAACCACCTCAAATATTGGAGAAGATCAATTATTTTATTGTAATCAGCGTGGTATTTCCACTGAGGATGCAGTATCAATTATCGTGAATGGATTTTGCAAAGAAGTATTCGCCGAACTACCGATGGAATTTGCTGTTGAAGCTCATAAATTAATGGAAATCAGTTTAGAAGGATCTGTAGGATAAAATAATATTAATATGAAAAATATGCTAGAAATTAAAAATTTACATGCCTCTATAGAAGGCAATGAAATATTAAAAGGAATTGATATAACAATTAAGCCCGGCGAAATACACGCCATAATGGGGCTAAACGGATCAGGTAAAAGCACACTTGCAAATGTTATATCTGGCAGCGACAAATATGATGTAACAAAAGGCAAAATCCATTATAATGATAAAAATTTATTGGATTTATCTCCTGAAGAACGTGCTTTACAAGGAATTTTTATGTCGTTTCAATATCCAGCTGTCATCCCCGGAGTAAATAATACTTATTTTCTTAAAGCCGCACTAAATGCCAAAAGAAAATATCATGGGGAGATGGAATTGGATGCTATTGACTTTATGGCTTTGATCAAAGAGAAACTAAAGATGTTGGAAATGGATGAATCTTATCTCAGAAGATCAGTCAATGCCGGCTTCTCCGGTGGTGAGAAAAAACGTAATGAAATTCTACAAATGATAACTCTTGAACCAAAATTAGCCATACTTGACGAAACGGACTCCGGACTTGATATTGATGCTCTGAGAATAATTGCCAAAGGTGTGAATAATTATCGCAATTCCGATGGAGCCTTTTTGATTATTACCCATTATCAAAGATTGCTTAATTATATCGAACCTGACATTATTCACGTTATGATTGACGGTAAAATTGTAAAATCGGGTGGCAAAGAACTGGCACTTACTATTGAGGAAAAAGGATATCAGTGGTTATCTGATGAACCTAATGTAGAATTATAATTGAATGAATTTTATGCAGGATAAGTTACAATTTGAAACATTTTTACAATCGCAGAGCGATGAGTCTCTGGCTATGAGAGACATGCGTAAAGATGCATTCAATCATTTCTTGAATATCGGATATCCTACCAAAAAACATGAGAAATGGCGTTTCACTAACTTAACCACATTAGCAAAAACTGAATATCGATTCATTAACGGAGAAATGATAAAAATAGATGATAATATTATCAGTGAACATTCCATTGACAATAGTCATAGAATTGTATTTATAAATGGAAAGTTTGATGCCGCGCTTTCAGCGATTGATGATATTTCTAAACAAATTGCAATAAAAAATATATCCGAATCATTTAACGATTTAAATCAAAATTCTATTAAAAATGATACAAATCCATTCATATTATTAAATAAAGCGCTTGTCTCAGGTGGATACATCATAGAAATTGAATCTGATTATATTGTTGAAAAACCATTACACATTTTGTCTATTATTTCTAATGAAAAAGATAACATACAGCAGCATCAAAAAAATCTTATTAAGATTGGTAAAAATAGTCAGGTTTCAATTATCGAAGAAAATGTGAACACAAACCAAAAAGAATTATTTAAGAACACCGTTTATAATATTCAAGTTGATGACAATTCGACACTATCCCACATTTTATTACATAAAAATGATGCTAAATCTAAAGAACTAAACCACATTTTTGTTGAGCAACAGAATGATAGTACGTATAAAACTCAGTTAATTAATATCGGCGGCGATTTAATTCGAAATGATATAACTGTTCAAATCGATGGAGAAAATTGCAGTACAGATATTTCTGGATTAAGTTTATTGTCCGGTAAAGATCACATTGAAAATTATACTATTGTGAGCCATAATAAACAAAATTCAAATAGCCAACAATTATTCAAATATATTTTAGACGAATCATCAGAAGGTGTATTTAACGGATTAGTTAGCGTTCAATCTGGTGCCCAAAAAACCGATTCACAGCAGACAAATAAAAACATTCTGCTATCCAAAAAAGCATTAATGAATTCTAATCCACAATTAGAGATTTACGCTGATGATGTGAAATGCTCACACGGATCAGCGACCGGTGAATTAGATGAAGATGCAATCTTTTATTTACGTTCAAGGGGGATTGATTTATTATCAGCAAAGTCACTTTTGATCGAAGGATTTGCAAAAGAAGTTACTGATAAAATCAGAACTGATTCGGTTAGAGAAAAATTAAATAGTGAAATTTTAAAAAGGCTAGTTGACTAGAAAGATACAATAACATGAACGACCTACAAGAACTATATCAACAAGTAATTATTGACCATAATCATAATCCTCGCAATTTTCATGCGATTGAACATCCTTCACATTCAGCAAAGGGACATAATCCGCTCTGCGGAGACAAAATTGATATTTACTTAAATATTCAAGATGGGGTCATCGCAGAAGTCAGTTTTACAGGATCGGGTTGCGCTATATCTAAAGCATCTTCGTCGTTGATGACCGAGACATTATTAGGTAAAACAGTAACTGAGGCACAAACGTTATTCGATTTAGTTCACAATATGATTATTAACGGTAAAACCGATGTTGAAGACATCGGTAAATTGGCGGTATTGTCGGGAGTACACAAATTCCCGGCACGCGTAAAATGCGCAATACTGCCTTGGCATACCATGAAAAACGCGTTAGAGAGAAATACTCAAATAACAATTACAGAATAAAGATTATGGATACGGAAAAACTTATATTAAAAAGAAATGTTAGCGCATTTTTGATACCATCCGGTGATAAAGTAACATTGCAAAAAGGCGAACCTGTCTCAATAACCCAAGCATTAGGTGGCAGCTATACAGTTCTGTTGAATGGGAATCTATTCAAGTTAGATGGTGAAGATGCTGATGCAATTGGTAAAAAAAATATACAAACTATAGTAATTCCTTCTGAATCTCAAAATAATGAAGTAAGTGAGCAACAAGTTTGGGATCAATTAAAAACCGTATATGATCCAGAAATACCAATCAATATTGTAGATCTTGGTTTAATCTACGATTGCAAGCTAACGAAACTTAAAGAAGGTACTAAGGTAGATATACAAATGACTCTAACTGCACCCGGGTGCGGTATGGGACCCATTATTACTGAAGAAGCAAAGCAAAAAACACAAGGCATACAAGGTGTGATTGATGTAAATGTGGAACTTGTTTGGGAGCCGCTTTGGAATCGTGAAATGATGTCTGAAACGGCATTATTACAACTCGGAATATTATGAGTAAACTTGACGTTAAAAAAATTCGTTCGGACTTCCCTATTTTCACTGATAAGTTACTGGTTTATTTAGATAGTGCTGCAACTACCCAAAAACCACAACAAGTTATTAATAGTATTTCAGATTTTTATTCGACAAGTTATGCAAATGTCCATCGTGGTATTTACGATTTAAGTATTAAGGCTACAGAAGCATATCATTCTGCCCGAAAAAAGGTTGCAAATTTTATTAATGCCTCGGATTGGCGTTCAATCGTTTTTACAAGTGGCACAACTGAGTCTATTAATTTAGTTGCATATAGTTGGGCAAGAAAAAATCTGCATAAAGGCGATGAGATACTAATAACTGAAATGGAACATCATAGTAATATTGTTCCATGGCAATTAGTAGCAGAAGAAACCGGAGTAACACTAAAATATATCCCGATTAATCCAAATGGCACATTAGAACTGAATAATATAGATGAATTAATCACTAATAAAACAAAAATTGTAAGTGTAATTCACCAATCGAACGTATTTGGTACAATTAATCCCATTAAAGATATTATCGTAAAAGCCAAGGGCGTAAATGCATTAACAATTATTGATGCTGCCCAAAGCATTCCACACAGTCATGTTGATGTACAAGATTTAGATTGTGATTTTCTGGCATTTTCCGGTCACAAAATGTTAGGACCCACTGGTATCGGTGTTTTATATGGAAAAACTGAATTACTAGATTCAATGATGCCGTTCATGGGCGGTGGTGACATGATCAATTCCGTTACAATGACTGAGTCCACTTGGAATGATATTCCCTATAAATTCGAAGCAGGAACTCCAAAAATTGCCCAAGCGATCGGACTTGGAGCCGCGATTGATTATATAAATGAAATTGGATTGACAAATATACATAATTATATAAAACACCTTTTAAAAATTGCATTGGAAAAACTGCTAACAATTGATGGATTAACAATATATGGCCATAAAGTTGGAGAAAGTAGTTCAGTAATTAGTTTTAACTTGGATGGTGTACATCCTCATGATTTAGCTCAGTTTTTAGATCAAGATGGAATTGCTATACGTGCGGGGCATCATTGTGCCCAACCTATTATGGATAAACTCGGTGTTAGTTCCACGATCCGCGTAAGTTTCTATCTATATAATACTGAAGAAGAAATTGATAAATTGTGTTTAAGTTTAATAAAAACTGCTAAATTTTTTAAGGAATTGTAATGTCTAAAGAACGTGTATCGTGGAAAAATTATTTTATGAATATTGCACGAGAAGTTTCTACTCGTGCTACTTGTGATAGAAAAATGGTAGGTGCGGTTATTGTTCGGGGAAAAACTATACTTTCTACCGGCTATAATGGAAGTTTGCGCGGCTTACCACATTGTGATGTGGTTGGCCATGAAATGGATAACGGACACTGTGTACGTACGGTGCATGCTGAAGCAAATGCGATTGTACATGCAGCACGTCATGGAATAAGGATAGAAGGAGCCGAAATATATATTACTGCTTCTCCTTGCTATAACTGTTTTAAACTAATTGTTAACGCAGGTATAATAAAAATTTATTATGGCGAATTCTATCGCGATGAGCGCATTACAAAACATGCCGAAGAACTTGGTATTGAGTTAGTACATCTTAACAGAAACTAATATTAATTTTTCTGTAAAATATTTATTATTTTTTCCCTAATATTATCCTGTGTTACAACATTCTCTACATGTCCATGTTTTTTTAGCCACGGTGTTGTTTGAAAATCTTTAGACGTCTTTTTACCTGTATATTGTTCAATCACTCTCCTACCGGAAAAACCGATATTTCCTGCATGCTTCTGAAATAATCTAATACCACGTGAACCATAGCCAATTGCCACACCACCTAAAGTTGGATCAGTAATAATTGTAACAACAGGTATCCTCGCTTGCTCAACACGTGTTAAGGCAACATGCGCTTTTGGAATACTTACCATAGATGAGCAACCTTCATGCATGCGCGCGCCTCCACCGGATGCTTGCAAAATCATTGGTTTTTTATTCTTAATAGCAATCTCCGTCGCTCTCCATATTTTTTCACCCGTGCTCATACAAAATGATCCACCAAAGAATCCAAAATCAGCCCCACAAAACACTATATCCTGACCCTTAATTTTAGCATCACCCGTAATCATTGAGGTCATTAACCCTGTTCTTTTGCGAGAGCTTATTAATTTCTCTTTATATTCAGGAAATCCTAAAATATCCTTATCCACAATTAATTTGGTCTTTACATGTTCTTTGAATGTACCCTTATCAAACAAATTATCTATACAATCCCATATTGAGGGTCGTGCATAACGATAACCACATATATCACATACGAAACCATCATTTTTTAATTTATCAAATCGAACCGGATCATATTTGTGAACCCCGTTTACAGTATAACATCTCTTGTGACGTTTTAAATAACCATCACTATTTGGTACCGGTAAACGTGATACGTGTCTTTGAATAGAATTAACCTGTTCGATTGTTGTCTCTGACCACTGACCAATTTTTGACCACCTATCTATCCTATTAAATAATAATTTTCCCTTGGGAATGGTTTGTAATTTTTTAATAGATTTTTCAATGTGTGAATGTAATGAAGATATCGCTTGTTCCTTAAATCTATGTGCCGGTCCTTCAGGTTCAGGTACTAAAACATCCACAATGCCTAAATCAAAACCTTCTTTCGAAGTGATACGAGAAGCGGATGCTGCTTCATTTGCCCTACTACGCGTATGATATAAAATTGATGAGCATGCTTCGGGAGTGATTACTAAATATGTTGAATTTTCCATTGCCAAAGTAATGTCACAACCGGTGAGTGCGATTGCGCCGCCACTACAAGCCCGATTAATAATTACAGAAATAGTTGGTACGGTCGCTTCCGCCAAAGCGTGAATAGTATCACCAATGCGCCAAGCAATTCCTCCCATTTCAGACTCTTCAGTTGGATCTGCTCCAGGGGTATCAACAAAAATAATAATAATTCGGTTTTCCTTATTGGCAGCATCAATTGCTTTAAGTGCACGTTCGTAGGAAGCCGGTGTTGGCATACCATCATTCCAATTACGCATTTCACTATTATTGCGCATTACTTTTGTTAACTCTTTGTAATCAGAAGTGGGACCAGTCTGTTGTCCTATTAACATGACTGGTATTTGTTCCTCTTCAATTTCTAATATTGCTCTGTGAGTTTGAATCAAACAAGCACCATAATCACTACTTTTAAAACAAATTTCCGGTTCGGAGAATATTTCTAGATAATCTAAATATTTTGGTCGCTCAGGATGAAATGATAATTGATATTTTTCATATTCATCAAGCTGATGGTAATCTATTTTTCCTTTACGTTCAAACGGAAGATAAAAATGATTCGCCATGTTAATTATTTAAATCAGTTTACCAACTAAGATACTATAAAATATTAATATAATTCATTGTCGTGGAAGTTAATAAATTTTTACAATCCCGTCATTTAATATTAACTATAATCTTTTCGGGTACTTTATAGAATTACAATGCATCAGCCACTAATTCAGCAATATCTAATACCTGCATAGAATCTTCTTTACCTTTTATTTTCAAGGCATCGTCCATCATAAAAGTACAGAATGAGCATGCAGTTGCTACAATATCAACTCCTGTATCAATTGCTTCCTGAAAACGGACTGAATTAATTCTTTCTCCATCTTCAATGTCATACCACATATTTCCACCTCCGGCACCACAGCAAAAACTATTTACCCTATTCCTATTCATCTCAATTAATTTGCCATCCTTTAAAACAGAATCTATTGCATTTCGTGGAGCTTCATACTCACCATTATGACGTCCTAGATAACAAGCATCATGGTACGTTACCTTACTGTCTAAATATTTATTCAATTTCAATTTGTTCGACTTAATCAATTCCATAATAAACTGCGAGTGGTGCTGGGTTTCATAATTTCCATCAAAATCACCATATTCATTACTTATGGTATGGAAACAATGTGGACATGGAGTTATTACTTTGTTAAACTTATATTTATTAAACGTTTCAATATTTTGCAATGCCATTGTCTCAAATAGATATTCTTCACCTAGCCGTCTTGCTGAATCACCTGTGCAAGATTCTTCATTGCCTAAGACGGCATAATCAATATTCGCCGCTTCCAAAATCTTTATCATTGCTTTAGCAACCTTTTGATTGCGCGGATCATACGAACCGGCACAACCAACCCAATACAGTACATCCGCCTCTTTTTTATTAGACATTAACGGTAAATCGATACCGGCATCCGTTGCCCATTTTGTTCGTTCACTTTTGGAAAATCCCCACGGATTTCCCGTGTTCATAGTTTTTTCCAAACTCTCAGCTGCTTGTGGATGTGGTTTTCCCTCAGACAATACTAAATATCGCCTCATATCTGTGAAAGTTGGTATGTGATTGATCAGAACCGGACATTCTTCCATACAGGCACCGCAAGTAGTACATGACCACAGTTCGGTTTCAGTAATAGGACTGCCGACTATACCATTGACCTCTTTTTTGTTTAAATATTTTTCGTTTAGTTCATGCCTGATATCTGTAATAATCTTCATTGGTGAAAGAGGTTTATCAGTATTATAAGCCGGGCATACATTTGTGCACCGACCACATTCCGTGCAAGCAATACTATCTAATAATTGCTTCCATGTGAAATCCTCTAATTTTGTCGATCCCAATGATACTTCATCAACATCCATATCAGGATCTTCCATTAACTTGCTTACAAACATTGGCTTTACTTTACCACGTAAATCTCGGTCAGTAAGTGCTATGTTTATGGTTGATACAATTGCATGAAATATTTTTGTATTAGGAAGAAATGCTATAGCTAAAAATGAAAGTAGGGAATGACTCCACCACAGATATGGTTCTAGCGCAGTCCATGTTTCACTGCTGAATAAACCTGCTATCATAAATCCAACATATGAAAAATGAGCAGTCGTTGGTACATCTACAGCTAATCTTGCTGCTTCTGCCAGATAACCACCAATTATTAGCAATAAAATGTATACTAAAACTCCAGTATCTCCAAACAAGTTGCCTCTTCCTTTAAATGCATCTTGCGGTAATGATTTTGGTTTATTGAGATGTCGGCGGAATAAAGCCATCAATATTCCAATTAGCGCCATCATCCCGCCAGTATCATTTAATAATGCAAACCAGGGAGTATCTAAATGCGGTAAATAATTTACGAACCAACCTCGGGCCACAAAGAAGTCAACAGTTGTCGCGAATAATAATATAAAAAAACCAAAACCGATTAAAAAATGCATTATTGATGCATAACTGAACGATTTTCTAAACACCCTGCGCTGGAGAATTCCAAAATAGAATAGATTAAAAATCGCAGGGATTATTTTTATTTTATAATCGGTGTCGCTTTTACCAATGCGAATCGCGAGGAATCGCCGAAAGTTATATATAAAAATTACTATCGCAATCAATGCGAATAGATATAGTACAACCGGAACGTGGTGTGATTCTTCCACTACTCCCTCCTACATTTTTTGGTTAGGAGAATAATGAAGTAATGCCATTTCTCCCTTTATAGAAATGGCATTTCCTATATTTCTATTGATTCTTTATAGCTTCTGTTAACTTTGGAACAATTTCTAATATATCACCAACAATACCATAATCAGCTACTTCAAAAATTGGAGCGTCAGAATCACGATTAATTGCAACAATGTTTTTTGAACCTTTCATTCCTACAACGTGCTGAATTGCTCCTGAAATACCTAATGCTAAGTACAAATTAGGCGTAACACTCTGACCAGAACTACCAACCTGATGCGAATTTGGCAACCAACCTGAATCAACTATCGGACGTGAAGCACCGATTTCTGCTTTTAAAGCAGCAGCTAAATCCTTAATCATCGGCATATTTTCTTCTTTACCAACGCCTCTTCCAATTGATACTATCTTATTTGCTGAAGTTAAATCCACTCCACAAGCAGCTGAGAGTTTGGAAAAAACTATGAACACGGGAAATCCGT
>JBHPEE010000071.1:0-9669 GCA_042577295.1 Fidelibacterota bacterium | reverse complement strand
GGAAAGACGTTTGATGAATATACTATAATTCATCCGATCATCAAGAAATTATTTGGTGATGATAAGAACCTGCCGGACTACATTGTGACAGCGCATAACATTGATCCATTTTTCCGCGTGAAAATGCAGGGCATCATTCAAAAATATGTGGACAGCTCAATTTCTTCGACGGTAAATCTATCGGAAGATACACCCGTGGAAACGGTGGCAGATATCTACATGAAAGCTTACAAAGCCGGATTGAAAGGCATTACTGTTTATCGCGAAGGCTCGCGGGAAGGCATTTTGATAACCGATAATAAACCTTTAAAACAGGAAGAAAAACAAATAATTGAAGTAAGCGATGATGGTGAAATAAAAACCGTCGAAACAGAATTAAAAATACAGTTTGACAAACCTCCTCCCTATTTTGAAAAAACACCACAGGTCAGCCCAGGACCGCGCTTAAGACCAATTAGAACAAGTGGCGTTACGCAACGCATACGCACCGGGGAAGGAACTTTGTACATAACCATCAATGAAGATGAGGACGGACTGTGCGAAGTATTCACTGCCATCGGTAAAGCGGGCGGACATGCCGCCGCACAATCGGAAGCAATAAGCCGTTTAATCTCTTTAGCTTTACGCTCCGGTATTAACCCGAAAGCAATCGTCAAACAGTTAAAAGGAATTAGCGGGCCAAGCCCTAACTGGGAAAGCGGCAGACTGATACTCTCCACACCCGATGCTATCGGCAAAGCGCTCGATGACTATCTTAAAGAACGAGGTGATGCCCTTCCAAGCAATGGCAAAGGTGAACACTCCATGCAGTTCACTATGGCGACCAAAACCGAAGAAAAAAACCCCAAAGTAAAGGACTTTACGTTTAAGAATATCAAAGCCTGCCCGGATTGCGGTGGACCAATACGCCATGAAGGCGGTTGTGTTACTTGCCCTGGTTGTGGGTTTTCGAAGTGCGAGTGAAATAATGTATAATATTAATAATTAGTATCAATATTATGATACAAAATCAAATTTTTCGAAAAGCAATATTGAAAATTGCTTCATCACTCTGTTCCTCGCGATGACAAGATCGTTCAAAATGGCAAATAATTAATACTTATTATTGCTAATTACTTCAGAGTTAGCTTTGCGGATCTTTTTTCTTAGGGTATAATCGTCAGGTGCATAGCCTAAAGTAACTAGCAAACCGATGGTCTTTTTGGAGGGAATATTCAATAATTCCTGAATTCGTTTTTGGTCGAACCAACCAATCATACAGGTACCAAGATCTAGTTCAGCAGCTTGCAAACAAAAATGTTCAGCGGAAATTCCGATGTCAATCAAAGGCCATTCGCGCTTCTTTATTTCTATTCCCATTTGAGTAACCAATTTTGGTTTTTCCAAAACAATCACAACTATAACAGGAGCTTGTAAAGCAAATTTGTTGAATTTGACTACTTTGTCGAAGGTTGCCAAAGCAACCTTATTCTTTAATTCCTCATCATCAACAACAATATATTTCCAAGGTTGAGAATTACTAGCCGAGGGAGCTAGCTGGGCTGCTTCAAGACATTTAGCAATTTTTTCTTTTTCTACCGGTTTGTTCGTATAACTCCTAACACTTTGCCGTATTTTAATTAATTCAGAGAAGTTCATTTTTTCCCTACTGTTTTCTGAATTGTGAAACTAATGGACCCCAAATTAAAACTATATGGATGCCTGCTCCTGCAACAAGAATATTTTGAATTTCGCTATAACATTCAGTTCCTTTTAGTGCCATTGAGCAACCAATTATTACTGCACCCCAAATAATGGCACTTGCTATGATAAAATATCCGATTTTACTTTTATTCATTACCAAACTCCTTGTAAAAATTTACATCAAAAATTATAAATGTTTTCAGAAAAGTTAATTTTATAATCAATCAAATAAAAACACATCCTCAATTGGTTTATTAAAAACTTGAGCTACATCACGGGCAAGTTTTAGCGATGGATTGTATTTTCCTTTTTCAAGAAATATAATGGTTTCACGTCGCACTTTAACGCGCGTGGCTAATTCTAACTGAGTTATGTTGTGCCTGGCGCGCAATTCTTTAATTCGATTATTAATTTTTAACTCCTTTAAAATTGAAATATGTTAAAAATATAATGAATATTGTCGCCATTCCGATCATTCCATAACCGATTAAAATACTGCCATCTAAATTTACTTTAGATTGATAAAATATTATTACAATCCACATAACTAAGGACAAATAAAATGAATATGAGGCTGATTTATTTACGATCTTAGCTGACATTTCATCATGAATTGATAGTCCCTGTTTTTCTGATTTGTATCTTTTAATGCTCAGAATAATACCTGCTATAAATAGTATTGATATCATAGCCACGAAAAAATATTCTAAAAGTGTATTATCACTATAACTGTCAATTGTCCCGACTTTAAAAATGCCAATACCCGCAAGAATTAACACATAGGTAATAATTAAAAAAGGCAGATATATTTTGTTCATAAAAACTCCATAATTGTTATTTATTTCTAACTATATGTTAGATATATATAACATACGATGCAAGAACTATTTTAAAATGCACTCAATATACTGTATGAAATGGGAATAGTTTTCTAAATGACCAAGTAGCTTATCTATTGGTATATTTAAAGCATATTTAAGAGTATAAAACATGAGTGATAAACAAAAAAGGCATGGTGACCGTAAAGATATAATCGGAGAACATGTTTTTGGAGATCTCGTACAGATACTATTATTAATAATATTCTTAATAGTTTGGATCAGTGATTCATTCTTTCTTGAATACTCTACCCTATCATTAGATGCAATCCCGAATATTTTAAGACTGATATATGGATTGCCAATACTGCTAATTTCAGGAATTTTTGCAAAATATGGACTAGGAATAGTTTTTGGTGAGGTACGCGAAAAACCGGAAGTGATAGAAAAAGGTGTATTTAAAATTGTGCGTCATCCGATTTATTTAGGTTCCATTTTACTCTATCTTGGATTGATACTTTTAACGTGTTCAATTGCGTCAGCAATACTTTGGATTATCATAATTATATTTTATTTTTATATTTCAAAATATGAAGAAAAACTAATGATAAAAGAATTTGGGAAAAAATATACAAATTATATGGAAAGAGTTCCAATGCTGATACCTATAAAATTTAAAAAGGGGGAAAAATAATGAAAAAACCAAAACTGCTTCTTATATTGATCTTTCTAGTATTTTTCCAAGCTATCAGCGGTCTCGCGGGTGGATTTGGACTCACCTTTTCTCCAAGTGGAGAATCCATACAGATGCCTCTTTCATTGCTTGACAATACTCCTTTTACAAACTTTTTCATACCGGGATTGTTTTTACTTATTTTCTTAGGTGTATTTCCAATCTTGCTCGGCTATGCGATGGTAAAAGAACCAAATTGGAATTGGGCTAACAAATTTAATGTATATAAGAAATATCATTACCTTTGGACATACTCACTATATTTAGGATTAATGTTAATATTATGGATCAATATACAAATGTATATGCTAGGGGGCGGCAATATCCTGCAATTTATTTATGGTATGTTAGGTACGCTTATTATAATAATTGCATTATCGCCTCAGGTTATGAATTTTTATGAAAAGTGACATACTAATCAATTAAAAAATATTTGACAAAAGGAGATAATTATGGAAAACCCATTTCCTGGCATAATAACAAATTTACCGCAAGCCGATATTCCCTTCCACGGCGTTAAGGGTTGGATATCGCAAAATGTAGATCATCAAGTAGTATTCTTAGAGATTGAAGCCATCGGAAAGGTAGCCGAGCATTACCATTGCGCACAATGGGGAATTGTTGTAGAAGGTGAAATACACCTTACAATTGGTGGAGAAACAAATATTTACGCTAAAGGTGATTCATACTATGTTCCTGATGGTGTTGTGCATTCGGCTGTCTTTAAAACAAAAACATGGGCAATCGATTATTTTGCTGATAATTAAAGATACTTACCCAAAAAATGACCGCTGTTATTTTAGAATCAGAACGATTATATCTGAAACGATTTACCGATAATGATGTAGATAATCTTTACCGCCTAAACAGCGATGCCGGTGTGATGAAGTATATAGGCCCACCGATAACTGATAGGCATATCATCGAAAAGAGGTTGAGGAGAATTGCAGAATACTACGCTAAGCATCCCGGTCTTGGTGTTTGGGCCGGTTTTGAGAAAGCAAGCGATAAATTCATTGGATTCTACGAGCTAGCTCATTTAGATAATACCGCTGAGATCGAAGTCGGATATCGTCTTCTAAATGAATTTTGGGGAAAAGGCTATGCAACCGAAATGACAAAAGTATTAATTGATTACGGATTCACTACAGTGGGATTGGATAAAATAGTCGGTATTACACATCATGGGAATATTCCTTCTCAAAACGTACTTTTAAAATCAGGGTTAAAGTATATAAAAAATGCTTTTTATTATAATCTTGATGTTAAATATTTTGAAATAAATCAGGATAACTAAGACATGCCAAAATTAAAGAAAATTGAAAAAATTATTTCAGCGCCTCCCCATCATTGGGTCGGCGATGGATTTAAAGTGCACACATTATTCCCTTCACAAGAAATTGATAAGAGTAGAATGAGTCCATTCTTTTTATTCGACTACAATGCCAAAACAGAATTTCCTCCAAGTGATGTTCCTAGAGGTGTTGATCCGCATCCGCATCGTGGTTTTGAAACTGTGACAATTGCCTTCCATGGAAGTGTGGCTCATCATGACAGTATCGGCAACAGCGGCGTTATACACGAAGGTGATGTACAATGGATGACTGCCGGTTCCGGTATTTTGCATAAGGAATATCATGAAAAGAGTTTCAGTGAAAAAGGTGGTCTATTTCAAATGGTACAATTATGGGTTAACCTACCTGCAAAATACAAAATGTCGAAGCCAAAATATCAAGCTCTAGTACATGATAAAATGGGAAAAGTCAGACTACCTAATAATAGTGGAATTGTCAATATAATTGCCGGTGAATATCACAATATTAAAGGACCAGCAAAAACATTTACTCCAATAAATTTATTTGACATACGACTAGATAAAAATGCAGATGTAATATTTGAATTGCCAGAAAATTATAATTCTGCTATACTAATATTAGACGGAACAATTACAATCAACAATTTTGATACTGTTCAAGCCGATCAATTTGTCTTATTTGAAAATGAGGGAATAACTGTGAATATATCGGCTACGAAAGATAGCGTTATATTATTATTAAGCGGAGAACCTATCAATGAACCGATCTTCCAATATGGACCATTTCTGATGAATACAAAAAAGGAAATCATTGAAGCGTTTGATGATTTTAATAATGGTAAATTTGGTCACTTAGAATAATATAAAGAGCATATACATGGATTTGAAATTAAAAGATAAGTCGGTTGTAGTATTAGCTTCCGGTTCAGGAATCGGAAAAGGTGTCGCTCTCGAATTTGCTAGAGAAAATGCAAAAGTAATGATGGTGGGGCGAACGGAAGATAAATTACAAAATGCCCAGAATGATATTTTTAAGAAGACCGGCAATAAACCTGATTATTTTGTAGCGGATATTACAGATGGTGACCAGATTCAGGCTGCCATAGAAAAAGCACGAGAGTTAAATGGACCAATCTATGCCCTATTTAACAACACAGGTGGTCCAACACCGGGCAATTTTGAGAATTTTAACGATGATGATTGGTACAACGCCTTCAACCTGACTCTACTAAGTTATATTAGAACGATAAGATGTGTTTTGCCCGACATGAAAAAAAACGGCGGCAGAATTGTGAATAACACATCTTCATCCATAAAACGAGCAATTGATAACTTATTATTTTCAAATGTTTTCCGTACAGGTATTGTTGGTTTAACTAAATCGTTAGCAAAAGAATTTGGGAAATATAATATTCTTGTAAATGTGGTAGGAGCAGGAAAAATCAGCACTGAGCGAGTTGACCAAATTGATTCAATAAAGGCAGCTAAAGCAAATATTCCATTAAATGAATATCAGGATGCTAATGCTAATTCAATTCCACTCAGGCGATATGGTAATCCTGAAGAACTTGGCAAATTGGTCACATTCCTGTCTTCAGATGCGAACACCTACATAACCGGACAAAATATATTAGTTGAAGGTGGCTTGATATCAGCTTATTAATTAAACAATTAAGGACATTTACATGGAAGTAATCCATATTCAAGATGCTGAAAAATATGAACCACAGGAAAATTGGGTTCGAGCTAACCTCTGCAATAAATCTGATATTTCAATCGAGCATTTTATAAAACCACCCAAACACTCCTCCCCCACCCATAGTCATCCCAATTCACAAGTACTCTATGTTCTGCAAGGTGGAATCATTATTAAAACTGATGGTGATGAACAAAAATTGAAAAAAGGCGATACTGTTTATATACCTGGAGGTGAAATTCATACAGTAATAAATCCACTAAATGAAGTATCTATCGGATTAGATATTTTTATTCCTGGTAGATCCTTTGATTTTTGGCTGAATCGAAAAAAATAATATTACTTCTTTCATATTTAAAATAACCTTATTGGTTGGCTTAAGTATAATGAGTTAATTTTGCCCTCGATATAAAGCCAGCAGTCATAAAATTTTTGAAATGCATTGTATTATTTGGATAATCCTAAATGAAAAATATTTTTCTGAATCCCAAAAATCCTGATTTTTCAGACATTGAACCAAAGGATCGAGTTCTTTTACTAAAAACAATCGATTTTTTTGAAAATAATGGAAAAATTAAATTAAAAGATGATGACCATGACCGATTATGGTACTCAGACTTCCTTGATTTCCAATCTAAGAATAAGATTTTTTCAACTTTCCTTACTCCGTCTGAAGTTGCCACAAGAGAAAATCAACGTTGGGATACGTTTAGAAATAGTGCAATGAGTGAAATTTTGGGATTTTATGGTCTGCATTTTTGGTATACATGGCAGGTTTCAATCCTTGGACTTGGACCACTGTATATGACAAAAAATGCAAAACTAAAGAAAAAGACTGCCAAACTTCTTGATGATGGCGGGATTTTTGCTTTTGGATTATCAGAAAAGGAGCATGGCGCAGATATATACTCGACTGACATGATGTTAAAAAATAATGGCGACGGAAATTATATCGCAAATGGTTTAAAATATTATATAGGGAATGGGAATAAAGCTGCGTTGGTTTCGATTTTTGGAAAGGTTGATCCACCATGGGATGCTTATGATAAAAAATATGGAAGCTATGTTTTCTTTGCTGTGGATTCACAACATGAGAATTATGAATGTATTAAAAATGTTGTCAATGTTCAGTCATACGTTGCAGAATTTGAATTGAAAGACTATCCTATAAATGAGGATGATATTATTGCCAAGGGTCGCGAAGCATGGGATGCCAGTTTAAATACCGTTAATGTGGGCAAATTTAACTTGGGATGGGCTTCCATCGGCATTTGCGAGCATGCTTTCTATGAATCTATTACACATGCCAATAACAGGATATTGTATGGACGAGCTGTAACAAAATTTCCGCATGTAAAACAATTTTTTATTGACGCATATTGCCGCTTATATGCGATGAAATTAATGGCCAATCGAGGTATCGATTACATGCGATCGGCTTCTGCCGAAGATCGCAGATACTTATTATACGATCCAATAGTCAAGATGAAAGTAACCACCCAAGGTGAGGAAGTTATTAACCTCTTATGGGATGTAATTGCTGCCAAAGGATTTGAGATGGACACTTATTTTGAGATGGCAGCACGTGACATTAGAGCTCTGCCAAAACTTGAGGGAACGGCTCATGTAAATATGTTATTAATTATGAAATTTATGGTCAACTTTTTTATTAATCATAATGATGAATTGCCCGAGATTATCAAAATGAAAGAGCCAATTGATGACACATATCTCTTTAATCAAAGTAAGGCCTCAGGATTAGGTTCAATTCAATTTCATAATTATGAGAAGATATATGGAGAATATGCACATTTACCAAATGTAACCATATTCGTAAAACAGCTAAATCTATTTAAATATTTTGGATTAAGTGAAGATACACAACCAAGTCCAGAACAAATGGTAGATACTGATTTTTCACTATTACTTGGCGAACTATTTACATTGTGTGTATATGGACAATGTATTCTTGAGGAATCAAAATTGACGAATGTGGATGATGATATTATTGATCAAATATTTGATTTCTTAGTGCGAGATTTCTCAAAATTTGCCTTGCAACTTTATTCGAAAAACGGAAGTACAATTGCTCAACAAAATGCTTGTCTCAAGATGATAATGAAGCAAAGTTGCACTGAGGAAGATATTAGTCGTTCAGAACGAATTTGGAAAGAAGTTGAAAAACTAGACGGCGCTTATGATATGAATAAATAGGAATTGTGAACTTTGAATAGAATCATACAGAATTACAATTAGTATTTCCAATCATTCTAATAATAACTAATTTATTAGTTAGTTAGAAACGAGATAGGTTTGGAATTAATTTTGAAAACAATAAATTTGAGGGAAATATGTTAAGTGAACGGATGCAAAAAGAGTTGAATAACCAAATTAATGCTGAATTTTGGTCTGCATATTTATACTTGTCCATGGCTGCCTATTTTGAAGGAAAAAATTTGTCAGGTTTTGCCAATTGGATGAACATTCAGTATCAGGAAGAAATAACACACGCGAATAAACTATTCAAATATGTTTACGAAAGAGGCGGTTCAGTTAAATTAAAATCAATAGACACTGTAAAAACTATATGGAAAGATGAAATTGAAGTTTTTCAAGACACCTTAGACCATGAAAGAAAAGTAACTGCTTTGATAAATAATCTTGTAAATATTGCCATTGAAGAAAAGGATCATGCAACTAATAATATGCTGCAATGGTTTGTTTCTGAACAAGTTGAAGAAGAAGCAGGGATTGAAGAAATATTGGGACAACTTAAAATGTTAGAAGGCAATAAACACGGCCTATTAATGTTAGATAGAGAATTAAAACAACGAGTTTTTGTAGATGAAACAGTAATTAACTAACAATACATATATGTGGAAAAACCCTATCAAAGATGGGGGTTTTTTTATAACAGTGTCTAAAACATTTTATCGATAATTTATAACTCAATTAAAAACACGATTACCATTATATAAAAGATCATGACAATAGAAAATTTTATTAGAGGTATTCCCAAAGCAGAACTACATGTTCATATTGAAGGTACATTTGAACCAGAATTGATGTTCAAAATTGCACAGCGTAATAATATCAATATTAAATATAAATCAGTAGAAGCGCTTCGCCAAGCATACGATTTCAATAATTTACAAGAATTTCTTGATATTTATTACTGTGGGGCTAGTGCATTGGTCCATGAACAAGATTTTTATGATATGACTTGGGCGTATATTGAAAAATTACATTCACAAAATGTCATTCATGCAGAAATATTTTTTGATCCCCAAACACATACCGATCGAGGTATTCAATTTTCTACTGTTATTACGGGTATTCATAATGCGCTAAAGAATGCGAAAAAGAAATTTGGAATAACTACTAAACTCATCATGTGTTTTTTACGACATCTCGATGAGGATAA
>JBHPEE010000070.1:0-9790 GCA_042577295.1 Fidelibacterota bacterium | reverse complement strand
GAGCTACCCCATCTACCAAATCATTAGATAATATCATTACAGATCTTAAGGAAAGGGCAAAAGAATTAAGTTGCCTTTATGAGATTCAAGAATTATTAAGTGACATAAATGTAGAGGTTGAAGATATTTGCCGTGGGATGGTCAAGGCAATTCCCGGGGGATGGCAATTTCCCGAAATATGTGTTGTGAAGATCATATATCGAAACTCGGAATACAAATTTTGTTGAGACAGAATGGGTTCAAACAAGTGACATAATCCTGCAGAATGAGATAGTTGGTAGTATTAATGTTTACTATACGGAAGAGAGACCTAAATTAGACCAAGGTCCATTTCTAAGTGAAGAAAGAAAGCTAATTAGTACTATCTCAGGACAATTTGGATTATTTCTATTGCATAAACGCCTAAGGAATGTTTTTGCAGACAAAAAAGAATCGCCTGATGATAGAAAAAGCGAATGGAGCGTAATACTTGATCTACTAAAGAGAACAGATCCAAAATTACTTATTAGAATCTCAAGGAAAATGCTAAATTTTTTATGCTGGAGTGGAATTACAAAAGCAGAACAATTACTAGAACGAGTTAATCCGGTTTACGCAAAAAACGGTGAAATAATCAAAGAAACTAATCAACCATATCAAAAGAGCCCTACTGGAGATATATTAAATTTAAGTTATGAAATATTCAATATTGCAGGAGATAACTTAAGTCAAAAAGAAGTACTGAACAGTATTCAAAAATGGATACAAGAAGATCGTTCAGGATTTTTGATTAATACTCTTGAAGACAGTGGCTCTTCACTTTCAGAGATTAGTAGCTCTATAGAAAGATTTCGCCATTTAGTTCCCCAAGGATTAGAGCTGTCATCACCTAGAGAAATCAGTTTTATGGTAGCTCTCATAAGAAGAATCTTAAGCGACCAACCCGGCTTTATTTCAATAGCTAAAAAGTTTATTGAGGTGAATGATTTTAATAATTTACTAACCGCAATAATCTTTCCCGTTGGTAGTCACGGGAAATTGGGTGGGAAAAGCTCAGGATTATTCCTTGCTGAAAATATTGTAAAGAAATTATCTCAAGACAATGATCTTTTGAAAAGTATAAAAATTCCAAAGACTTGGTATATTACTTCAGATAGTATTCTTAATTTCATGAGATATAACAATCTTGAGGATATTATTGAACAAAAATATAAAGATATTGGTCAAGTAAGACAAGAATATCCCTATGTTGTACATGTTTTTAAAAATTCTCCATTCCCGCCTGAGATTGTTAAGGGAATTTCTTCAGCACTTGACGATTTCGACGAAGTTCCACTAATTGTTAGGAGTTCCAGCTTGTTGGAAGATAGACTAGGCGCAGCTTTTGCAGGCAAGTATAAAAGTTTATTTATTGCAAATCAAGGTTCTAAAAAAGAACGCCTAAATGATTTAATGGATGCTATTGCCGAAGTTTATGCCTCTACATTTGGTCCTGATCCTATTGAATATAGGAGGGAACAGGGCTTGCTTGATTACCATGAAGAAATGGGTATATTGATTCAAGCTGTCGTGGGACAAAAAGTAGGTAATTATTTCTTTCCCGCTTTTGCTGGAGTAGCATTAAGTAATAACGAATTCCGCTGGTCTAACAGAATAAAGTTGGAGGATGGACTTGTTCGGATTGTACCCGGTTTAGGTACAAGAGCAGTTGACCGAGTCAGTGATGATTATCCAATCTTAATGGCTCCTGGAGAACCCAATCTGCGAGTTAACGTTACTTTAGATGAAATTATTCGCTATTCGCCCAAATTTATTGATGTTATAAATCTTGAAACTTCATCGTTTGAAACTTTGAAAATAGATACATTGATCAAAAGTCATGGAAAGGATTATCCCTTTATAAATAATATAATATCGATACTTAAAGAAAATCATATACAACATCCAAGAGCAATGGGAACAGATTACGCTAAAGACAATTTTGTTGTTACCTTTGAAGGATTAATAACTCGAACGCCATTTGTAAAACAAATTCATGAATTAATTATCACTTTACGGAACAATTTTGAACATCCGATTGATATTGAATTTGCACATGATGGTAAGGATTTTTATTTGTTACAATGTAGGAGCCAAAGTATGGGTTTGGCAAGTAAACCTGCAGTAATACCTGATGATATTCCAATCGAAAATATCATATTTTCCGCCAATAAGTATGTTTCCAATGGAATTGTATCAAATATATCGCATATTGTATATGTAAGTCCTCAAAAATATAGTGAGATATCTGACTATCAACACCTGGTTTCTGTAGGCAGAGCAATTGGTAAGTTAAATAAAATACTTCCTAAACGACAGTTTATCCTTATGGGACCGGGTCGTTGGGGTAGCCGTGGAGATATACAACTTGGAGTCAGTGTTACCTACTCTGATATTAATAATACATCTGTTTTGATTGAGATAGCTAGAAAACAGAAAGATTATGTACCTGACCTATCATTTGGTACACATTTTTTTCAGGACCTGGTCGAAGCAAATATTCGCTATCTACCATTATATCCTGATGATAAGGGTAATGTATTTAACGAAGATTTTCTTGAGAACTCAAAGAATGTATTTCTAGATATGTTACCTGACTTTGAACATCTTAAAGATGTTATTAAAGTTATAGATATCCCTGCCACAGCGAACGGTCGAATCATGCAAATATTAATGAACGCTGAGAATAATAAAGCCGTTAGTATGCTAACTAAAGATTCACAAGATTTAGCGATTGAAATCGAAGAAAGAGATACAATAATAAGTTATGAAAAATCAGAAGTGCATTGGAGATGGAGACAGAGAAATATTGAAGGTCTCGCACGGCAAATAGATACTGAAAGATTTGGCGTAAAAGGATTTTATCTACTTGGGAGCACAAAAAATGCCACTGCAGGTCCCGCAAGCGATATTGATATATTGATACACTTCAATGGTAAAAAAGAACAGCGTAAAGATTTAGATACATGGCTTGATGGTTGGAGCCAAAGTTTAAGTCAAATGAATTTTTTGCGTACCGGTTATGAAACTGATGGTCTTTTGGATGTCCATATTATTACAGACGAGGATATAAAAAATAGAACAAGCTATGCAGTAAAAATTGGTGCAGTTACCGATGCGGCTAGACCTTTGGAGTTTGGCACTAATATAAAAACTAAAAAAATAATTATATAAGTTCTCGCGTACTTTTTTCTGGATGATCTTTATTGAATCTTACGAGAGCTAATTCTGTTCCGTCATGAGCGGCCGTAAATAGATGAGTTTTGCCAATATTATCTTTCCAAGTTCCGGTCAATCTTGCTGATTCATGGACATGTCCGTGTAAAGTTATCGTCGGCTGATTTTTCTTAATAAATCGTTTTACAGCAATACTACCAACGTGGACATCTAATGGCGCATGGTCAACCATCTTACCATCAAGCGCAGCTCGATCTAAATTGGTTTTGTATGGTGGTGTATGAAATAAGAATATCGTACTAGTAAGTTTATCGTTGCCAACTAACGTTTTTAAATCTTTTTCAATAGTGGAATACTTTAACTCATATTTTGGTACATTAACTGAATGCCAGCCTTCTTCGGGAGAAACACAGCCTGGGTCGATAAAACGTGATACATCATACTTTTCCCAATCTTTTAATTGAAAGGGTGTCGGCGGTACATAGCTATATCCGTATATATCAAAATCTTCAAATCGAATTTTTTTATGATGAATATATTTCCAAATACCAAGCTTCTCACCATCAATAAAATCTATTTCATTTATTTTACTATCATCATTACCGAGGATTAGGAAAACATGAGGATACTTTCCTCCCATTTTATTCTTTAAATTAAGAAATTCAGTTATTAGGAAGTCTTGAATGAAATCATCGACAATTGTTTCATTACTTGTTAAGGCGAATAAACCCGATGGAAGCAAATCACCGCCTAAAAATACAGCTTCAGGTTCTTCAATTAATATTTGCGAAAATAGTTTGTTATATCGAGCTACTTTTCCGTGTAAATCTGAAATAAAAAAACAAATACTCATGTTAAAAATTAGTAATGTTTTATCAATATTATCGATACAAACTAATAATAGTAAATAAATTGAAACATTTAAATTGCTGATACTCCATATCAAACGGTTAGGTACAATAGAAAATTGATTTTAAGTTGTTTTTGCTTTAGAATCCCGTTAATTTTGCGCCTATTTTTAGACGAATGGCGGAGTAGCTCAGTTGGTTAGAGCAGCGGAATCATAATCCGCGTGTCGGGGGTTCGAATCCCTCCTCCGCTACAATAAAAAAGGACTATGAAATCATAGCCCTTTTTTTATATATAATTAGGCAGTTAACGCCTCTCCCCTCTTAATTGGAATAACAAATAACAATGCTGCAACCAAAGTAACTGCGCCATACATAAATGCAATACGGTAATCATTGGAGAAAATAGATATTATTTTACCGGATAATACCGGTCCAACAATTGCTGAAGCTTGTGATGATAAATAATATAATCCTGTATATGCGCCCAATCTGTCTTGCGGTGCCATGTCTATAACCATTGGCAATGAATTAACTAATATCATTGACCAGGCAATTCCGCTTAATGGTAACATAATTTTTGCCTGCAATACGGTAGTTATGGTATATCCGTAGGCAAGCAATATCGCAAATGAGATGATACCAACTATCATTGTATGTTTTCTACCGACCTTACCGCCCACAAATCCCGCTATCGGTGCTGTAATTATTATGGCTAAGGAAAAATAGGCTAACAAAAATGTTGCTTCACCGCTATCCACACCGAGAACATTGACCGCAAATGACGTAAAAAACACTTCCAAGGCGTTATATCCCAAAAACCAGAAGAAAATGGCGCCAAGCAGGTATAATGCGGATTTGTCGTTGTCTTTTACAATGGTTTTAAAACTACCAATCAACCCCGGCTTGCCTTCCACAGGTTCAACCGATTTAGGTTTTGGTTCTTTAATGAATAATAATACAACCCCGCATCCGATTAACATTACTATTCCACCAAAATAAAACGGTGCTCCAACCGATACTTTGAATAATATTCCACCTACCGCAAATGCAAGGACACCACCAATTCCACCCATCAAGTTTATCATACCGTTGGCTTGTGAGCGCTTAGGCGATGGAGTTATATCCGGCATTAGAGATACAACCGGAGTACGGAACACATCCATCGCAAATAACGTTATGAATATCGCTCCCATGAATAATAATAATGAGCCACCTAAAAACAGCGGAATTCCGATAAACCCAATCAGCGCAAGCGGTGCCCCAATCATTATGAATGGTTTACGCCTTCCGAACTTTGTCCAAATTCTGTCGGAATATGCCCCTACGAATGGTAATATAAATAATGCAGCAATATTATCGAACGTCATAATGAACCCGGTGGTATCCGCACCCATTCCAAAACCGACGACTCCTGCAGTACTACTATAATCTGCTCGTCCGGCTTGTAAGAATATGGGAACATAGGCATTATAAATTCCCCACAGTAATGATACTCCCATAAATCCGAAACCTAATAACAATAATCGTTTATAACTGAACATGCTATCTCCTCGAATATTTACAAATATTAATCCTATTTATAGTGAACTTTAACCTTAATAAATTAGCGCGAATCACATGTATAATTTATTATTTTATCTTTATATAGATCATTTATTTTGGAGAATGTTGCAACTAGTTTAGAAACTGCATTTCCACTTTGCTAATATTCATCAACTCTATCCTTGTAAAAATCATCAGTATAAGACTTATTTCTGAATAATCAGCTTAAAATGTTTGAGCAACATCAACGGAACAAATAAAATCTCCATTATGTTCTGCTCCATTAACATAATCTGCAGGTCTTGTATACCAGTATGTTATTTAATAATTAGCATTATCTATAAAATAATCCACTTGAATCCTTGATATATTTCCTTAGTTCTCGTTAGTGCCCTCACCTATTATTGAATCAAGAATATCACAACCGGACAATAAGAATAATATGGATATAATAAATAGATACTTATGAAGATAGGAATATTTTTTGATAGTCATTGTAATATGCGCCTCAATATATATATTCCAATATACAAAGTTTCTGTTTGTAAATTTAAATAATAAGAGTATCCTATCATGTTTTATAGTACTTGAAAATATCAGTAAATGTTTTTAGCATTGAATATATTTAATTAACAAAATAACATACAGGAGTAATTAGATGAAAAAAATAATGGCCATATTATTCATTATTTTCTTCGCTTCTACAATGATTTTTGCCCAAGGGGCATTGCCTAATAAAGGTGATAAATTTGTAGGTGGAAGAATAGGTCTTGGATCATATGGTGCAGGTGTTGGATTTGGCGGTGGTTTTGAGATGATATTGCAAGAAGATTTCCTTAATCTTGGTGACATACCCGCTAGTCTAGGCGTCGGTGGTTCTTTTGGATATTCCACATATAAGTCCGGTTATTATGGTTACAATTGGAAATATACAAACATGGTTTTTCTTGCAAGTGTATTTTATCATGCTGACGTATTAAAAAACGAAAAAATTGACACTTATGTGAAATTCAGTCTTGGTTATAATGCCGGTAAAGTAAAATATGAGGGTATCTCAGGAGTAACCGACTATCGCTCACCTACCTATGGTGGAGTAGTTACAGGTTCCGCAATTGGCGCACGGTATTTCATCTCACCTGCCTTAGCTGCTGTTGCTGAACTTGGTTACGGTTTCGGCATTTTGAGACTCGGCCTTGATCTAGCCTTATAAGAAATAATCACAATTAATAAAAAAGGCTCCAATTGGAGCCTTTTTTATTTGTAGAGAAACTGAATGCAACTTCTATACCATATTTACATTAAATCAACAAGTGTAGTATAATTCTTAATCGAATCTTCCAATATCCCAATTTTTTTCATATCAGTTGAATCTACTAATGGTACCATCTGATCAATTTTCTTGGCAGCTTTGTGAGTATCTGTATGTACTAACAATAAAGGAACATTTTTTTCAGATGCTAAGGCAATAATATTAGGTTGCGGAAGAATATCATTAGTTAATATTATTCCAACACACTGCGTTTCTATCGCTGCTAATATCATGTCTGATCTGTCACCGGCAGTTATTATCAACTTATTTTTATTCTTGAATTTCTCAACCCGTTGAGCAGCGTCGCCTGACATGGCACCAACAAAAACGTCTCTTACCACTTGATCTAATACCTTTTCTCCTGAAATTACCTTAGCCATTAGCATATCAGATATTAATTGAACTGAAGGGTAAGTTAATTCAGCTTCATATGGAATAACGCCAAGTATGTTGATTCCAAATTTATTTAAAATGTCTTCATATACCATTTTAAAATCATCTACATCCTTAACTTTATTAACTACAACTCCTGCAAAATCTATTCCTTTTAAGCTAGTATGTTGTTTAAAATAAAGGATATCATCGGCAATATCATCGCTATCTCCACTAACTACAACAATTAGTCTTGCATCTGTAGCTTTAGCAATTGTTAGGGCATCTAAGTTTACAGTCACACCATGCCTATTGTTTTTACCGCTTTCGATAAACAAAACGTCGGTATCCGATGGGACTTCAGTTATCGAGGATTTAATTTTTTCTATTATATTATTTTCATCGTACATATATCTCAACTTTGAATGATCAAAGCCCAAAGTCATTCCCTCAGGACTTTCTTCAATATTGAATATCTTTGAGATTACAGCAGAATCATAATCCCATAACCGTTTTTTACGGTAGAGCAAGCGATCTCCAAATGGTTTTAGATAACCAATCTTCTGATTTATTGCTTTACCTAAACCAATGATTATACCGGTTTTACCGGCGTTTTTATTTAATGATGTAAAAATATATTTTTTCATAAGGTACTTCCTGTTAATATTTTTCTAACCCTCAAAGTTTTAAAAACCTTGAGGGTTTTTCTTAAAATTTCCTTCACTTTCTGATAACATAACTCTAATATCTACTGCCTTAACTCCATTTCCTTGTTCATAGACCATTAATGGATTAATCTCAATGTCTGTAATCCTTGGACAATTTTGCAATATATACCCAACTCGATAAATTGTATTAATAATTTTTTCAATATCTTTTCGTGGTTCTCCACGAACTCCCAATAAGAGTGGAAATGACTTAATTTCTTCAACCATTAAGCGCGTTTCACGATAACTTACCGGTAACGCCCTGAAAGATACATCTTTCATTACTTCTACATAAATTCCTCCTAAACCAAACATTATTATTGGACCGAATGCTTTATCCCTTCTTCCACCAATAATCACTTCCGTACCGAGTTTAACCTGCTCAACAACCTCTATTCCTTCTATAACAGCATTTGATTTAAAAACTTTGCAATTATGAATAATAGTTTGATAGGCATCCAACACTTCTTCTTTATTATCTAAATCCAACAGTACTCCACCCACATCACTTTTATGCAAGATATCCCTCGATACTACTTTCAAAACAACTGGATAACCGACATCCTCTGCAATTTCAACAGCTTGCTTTATATTCCTTGCAATTCCGCTTTTAGGACCTGATAATCCTGCGATATTTAATAACTCTTGTCCCTCATTGGCTAATAGAAATTCTCTGCCATCACTCAAAGCTTTGTCAACAATTTTTGATATTTTATTAATAGATACTTTTGGTATTTTGTCTTCTCCATCCACCACTTGTGCATGACGGAATTGAGTATAGGAAACTCCTAAACATGAAACTGCATCGTATACATCGCGAAAAACAGGTATATTTTCCTTTGAAAGATCGGTAATCACCCTTTCCGTCATTTCTCCTCCAAATATAGAAAAAATGATCGGTTTTTTCTTTTTTTTGTATTTTTCATAAACAGTTCTGATCATGCTTGTCAATGAGTCCGCATCAATCATTGCAGTCTCACAAAATAAAGCTAGAACTGATTTTATTTGTTTGTCTTTTAAAGCAACATCTAAAGCATGTTCATATTCTACAGAAGTCGCCTCTCCTGTTAAATCAATAGGATTTTTTGTAGATCCAAATCCATGTGTTACATCTGAAAATAGGTTATTTGAATATTGAGTATCTTCAAATAATCTAATATTATATTTCTCACACGCATCAGTTGTTAAAACTCCTACACCACCCCCATTAGTTATGATTACTGTATTTTCACCCGTAGGAATTGGAGCTGTTGATAGATATTTACACCAATCAAGAGCTTGTTGGATATTTTCAGCTCTTAAAACTCCACATTGTCGCATGATTGCATCAAATATTTCATCCGCCCCGGCTAAAGAACCGGTATGGGAAGCAGCAGCAATAGCGCCACGTTTAGATCGACCTGATTTAATGACTACAATTGGTTTTTTCTTAGTCGCTTCCTTCAGTACTTTTACTAATCGTTCACCTTTTTGTATACCTTCTATATACATTAAGATGCTTTTTGTGTCATCTTGTTCTACTAAATATTCAACTAAATCTGCTTCATCAATATCTGATTTATTACCGACAGAAATAATTGACGATAAACCGATATTTTGTACGGCAGTTTTACCAATCATGGCAACTCCCAATGCGCCACTTTGTGTAATAATTGCAACATTTCCTTTAGGAATATTGGTCGGCCCAAAAGTCGCATTTAGTGATACTTTAGCAGAATAATGTCCAAATATATTTGGACCAAGAATTCGAATTCCATGTTCTGCGGCAAATGAATTAATTTTCCTCTCTTCTTCTAAATTGCCGACTTCTGAAA
>JBHPEE010000069.1:0-10166 GCA_042577295.1 Fidelibacterota bacterium | reverse complement strand
TGGCATTTAAAGCATTAGATCGATCAATGAGATTATTTTTTTGCTTAAATTCTTCGATATAAAAGTCAGGGATGTTGTCGAGTTGACTTTGAATATTGCGTATAAATTTTCGTAAACTGCGATGTTCCAATCCTGCATTTCGAAATTTTTCATTTAGAGGATATAGCGGAATAACTGAACCTGTACTCAACGGTTCTGAATCAATATCTAATTTGTCATATTCCGGATGTACGATTTGAAACCCTTGATAAAAATCTACCTTGCCATGTACTGCAAGCCTGTCGCCTACTTTAATGGATTTCATTACATAAGCTGCCCCATTAAACCAAGTAAGTGTTATAAAACCTGTACTATCTTCGATAAGGACTTGGAATAATTTTCCTCGTCGAATTGTTTTCATGCCGCATGACTTTACAACTCCAACTACAGTTACTACGGATTCCTTCTTTAAATCATTACAATTAGTGACAGAGGTTCTATCCAAATGACGTCGCGGAAAATAATATAGTAAATCCTCAACTGTTTCAATCCCTGCTCGAGATAATGCTTTGGACCGTTTCGGTCCAACGCCTTTTAAATATTGAATTGGTGTTGTTAATTGAACTGCGGCAGATGCCACGTTATTTTAATTCCACTCTTTTCGATAAGTATAGGTAACTAACATTTCGTTATTGGCTGGTACAGTAATCGGAAAGTAAATAGTGGAGGCATCTTCTTTCATATACATTGTAGATTCGTTACGTATTACCCAATCTCCTGAAATTTTCTCAATTAATTTAATGTTTACATCTTGATTTTTAGTATTTGTTATCTTTATTTCTATAGATGCTTCTTCACTTTTTCGCTGTCTATCGTAATTAAGCACTTTACGTTTGCCTATAACATCAAATGCTCTTCCGGCGATTAATTTTGCAGTGGCTCCTTTAGGAACTTGCTTCAATCTATCTTCACCTAAAAACTCAAGTTCCCCTTTTTTCATGGTTTGATATAATTCAATTGTACCTTGTGGTAAGGGGAGATTTAAATTATTCTCTTCAGTATTATCAATTTTTATTTCAACTGACAATGGTTCCTCACGTTGTACCTGTTCATAGTTTTCAAACAAATATGTTTTATAATATTTTATCTTGCGGGCATCATATAATCGTACAGTAATGCTTTCATTACCGCGTAATTCTAATTCATTTGGAATTGTATAAATATAATAATCACCAAGATTCTCACGTGCCGGTACTGGTGAGGAATAACTCATTTCAGCTTCTGCATAATCCATCATTGCTCCGCTTCTTTGTAAAGATTTTGCAGTATTATCATGATGTGTGCGATTTAAGTTTCCCTCAACCAATTGCAATGATAGTTTTGAAAAAGTAAGATTACTACTATTCTTAATAAATGCTTCCGGAATTAATATTGCATTATCAAGTTCATCTAACATTATCATGCGATATTTCGCATTCCAATCAAATCCTCCTGATATATATATCAAATTTCCATTAGTCAGACCTGAGTTTCTAGCAAAAATGTCCCATGATAAAATCGGGCGGACTTGTGGAGTTTCATCATGTCCTTTTATGGAAATATATTCTAAATTATTTTTAAAATATGAATGAATAGATGATTTCTTGTGAATTGTAACTTGTGATGAACTATACTCAAGTAAGGTGCCGGAAATAGCTTTTTCACCGATTATTTTTAACTCAACTATTTTACCTAAATTTTTATTAAATATATCGTTAGTAGAAAATATATTTTGATTTAATCTCTGAGTATATATCTCAATATTTTGTAGATCTAAAAACGGTGAATCAGCATACATGCCATTGGCTAATCTATCATATTTGATAGTGTTACTTCCCGTTTTAACATCCCACGCTACTGGTTGTTTAACTAAAGCAAAACCATCCTTATAAATTGTTAATGATGCATCTATTGACTGTCCCCAAACCTGAGATAATGTAAACATTATAATTATAATTTTTTTCATTTCATCATTTCCAAATTTATTTTTACTTTTTCAAGTTCACTATGTATTTCATCTAATTTTTCCTTCTCTCTTTTTATTACTTTTTCGGGAGCTCGAGATAAAAAATCTTGATTATTTAGCTTATTCCTAATTGTATTGAGTATGTTCTCCAATTCTGTTTTGCGCTTCAATAAACGATTATCTTCAACACGAACATTTATCAACCCACCCAATGGAATAAAAATTTCTAAATCTTTGACTACTGCTACTGCCGATTGTGGTGGTTTAGTGGCATTTTCACTATAATTCACCGTATTAATCTTACATAAATATTTAATGATAGCTTCGTACCCTTGTAGGGTTTTTGCAGTTGAAGAATTGGTACGGATAATCATATCTGCTTTGCGAGCAGGAGGAACATTCATACTGCTGCGTATTGTTCTTACTGCTGAGATTAACTCCTGCAACAAATTCATCTTATTGTCTGCATTTCGATTAACCCAATTTTTATCGGATTTAGGCCATTCAGATATAATTAAATCATTATTGTCTTTATTCCTAAAATGATGCCATAATTCCTCGGTAATAAATGGAGCATACGGATGAAGCAAAGCAAGTATATTTTTCAGTACATGAACAGATACAGCGCTCGTAATATTTGCTGAATTAATATTATCATTGTTAAACTTTGTTTTGGCTATTTCGATATACCAATCACAGTAATCACTCCATACAAATTCGTAAATAACTTTGGCAGCTTCATTAAAATGAAATCGGTCTAATTGCCGATTCACCTCTTTGATAGCATTTTGAAGACGGCTTAATATCCATTTTTCCGGCAACTCAAGTTTTTCTTCATGTATATTAATATCAAGATAGCTCTCATTGGTTAAATTCATCATTAAAAAACGAGAAGCATTCCATAATTTGTTCATGAAATTACGGCCTACTTCAAGACGCTCTTTTGAGAAAAGTACGTCTAGACCTTGTGGAGCCATCAACATTATTCCAAAGCGGACTGCATCAGTTCCATATTGAGAAAACAGGTCAAACGGATCAGGAGAATTACCTAATGATTTACTTAATTTCAGTCCTTTTTCATCTCGCAAGATACTGGTAAAGTAAACATTTTTAAATGGCGGTTCCCCTTTAAATTCATATCCAGCCATTATCATTCTTGCCACCCAAAAGAAAATTATGTCAGGACCTGTTACAAGAGCATTAGTAGGATAAAATCGTTCTACTTCCTTACTTTTTTCTGGCCAAGTAAAAACACTAAACGGCCATAACCAAGAACTTGCCCAGGTGTCTAATACATCCGGATCTTGCTTAATATTGTCGGATTTGCATTTTGAACATTGTTTTGGTTGCTCAACCTGTACCATAACTTCATTACAATCTTGGCAGGTGTAAACCGGTAGGCGGTGCCCCCACCATAATTGACGACTTAAACACCAATCCTTAATATTTTCCATCCAATGGTTATATGTTTTTACCCAATGTGCCGGATGAAATTTAATAGTACCATCATTTACAGCTTTAATTGCCGGCTTGGCTAACTCTTCCATTTTTAAATACCATTGCTCCGACAAATAATTCTCAATCGGTACATTTCCGCGTTCAGAGTAGCCAATCTTATTTGTATAAGGTTCAATTTTATCGATATAGCCTAATTTCTGCATATCCCGGATTACTTTTTCACGCGCATCTTCGCGCGCTAAACCGCGATACACTAAAGGGACATTGTCATTTAAAGAAGCATCGTTATTCATAATATTGATAAATTCAAGATTATGGGTTTTACCCATCTCGAAATCATTTATATCATGCGCAGGTGTAACTTTTACACAACCGGTCCCAAAACCAGGATCCACAAACTTATCGGTTATAATGGGAATTTCCCGTTCAACTAATGGTAATTTAACTTTTTTGCCAATCAGATGTTTAAAACGTCCATCGTCGAGATTAATAGCAACAGCAGTATCTCCTAACATCGTCTCGGGACGGGTAGTGGCTACTATGATAAATTCGGTAGAATCCACAATCGGATACTTAAAATACCATAGACTACCATTCACCTCGCGGTATTTTACTTCTTCATCGCTAATGGCTGATTTTGAAACCGGACACCAATTTACTAATCGATATCCACGATAAATCAAACCTTTTTTATATAAATGGACAAATGATTCCAAAACTGACTTTTGATAACTGTCATCCATCGTAAAACGTTCACGTTCCCAATCGCATGAGCAACCCAATTTTTGCAGTTGGCTAATTATAATCCCCCCGTACTTTTTCTTCCATTCCCAAGCGTGCTCTAAGAATTGCTCGCGCGTTAAATTGTCTTTTTCAATACCTTGTTCGGCCAACATTTTAACAATTTTTGTTTCTGTAGCAATTGAAGCATGATCAGTACCCGGTACCCAACAAACTTCTTTCCCTTCCATACGCGCTTTACGAATGAGTATATCTTGAATTGTATTATTCAGGACATGTCCCATAGTAAGCTTTCCGGTTACGTTTGGTGGAGGAATAACTATTGAATATGATTCTTTTTTGGAATTTTCATCAGCATGAAAGTACCCATTGCTCATCCATTCCAAATATAAACGATCTTCAACTTCGTCTGGTTTGTAAACTTTATCTAATATTTTGGTATTGTTCATGATATTTATTGTGCTAATTATTTCGCACTAATGTAACGCGTAAATTACAATAACTGAATAAAAATGTATATGGTAGAAAAACTTATATTTTATTCAACACTACAACCGTTTCAATATGAGGTGTATGCGGAAACATGTCTACAACAGTAGCTTTCGTTAATTTGTATCCTTTTGTAAATAAGATTTTCAAATCTCGCGCTTGTGTAGTTGGATTACACGATACATAAACTATCTTCTTTGCTCCAAATTTTGGTAAATAGCGAACAAAATCTTTATGCATTCCAGCACGGGGTGGATCAATCACGACCACATCCGGCTTAGATATTTCAAATTTTTTGGTGAAATTTGAGAAACTCACGTACCCCTTAAAATATGTATCCAAATTAGCTTTAAAGAATTGCGCATTGTCGATACTATTTGCCACCGCATTTCGTTGGGCATCTTCAACAGCAGATCTAATCATTTCAAATCCATAAACTTCTTTCGCTTTTTGGGATAAAAATAATGATATGGAACCTGTCCCGCAGTATAAATCGTAAATAATTTCTTCCCCGGTCAAATCTGCTCCATCGATTACAGCTTGATATAATTTCTCTGCTTGTATTGTATTTGTTTGGAAAAAAGAGTTAGCTGAAATCTCAAATGTTAAATCACCAATCTTATCTGTAATAATTGGTTCACCGTGCATAAGAATTTCGTATTCGCCAAAAGCTGTATCGCCTTTACGAGTATTTATATTATTAATAACAGAAGTAATTTGTGGAAACTTTTTAATCATGTCCTGCACCAATGGAAATAGGAAGTCTGTATTTTCGTAAGATGTGACAATATTAACCATGATTTCATCGGTATTTGCACCGAACCGTAAAACCAAATGACGCAAAAATCCAATATGTGTCTTGGCATCAAACGGTTTCAGTTTTAACTCAATTGCTTTTTTCCTTACAAAATTAAGAATTTCATTACCGATTTTTGGTTGAATATGACATTCATTAATATCTAATATTTTATCGAATCTACCTGGGATGTGTAGCCCAAGTGCAAAACTCTGTGGAGAATCTTCCGGTTCAGTGGGTAACATCCAGCGTCGATTAGAAAAAGTAAATTCCATTTTATTGCGGTAATTATAGATATTATTAGCGGGAATCATCTTATCTATTTTGACTCCATCCAATCCTGCTAACCTTTGAAAAGCATCAATGACTTGCTGCTTTTTTTGTTCGACTTGCTCGGAATAATTCAATTGCTGAAATGTGCATCCACCGCAATGCTTAAAATGTCCACATCGTGGATCGGTTGTATTGGGTGATTCCACAAGAATCTCAAGTGGTCGTGCTTCGGCATAACCGCTTCGTTTTTTATATATAAATGCTCGAACAGTTTGTCCAGGAATGGCATTCTTAACGAATATTACAAAATCATCAACTTTGGCAACTCCTTTACCACCATAGGCAAGCGATTTAATGGTTAGATTGACCTCAGTTCCTTTCTTAATAGGGGATTGTTCCATAGATGAAATTACGCACTAATATTTATGCGTAATAGCGGCAATATTGCACTTGTGGACACACTAGTAGAAGATTCTCAAGTTAGCAAGAAGATACATAGTAGTTATTGCTACCGAGTCAGTTAAATGTCAATTGATCTGAACGTCGTCCACAATGCCCACAATTATTGACCGCAAGGGAGCCATGTCATCTTTAACGATTGATCGTGCAGAGTTCCCTTCGTCGATCACTAATACTGTTTCTCCGGCTCCAGCCCCAACGTGATCAACCGCGATTAAATATACACCAGATGGCTTACCATCTAAATCAAGTTTATCCACAACCAACAATTTGTGATTATCATAAAATTTATGATTTATTGTGGAATGAATAACACCACAAACTTTCCCTAAAATCACTGCTCTGCTTCCTCATTTAATAAATGAACATCATCAACAATTCCAATTATAGTTTCATCAATCGGCACAAACCACGGATCTAATGCCAGAGCGGCTTCCCGTGAGCTTTCATAATAAACTAATTCGCCGGGTCCTGCCATACGTGTGGAATCTGCTGAGACAATTGATTGTCCGATCGGTTTTTGGTACTTATCCAAGGGTTGTACTAACAACATTGGTACACCTTCTAACCCTTTATATACAATACTTGGTGTTAAAGTACCAATCACTTTTCCCAGTTTCATTTGTTAAACCTCACTGTCAGCTACCTTTCCCAATTTTACTTGCGCAAATTTGGTAGTTTGGTCAATTTGGATTTTCATATCGGCGTGCAGATTGGGAATTATAGTTTCATTCACCCAATGTTCATACGAAGTGATAGCATTCTTTGCAATTTCAACTGCGGCTTGAATTTCTTCTATATTGCCATTATAAATCGTAAACGATTTTCCACCAATGTCATCAGCTAATCGGATCTCAACAATATTTACATCTGCACCTTTTACACCGGCATCGGATGCTTTGATCATGGTCGATACTGACGATGCTTCAATTATTCCCAGTGATTCCTTTGTACATTTCAAGCGTGAACCCAAGATGCTGTCATGCAACTGTTGGTGTACGTTCGGCAGTATCATGCTGTCTATTATGTTATCAGGATCAATCGCCAATCCTTTTTCATACGATTCTTCCACCGATGCAACACTACCGCCGATTAAAACCAAGTACTTACCATTATGAACGGTTCCAGATTTGATAACAGTTATGGGTGCTTTTTTCAACATCGCATCACCTGCTAAAATACCGGTGGCAATGCTGGAATATTCAATTAATGCAATTGCGGGATATGTTTTCATTATATTATCCTAAAATGATCGACCAGTACACAGCGTCGTTCACGTGTAAAGCTACGAGGATTAGTTAACCCTTCACCGGTTGGACTGGCAATTGTGAATGATGTATATCCTTCGCCGCCATGACCTAGTCCGGCGTACGATGGTCCGTTCTTAACAAAAATGCTGCAATTCATTACTCGCGCCATTCGGCTTAGATTATCCAAATTTTTCGAATACATCATCGCTGTGTGGCGATATCCATGTTCTGCCTCTTTTGCAATATCAATAGCTTGATCAACATTTTGTACTCTTGCCACAGGTAGAACCGGCATCATCTGTTCGGTCCAAATTAACGGATGACCAACGTCAACAGGAGCAATGGCCAACCTAATATTGTCGTCCACTCGTTTTCCGATTTTCAACAAGATATCTTGAATATTCTTTCCGATATAATCAGGATTAATTACACCTTGCCTACGCTGTCCACGTGTTTCTTTGAATATGATTTTTTCCAACTGTTCAATTTCATGGCTCTTAAGGACTACCGCGTTATGACGTTCAAAAGCAGCAATTAATTGATCTGCAACAGATTCCACAACGAATACTTCTTTTTCGAGAACGCAAATGATATTGTTATCCATTGATGCACCTTGCACGATCTTTTTCGCTGCTTGCTCAATATCAGCTGTTTCATCAACGACAACCGGAGGATTACCGGGACCCGCACAGATTGCGCGCTTGCCACTATTCATGGCAGCTTTCACAACTCCGGCTCCACCTGTTACGACAAGCAGATTTACATTGGGATGATGCATCAATTCCTGAGCGCTTTCAATTGTTGGATTAATAACCGTGGTCACCAGATTTAGTGGTCCGCCGGCAGAGACAATTGCTTGGTTAAGAAGTTCAATGTTATAGATACTTACATTCTTAGCTGACGGATGTACGTTGAATACCGCCGAATTTCCGGCAGCAATCATTCCTATTGAATTACAGATTATCGACGAAGTTGGATTAGTAACCGGCGTAATAGCACCGATTACTCCGTATGGAGCCAATTCCATGAGGGACAAGCCGTTATCACCGGATTGGGCCGTCGACACAAGCACTTCGGTTCCCGGTGTCTTTTCAGTTACCAACTTATTTTTTACCACCTTATCTTCAATCCTACCGTAACCGGTCTCATCAAGTGCCCTTAGTGCTAGGTCTTCAGCATGTTCAAGCATTTTTGCACGGATGCTGCTAATAATTCGATTGCGCATCTTCAATGACAGCTCCATTAATTCCAACTGAGCCTTTTTAGCTGCATCGGTCGCTGTATTGATGTCTGCAAACAAGCCTGCTCCCAAGGCTCGTGTACCTAGTACATCCAATTTTGTGGTAGTTGTATTTTTCTGCGTATTGGGCACTTGTAATTGGTGCAGAACTCTATTTGCTATAGAGTCAATTTGTTCTTGCGTTAGCTGTGACACAAAGAACCTCCTTTAATCATTAATACCCTTTTTGTATATGAATTTGCCATCTGTTTCCCAATTATCTACGATTGCCATTACAACTGCATCGCAGGGGCGATTTTTTGTTTGTTCGGTTTGACGGGCAGAACTTCCACTGGCATATAATACTATTTCTCCTACGCCGGCATCGACTGCATCGGCAGCTACTACAAATCCACCTGTTGACTTTCCTTCAATATCAACATTTTGCAGGATAAGAAACTTGAGCCCATCCATACTTGATTCTTTTTTGGTGGATACAAGCGTACCCACTACTTTGGCTAAAACCATGTCAGCCTCGTATTATTTTGATTGTTTTTTAAGTTCAGTCTTTCCCTGCGCTTCACGACCTAGTGGTAGAACTGTATCAACATTAACATGTGGACGTGCAATTATATGGACCGATACAATTTCGCCAACTCTTGCAGCACCGGCTTTACCAGCATCACAAGCTGCTTTAACTGCAGCTACGTCACCACGCACTGAAACTGTAACATACCCGCCACCTGTTTTTTCATAAGCTACCAAGTCAACTTTTGCAGCTTTACACATAGCATCCGCAGCTTCAACCGCAGCCGGGAAACCTCTTGTTTCAATCATTCCTAATGCTTCAGACATTTGATTCTCCTTTGTTTTTTATTTTGGATGTGTTTTATCCTGGACCAATTTTGATCCCTTTTTACTTATCTTGAACCTTTCCGGTTACTTCTTCAATTGATTTGAGGGCAGCCCTCCAGCCAACTTCAATGTCGCGCTCTTCACCACCTAAATATACACGACCAAAACTGCCGAAAGTACGCACCTCCAGGATGTTGATATTGGCTGCCTTCTCTGCTTCATTAGCTGCTAAAGCAGCATAAGCTGCGGGTTGTACTTCCATTACATACATAGTCTCTCCAGGTACAATCATATTTCCATGTCTCATGCGATTTATCAATTGCGTCTGATGGTCGTCAATTCTACGTATTATTTGAGATGAATAAACTTTTGGTTTCCAGCGATCCTCTTCCTTTAATTCCAGGGCATCTAAAATTGCTTGGCCGGCTTGCCTAACATCCGCTTGCGAAAGCGAATGAATCTCTAACATGCCAAACATCCGTTCGACGATTTGCATACCCGGTGTAACATTTGTTGATTTCAATGCAATATCAGTTATCCGATTAATTTCAATCCCAGGGGAAATCTCCACATATAATGAAGCCATTCCCGCAAGAGGCAAGAAACCACCGGCAACTGTTCCTAAAAAGGCAGCATACTGGG
>JBHPEE010000068.1:0-10452 GCA_042577295.1 Fidelibacterota bacterium | reverse complement strand
TATGTTGCCTAATTCCTCAAAAAATAGGAAAAAGAGATTAGATCAATTATGTGAAGCTATCATTAGAATATATGCTTCAACATATTTTACTGATCCAAAGGCGCTTTTGGAGAATTCCTCCTACCGAACAGAAGAAGAGAAAATGGGCATCATAATTATGGAAATGATTGGTCAAGAATTTAATAAAAGATATTATCCAACTTTAAGCGGTATTGCCCGGAATATCAACTTCTATCCAGTTTCTTATATGGAACGTGAAGAGGGTGTAGCCACTATTACACTCGGGCTAGGAAAGGGAGTGATGGAAGGTGAAAAATCATTACGGTTTAGCCCTAAATTTCCTAACATTCTTCCACAAAATTTTTCAGTTAGTGAAACTATAAAATCTTCACAAACTCAATTTTATGCATTAGACATAAATCATAATCCGAATTTACTCAGTAATGGGGAAAATGATAATCTTATTAAATATGATTTAGATGCTGCGGAAACAGATGGTCAATTATTTTGGGCAGGAAGTGTTGTTTCCACAGATGATAACATGATACGTGATTCCCTACATTATAGTGGGACGCGCGTTATTACTTTTGCACAGATATTAAAATGGAATCAATTTCCATTAGCGAAAATATTAATAGAACTGTTGGAAATCGGAAGAAATGCTTTAGGCAATCCGGTCGAAATTGAATTTTCTGTAAACTTAAATCGAAAAATTAATAAGGTGGAATTCTGTTTATTGCAAATCAGACCAATGTTACAAAGCGGAAGCCACCGATTATATGAACAAATAAATTATCATAAAGATGATCTTTTATGTAAGAGTACAGTATCACTTGGAAATGGCTCTATTAATGACATTCATGACATAATTTATGTAGATATTAAAAAATTTAATATCGCAAAAACGAGGGCTATATCAGAAGAAATAGAAATACTCAATAAAAAACTCGGAAAGAAAAATCCTTATCTATTAATTGGTCCCGGTCGTTGGGGTACTGCTGATGAATGGCTTGGAATACCTGTGGATTGGAATCAAATCTCAAATACAGCAGCAATCGTAGAGGTTGGATTGGAAAAACTACCGATTGATCCATCATTTGGAACACATTTTTTTCAAAATATTGCAGGCATGCGAATCGGTTATTTTACTATTAATCATAAAGGGAAACAGGATTGTATTAATCACAAGAATATAACAAAGTTACCAATTAATGAAAAAATGGAGTACTCTACCTGGATCAAGGTTAAGCAACCACTTATTATTAATATTAATGGAAATACCGGAAAAGGTATTATTGCAAAATTTTCAAAAGAAATAATGGATGAAGAGGATTCTACGGGAATATAACTAATCTCGTTATATGCAATAATTCATGCTTCAATCAATAAATCCATTCAATCAAGAAGTTATTCAGAGTTATAAAGAACACTCACAAAATGAAATAAATAATATCATTACTGACGCTGATATTACATTCAAAGAATGGCGACGAACCAATTTCGGTGAACGCTCCGAATTACTGCGTAATACTGTATCAATCCTGAAAAAGAATATTGAAGAATATTCTAAAATTATGACGATGGAAATGGGAAAACCAATTCGTGAAAGCCGGGCAGAAATTGAAAAATGTGCATGGATTTGCGAGTACTACGCTGAAAATAGTGAAAAATTCCTTTCGCCGCAGGAGATTAAAACTGATGCATTAAAAAGCTATATAACTTTTCAACCGTTAGGAGTAATATTTGCCGTAATGCCATGGAATTTTCCATTCTGGCAAGTATTTCGATTTGCAGTTCCTACTTTGATGGCAGGAAATGTTGGAATTCTCAAACATTCTTCAAACGTTTCAGGTTGTGCGTTGGCAATTGAGCGAATTTTCCGTGATGCCGGTTTCCCAAAAAATACCTTCCAAACTTTATTGATTAACAACAAAGTAGTGGCTTCAGTTATTGAAAATTCGGCTATCAAGGCAGTTACTTTAACAGGCAGTACACCTGCCGGAAAAGCTGTAGCATCTAAAGCGGGTGAAATGCTTAAAAAAACGGTATTAGAACTTGGTGGAAGCGACCCATATATCATTTTGGAAGATGCCAATTTACAAAAAGCAGTGAATTCATGCAGCATAAGTCGATTAATAAACACTGGGCAAAGTTGCATTGCTGCAAAGCGATTTATTGTAGTAGAATCAGTTTTAAAAAAATTTCAATCGTTATTAATTAAAAAAATGAAAAATATTATAATGGGCAACCCTTTTAATGAGAATACGGATATCGGTCCTATGGCACGTATCGATTTATGTGACGAGTTACATCAACAGGTAATAAAAAGTTTAAAGTTGGGGGCAAAATTAGTATTCGGCAAACAGTATTCAGATGGCAAAAGGGCTTTCTATCCACCTATAATTTTAACTGATGTAAAACCCGGGATGCCTGCATTTGATGAAGAATTATTCGGTCCGGTGGCTGCCATCGTTCCGGCAAAGGACGAAAACGATGCAATTGCTTTAGCGAATAATTCAGTATTTGGATTAGGAGCAGCAATATTTACAAAAGACATCGCCCGAGGCGAGAAAATTGCTGCCGAAAAACTTGAAACGGGCAGTTGTTTTGTGAATGACTTTGTAAAATCAGATCCACGCTTACCTTTTGGAGGTATTAAACAAAGCGGATACGGTAGGGAATTATCGGATTTTGGAATCCGCGAATTTGTAAATATTAAGACAATTTACGTTAAATAACATATCTGTTTTAAACATTAACGATTTATCAATAACTTTAATTGCATATTAATTAAATAATTACACTATTGATATATGAAAGACTTTTACATCAACCTGAAAAAACTCCCTAAAGATTATAAAACAAATAAAGAATTCCGCAACAAAATTCATGAACATAGTCTGCAAAGATATATCGAAAAAGTAGAGTTAATGCCTTATCAGGCAGAATTGATAAAATTGCAGAAACATATTGAAAAATATAAAAAAAAGATGATCATTTTATTTGATGGTCGTGATGCATCCGGCAAAGGTGGAACTATTCGACGAATGACTCGCTATATGAATGAAAAACATTACAGCGTTGTGGCGTTAGGTAAGCCATCTAGTAGGCAAAAAACGGAATTACACATCAAACGCTATATTGAGCATTTTCCGCACGCCGGTGAAATTGTATTATTTGATCGCAGCTGGTATAACCGCGCGATGGTTGAACCAATCTTGGGATTTTGTTCACAATCTCAATATCATAAATTTTTAAAGCATGTTAATTCCTACGAAAAAACATTCATTGAAGATGAAAAAACGATCCTAATTAAGTTGTATTTTTCAGTCTCTAAGGAAGAACAAAATAGCCGTTTTGAAAGACGCCGAAACGATCCTTTAAGACAATGGAAATTGAGCGAAGTAGATTTGCAAGCACAGGAATTATGGGATGAATTCACTGAGAAAAAGCATCAAATGCTCACTAAAACGAGTACAGAATATGCACCATGGTATATAATCCGCTCCGATGACAAACATCAAGCAAGGCGACAGACAATAAAACTAATTTTAAACGCTGTGCGCTATAGAAACCGCAATAAGAAATTAAATTATAAAATAGATCCGAAAACAGTAATTACTGCTGATAGAGAAATTAAGCTAATGCATAAGGATCGCAAAAAATATGGAAAATTCATTCGGTAAAAAAAGAGTAAAATATTATGGGTAAAGAAAATCAACAAATAAGTCCAAAAAAATTATCTGAGAGCACCGGCGGAAAAAATCTTGACAAGAAACCCAGTGAAGATCGCATTGCGGTTTATATTAAGAAGACTACTATCGAATATGAACTTGAACTTAAAAAACTGCAAATTGAACTTTTAAAACTACAGAACCATGTAAAAGATAAAAGTTTGCGAATCGTAATGCTTTTTGAAGGTCGTGATGCTGCCGGGAAAGGTGGAACAATCAAACGAATTACTGAACATATGAATCCCCGTGGGGCGCGTGTTGTGGCACTTGAAAAGCCAAGCGACCGCGAGACCACACAGTGGTATTTTCAAAGATACTCTCAGTATCTTCCTGCTGAAGGTGAAATCGTATTTTTTGATCGCAGTTGGTACAACCGTGCGATGGTTGAGCCGGTAATGGGCTTTTGCACCGATGAACAGAATAAGCGTTTTTTAAAATACGCTCCACTTTTTGAAAGAATGATGATTAAAGAAGGAATAATCCTTTTTAAATTTTATTTTTCTGTCTCCAAGAACATTCAGAAACAACGCTTTGATTCCCGCGATGTTGACCCACTTAAGCAATATAAATTATCTCCCGTTGATGCCGCTGCTCAAGAATTATGGAATCAATATACTATCCGTAAATTCCAAATGCTCACGGAAACTAATAGGACAATCGCTCCCTGGACAATTATCCGCTCCGACCATAAAAAATCGGCTCGGATCGCCTGCATTCGTTATATTCTGAACAACCTTAAATATAAAGGAAAAATTGCTAATAAGGAACTAATTCCTGATCCAAAAATTGTTATTTCGGGAATTGATGAAATACGTATGATGGAAGAAAATCTGCTAAAACCGGGCAGCATGCCTGGGTAAAATTTATTACAGGAAAATAAATGAAAATTATAACATTATTGATAATCCCATTATTAATTATTAATTGTATGGATAAGACTAAACCTGCTGAACCTATTAAAAGTTTTGAATTGGATAAATATCTTGGGAAATGGTACGAAATCGCACGACTTGATCATCGTTTTGAACGCGGATTACAAAATGTATCAGCTGAATATTCACTGAAAGCTAACGGTACTGTAAAAGTTGTAAATAGCGGATTTTCTACAAAGAAGAATAAATGGAAATGTGCAACCGGAAAAGCAAAATTCGTAAATGATAGTAGCATAGGTTTTTTGAAAGTTTCATTCTTTGGACCATTTTACGGATCATACATTATTTTTGAATTGGATAAAGAGAACTATCAATATGCTTTTATAGCTGGAAATAACACATCTTATCTGTGGCTCCTATCAAGAACACCAACGGTTAGTGATGAACTGATGGATAGATTTATTACACATACTAAAGAACTTGGTTTCAATACAGATAATTTGATATTTGTTAAGCAAAATAAAAATTAAACTAAATAACTATTTGTAACTATGATTTTAACCATACAAAACCATTTCGGCTCTTTTCTTGCGAAGAAAAAAAATTGATTAAATGGAACTATCACTATACCATATAGATGCATTTGCATCTGAGTTATTTAAAGGCAATCCTGCTGCCGTATGCCCACTGGATAAGTGGTTATCAGACGATATAATGCAAAAAATTGCGTTCGAAAATAATTTATCTGAAACCGCATTTTTTGCTCCAAAGAACAATGGATTTCATATCAGGTGGTTCTCACCAACCAATGAAGTTGATCTATGCGGACATGCAACTTTAGCATCTTCATTTGTCATATTCAATATACTTAATTATGACTATAATATAATAGAATTTGATTCTAAATCCGGATTATTAAAAGTTATTAAAGATGATGATAATCTTATTTTAGATTTCCCTGCTCAACCTCCCACCCCGTGTGATACTCCACAGGAAATTATTAATGCACTTGATATCACTCCAATAGAATGCCTGAAATCGGAAGATTTTATTGCAGTTCTCAACGATGAAAGTGACGTTCAAACTGTCGAACCTGATTTTGAAGAATTGAAAAAACTTGGATTGAGAGGTGTAATTATTACAGCGCAATCAAAAAAATATGATTTTGTAGCAAGATGTTTTTTCCCCGGTATAGGGATTCAAGAAGATCCAGTAACAGGATCAGCCTATACGCAATTAGCACCATATTGGGCTAATAAACTTGGTAAAGATCTATTCAACGTAAAACAATTATCTGCCAGAGGTGGGGAATTGAACTGTGAATTATATAAGGATCGGGTCTTGATTGTGGGTAAGGCAGTTAAATATTTGGAAGGTAAAATCAACGTATAACTACTTTAACTCCTTTTGATCCAGAAATTAAGTTTTATTTATTTGTTTATTGTTAAATTTCCACTCATTTATCTGATTAAATTAATACAAAAGAAATCCTACGGAACAAAATAATATCAAAAATGACTACAAAAATTATCGTAACATTTATTGTTTTTATTAGCATTATTAATATTTATGCTCAGAAAAAGTTTGCAATACCTAAATCGTATGCAAACCTATCCTATGATTCTACCGACACACTAATATTCACAACTAGCGACGGTGAAATTTTGCGATCGGTAGCTAATACCGATAATTACAGTTTATCTAGTTTACGAAGTCTGCCCGTTGGTACAGAAACAGGCATAGAGTTTGACTTCCAGGATTCTGATATGTCCGGTTGGTTATATTTCGGTCTGATTCAGACCGATGATATTAGACATCCTTATCCAATGTATTTTCATAGTCGGTCAAAAATTGATTCGGGAAAAACGGCAATTAATATCAATAAATATTTATCAGGTTTATATGATATTACCGATTGGGAAAAATCAAAATTGATCAGATTAGGATACCGCATTTCTAATGTATCTGGTGAAATACTATATGATGGTAAAATTTTAGTGTCAGCCGAGGAATCTTTTCAGGTTGAGCCATCCATTATTGAAGGACCGTTTGTTAACATATTGACCCACAGTGGCGCAACCATTTCATTTGAGACAAGTGTACCAATAAAGACTGAAATTTCTGTTGGAGGACATATTTTTTTTGATGCAGTTGCAGATACTCATCATGAAATTGCAGTCTCCAAATTAAATTCTGACCAAAGTTACGAATACACGATTCACTATGGTAAATACACGGATACTTATTCTGTCCATACCGCACCTATGCCGGGTTCCCGGAAACCGTTTACTTTCGGTTATGCCAGTGACGGACGCGGGAATGCAGGTGGTGGCGAACGTGATATTAAGGGGGCAAATGCTTATGTTATGAAACGGATTGCAGTTTTGTCCAGCAATAAAAATGCGCGCTTTTTTCAATTTTCCGGCGATATGATCGATGGATATGTGACTAGTGCGGAATCCATGAACCTGGAATATGCTAATTGGAAAAGAGCTATCGAACCATTTGCCCATCATATACCCTTTGTGACCGGAATCGGCAATCATGAATGTTATTGGTATTATTTATCGGATGGTAATAAATTGGCAAAAATAGATCAATTTCCTTTTTCGGAACGCTCAGCAGAAGTCTTATATGCAAATAACTTTGTAAACCCCGAGCAAGGGCCCGAGACTGAAGATGGCGCGATCTACGACCCGGATCTAAACAGCACAGATTTTCCACCGTATGCAGAAACTATTTTCCACTACATATATGATAATATTGCTATTATAGTACTAAATACTGATTATTGGTACTCTTCTACTATTCAGCGAACACCAGAACATGGGGGCAATTTGCATGGATATATAATGGATAATCAACTAGAATGGCTCAAGAGTACTCTAAAGACGCTAGAAACTAATGACGATATCGATCATGTATTTGTAACTCATCATGCACCAGTATTTCCAAATGGTGGACATGTAGTAAAGGCTATGTGGTGGGACGGTGATAATTCCAAACGACCATACGTTGCAGGTAAGCCGGTTGCTAAAGGTATCATTGAAAATCGCGATGAATATTTAGATATATTAATGAATCATAGTACAAAGGTTCTTGCCGTACTTACTAGTGATGAGCATAATTATCATCGTATGCGTTTAACGGCTGATACACCAATTTATCCAGAGAATTACGACAAACCAAAATTGACAAAATACCGTCCGCTTACATTCATTACTAATGGTACTGCAGGTGCTCCCTATTATGGACAGGAAGTAACTCCCTGGACTAATTGGGTTGATAAATTTTTTACCCAATATGCTGTTCTGTTTATCCATGTTGAAGGAAAAAAGGTATGGTGTCAAGTAATTAATCCCGACACATTAGAGTTGATTGATACCTTTACTTTGGGGGAATAAAAATATTAATAATTCGCGAGATTATTGATTAGTATTTAGACTCAATAAGTATTAATCCTTCAACTGCTTCGGTGTAAGTAAATAGGTGGTTTTTCCATTTTGAATTGAGATATCAGCCCATTTATTACATTTGAATGATATTTGGTAAACTCCGGCGGTCGGCAAATTTAATATCTTAGTTTTACCATATAAATTGGGTAATTCAGTAAAATATGGATTATGTCCAAATAGGAAGACATGCTCCCATTTATCTTTCAAATTTTGGATTAATTGGACTAATTGCGGTAATCCTGCCAAATAAATATCATCGGTGATTGCAATTTTACTTTCAGGATATTTAATACACTCGGCAATTCGTTTGGCAGAATCGTAGGCTCGCTTTGCCGAACTTGAAATGATTTTATCCGGAATTATCGTTTCTTCTTCTAATTTATAACCGATTAGTAACGTATCTTTTTTACCACGACCATTAAGAGGTCTTTCCCAATCTGATAGCGATGAATCAGCCCAAGAGGATTTTCCATGTCGAATTAATGTGAGTTTTTTCATATTTATTTATCGTTGCAAGCATAGTGGAACAATCTCATTTTCTAAATACCCCCACTTTTGTTCTCCTATTAAAATAGGAGGAGATGGCCGAAGGACAGAGGCAGTAAATAATTATAATGTCAACTCAAACGATTTTACTAACATCCCCGGACATGTAATATTTCCGTATTGCCGACCTTCGTAAGTTTCCACTTCAGGATTTATTTTTACATTATCTCCAACTGCTTCAAGTTCGTTGCCAAACAGATTGTAAATTGTATCATCAAAACGCATAGTTTCGATAGGTCCAATAATCTCACCATTTTCAACCCAAAAACAAGCGTAGCGTGTCAATCCCGTGATTCTTCCACCGATATTATCACTCCAATTTAAATAGTGCAAATTTGATAGAAATAACCCAGTGCCTAATGTCTTTAAAACGTTTTCATCAGTAAGTGATCCGACTGACATTATGGGAGCTCTCAATACCTCTTCCCCACTGGCATTATTTGATTCAACTTTATATTCTTTAGCCGTTCGTGAACTTACCATAGTATTTACTAGATTTCCATTATCGATAATCGATAACACTACCGGTGCAATCTCTCCCCGTTCATTAAATCGCGGTACTAATCCAGAACGGAAATCTTCGTTTAATGAAAATAGTGGAGAAAGTTGTTTACCTTCATCACGCATTTTAATAAATGCACTGCTTCCCTGCCTGATATTTGCTTCACTTACTCCTTGCCATGAAAACATTGAAAGAAAATTTGAAACTGCTTTAGATTCAAACCAAGTACGGAATTTTCCCGGTTTCATTTTTACCGGTTTTTTGTTCATCAATTCCAATTTTTGTTTGGCATCTTTGATATAGGCTTCATATTTTGATTGATCCCAGTTACTTCCCGCAAAAGTACCTTTTACCATTTTATGGGCTTTATTGACTAATGAAAAATCAAGTGAATAGGTATCCGTCTCGAACCAATGTTTTTGTCCAGCAGAATTACTGCTACCGCTAGTTATTCTTCCGGAAGACCAAATTCCTACCAAATCCACACCTGACATAATCGGAAGTAACGCATCCACGGCTTGATCAGTTTTTAATCCATTGGCACTTTTGCTCTCGCGAGTTGAACCGGTATTTTCAGGTAAAACAATAAATGGATCTTCCGGTAATTGTACAATTTCTGCTCTTAAACGATTCAACTCATCAGTAGCACGTTTATAATCATTATCATATTCACCGCTTAGTGTTATCTGCCCTTGGCAATTACGATTATCATATATGAAATCGAATGATAAATCAGTATTATTTACTAATCCTGTTTGACGAATTTTAGCATTATTAATTCGAATAAATTGGCTGTTTTCTCCTTGTAAAGATAATGTCAGATTTTCATCAGTCTTCAAGTCAGAATATAGTTGATCACTTATTTTGTTAAATATCTGTTCCATAATAATTCCTATTATGCGCCGCCAAATATGGCAACATCTTTAAATAAACAAACCGGAGAGGCATGTCCAACTCTAATAACTTGATTGGGTTCACCCTTTCCGCAATATGGAGTTCCGTACATTTTAAAAGTATCCTGATTACCAATCATATTCAGACTATTCCAAAACGGATTACTAATTGCTCGGTAATTTGGATTACGAACGGTTTTAGTCAACTTACCATCCTCAATTAATTTTCCATATTCGCAACCAAATTGGAATTTATTGCGATAATCATCAATTGACCATGAACGGTTACTCTCCATGTAAACACCCTTCTCAACCGATGAAATAATTTCGTCAAATGTAGAATCGCCCGGTTCTAAATTGATATTTCCCATTCTGTCAATTGGTGCTCTATTCCATGAACTTGAACGGAAATTTGCAACGCCGGGAACTCCTGACCAAATGATGTTGCAA
>JBHPEE010000067.1:0-10612 GCA_042577295.1 Fidelibacterota bacterium | reverse complement strand
ACTTGAAAAAGACCATAGAAAGGAGGTGACTTAACTATGCTTGCTGAGATCATCAGGATAATCAAACAAATACTTGGATCGTTAAACAAGTAATCATAAAAAAACAACCCTTCCGGGTTGTTTTTAGCTTACTGAAAATGCATGTAGGATAGTAGTGATAGTATTTTGTTTATAAATTAGTGTGTGATAAATTATTTTCTAGATTTAATCCTCTTGTGTACTGTTTCAATATATTCAGGCATTAAGCCAAATTCTTGTTCAAATTCTTCAGCAATTCCGCGGATCATCTTTTTGCGCATATTGTAACTTAAAAAAGCGCTCTTCATTGCGGTAATCGTCATTCGGCGGAAATCATTTAGGTAAAATCCGAATAATTCATGTGCAAGGGCATATTCCTTGGTTAATGTAGTATCAGAAATAAGACGATTGTCGGTATTCAGAGAGATTCGTAAACCTTCATCATAATAGTACCTAGCCGGGTGATATTTTAGTGAACGTACAGAACGCGTATGCCAGTTTGAAGTAAGACAAATTTCCAATGGAATTCGATGGTCATTTACGTAATTCATCAAATCCTTGTCCTCTTTCAAACGTGTACCATGACCAATTCTGTGAGCATTGCAATAATGGATTGCCTGATGTATAGAAGCTGGTCCATAGGCCTCTCCGGCATGAATTGTTGCATTAATGTTATTATTTTGAATTAAATAAAATGCTTCACGATGGTCTTTAGCGGGAAAATTTTCTTCTACACCTGCAAGATCGAAACCCACAATACCTTTATTTTTATATTCGATAGTTAGATCAGCTAGCTTCAAAGATACAGCTGGAGAGATATTTCGAATTCCACAAATTATTATACCCGATTTTACACCGAATACCTTTTCACCATCTTTTAATCCTTCCCTTACTGCCTCAATTGATTCACCAAGCGACATTCCTTTTTTGGTGTGTAAAATAGGGGAATAGCGGATTTCGATGTATCTTACATTCTCTTTTGCAACATCCTCAATTAATTCAAACGCAATGCGTTTTAGACTTTCCGGAGTTTGCATGACGCTTAAAGTAATGTCAAACCTATCTATATATTCTTCAAGTGTAACGCGATTATCACCGATAGGAAGAATTTTTTTTAATTCATCAATATCATGAGACGGAAGTTTAACTTTATCTTTTTGAGCGAGATCTAAAATAGTTTCAATTCGCAAACAACCATCTAGATGACAATGTAATTCAACTTTTGGAAGACGCCTTAATAGATCAATTTTTATAGTCATTTTTTTTCCAATAAATATTTAAGATTGAATAATTAAAACTCAACCTCCACAATTTATATTTTACTTATTACTTTTCACTAATGTTCTATACAACCAAAACATCACGCCAATAAAGAATAGGGTCCCTAACCAAGTGTGCATACCATAAGTTGGCCACCAATCTTTTTTTGAAGTTATGAATATTGGTACTGCAACTAATATTCCCATGAGTGCTTCACCGGTAATCAAACCAGATGATAACAATAAACCGTTCCTGCGTGTAACTTCAGTCGCTCCAAATTTATTGCCGATATGTGATATCATACCACCTAGAAAGATTGGTACAGATAATTCTATTGGTAAATATATACCTACTGCTACTGCCAATACCGGAACTCGAAAATCTGAACCGATACGTTCCTGTCGAACATCTAACATAATAATAAATATGCCGATAACTCCACCGATTATTACCATTGTCCATGGCAGATTACCTTGGAATACTCCCTCTGCAACGGAACGCATCAATGTAGCTTGTGGAGCCGAGAGAGCCGGAGAGCCAATTGTATAGGCGGTATGTAAAATATCTAGGACCAGTCCTAAAACAACAGCCGCACTGATCGTTCCAATTATTTGCATAATTTGCTGTTTCCACGGAGTTGCTCCAAGAATATGTCCGGTTTTCAAATCCTGTAAATTGTCACCACCAATTGATGCAGCACAACATACAACCGCTCCGATTAATATCGCTGCAGCGGCACCTTTAACAGAACCCGCTCCCAATAAAGCTAGTAATAAAAGAGAAGAGAACAAAATTGTCGCAATGGTGACACCGGATATGGGATTATTTGACGAACCCACAACACCTGCCATATATGATGCAACCGCAGAGAATAAAAAGCCAAAGATCATCATTACAATTGATAATAAAGCTGCCATCCAAATTGATTCAAGCATTCCTAGATATAATAGAAATACTGGAATTAATAATACCAATAATGCATAACCAACATATTTAATTGGAAAATCTTGTTCTTCATGTGCTAATATTCTGCCTTCATTGGCCTGTTTCATCGTATCAAGACTTGCTTTTATACCAGAAACCAATGGTTTTGCTAATTTAATAAGCGACCAAATTCCCCCGACCACCATTGCGCCAATACCTAAATATCGGATTTGCGTATTCCAGATATTGTTGGCAACCTCAAATAAATTGCCTTCCCAACCATTAATTGCTGAATAGATGGGAATCGCAACTGCCCAAGAAATTAATCCACCGCCAACTACCAGAATGCCGATATTCCGACCAACGATGTAACCAACTGCAATTAGAGCGGGAGAGAGGTCAGTACCCAAACCAAAGATTGCTCCTCTCCCGAGCGGTATTTTAATTGCACCCGTTAGAGCGGAAGCCCATAGTTGAAATCCTTGTTGGGCTAATTTCATTAATCCGCCAACTAATCCTGCCAGGCCAATTAATTTCATTCCGCCTTTGGCTGATTCAGCGGCCTCGCCTTCTTGAGTCCTATCACCTGCTTGCAAGACTGCCGCAGTTGCAACGCCTTCCGGGAAAGTCAGTTTAGCTTCTACTATTAAAGCACGACGTAAAGGAACTGTAAATAATACTCCAATTATGCCACCGATACTTGCAATTTTGGCAACTTCAAAATAGTTGAATTCAGTCCAATAGCCCATTAGAACAAGAGCTGGAATGGTAAAAATCACACCCGCGGCAAGCGCTTCTCCAGCTGAAGCAGCAGTTTGAACAATATTATTTTCAAGAATGTTGGAGCGTTTGAAAAATCGCAGAACCCCCATAGAAATAACAGCAGCCGGAATCGAGGCAGATACTGTCATACCTGCGAATAAACCAAGGTAAGCGTTGGCACCTGCTAATATCATCGATAATACAATACCAAGAACAACTGCTTTGATTGTGATTTCCGGAAGTGGCTTTTTAGACATTGGTTTTCATTTAATTAATTATCGTTAAAAATAGATAGAAAGTTTTATTTGTTACAAGTATGGTCTTTATGAAGTTATTTGTTTTCCAATCCATAAAATTTTGCTAATTTGAAAAATGAATAGTAACGATATAAGGCAATCTTTTATCAATTTTTTCATTGATAAAAACCATTCAGTTATACGGAGTTCATCCGTAGCACCTTTGGATGACCCAACGCTTTTATTCACCAATGCCGGTATGAACCAGTTCAAACCGATATTTTTAAATGAGCAAGAACCAAAAAATAATCCGGTTGTAAACAGTCAAAAATGTATCCGTGTTAGCGGCAAGCACAATGACCTTGAAGAGGTCGGAATAGATACTTTTCATCATACTTTTTTTGAGATGCTCGGTAATTGGTCATTCGGCCGTTATTATAAAGCTGAAGCAATTAAGTGGGCTTGGGAATTATTAACTGAGGTTTGGAAATTAGATAAAAATCGCCTTTGGGCAACGGTTTACGAAGACGATGACGAAGCATTTGAGTTATGGAAATCGGAAACCAATATAGCTCACGATAGGATTCTACGGTTTGGGAAAAAAGAAAACTTTTGGGAAATGGGAGAGACCGGTCCATGCGGTCCTTGCTCCGAAATTCATTATTATATTGGGGAAGATTTATCCAAACAATCTGCCAAAGGGGTGAATGCTACCGACGAATATTGGGAGTTATGGAATTTAGTTTTTATACAATATAACCGTGATGAAAAAGGTAAACTTTGGGAACTTCCAAAAAAACATGTCGATACCGGTGCGGGTTTAGAAAGAATTGTTTCTGTAATACAAGGCAAAGTTAGTAATTATGAAACTGATCTTTTTCAACCATTAATTAAACATATTGAGAATATTACAGGAATTAGTAGTAAAAATAATTCAGTACCCCATCAAGTTATTGCTGATCACGTTAGAATGCTGACTTTCTCAATCGCTGATGGCGTTATGCCATCCAATGAAGGACGTGGATATATTGTTCGTAGAATTTTACGGCGTGCCTCAAGATTTGGAAGAATTCTAAACCAAACAAAACCATTTATTTATAAATTAGTTGATACTGTTGGCGATATGCTTGGGTCTGTGTATCCTGAAATAATAGATAAGAAAGCGCATATTATTAATGTGATTAAAGCAGAAGAAAAATCATTTAATAATACTTTGGATCGCGGATTAAATCATTTTGATAAAGTTGTGCGGAATATGGATGGCAAAATTATTCCCGGAACTGAAGCATTTAAATTATATGATACTTATGGGTTTCCATTGGACCTGACTCAATTAATTGCCCGTGAACAAAATTTAAAGGTAGATGAAAAAGGATTTTTAACAGCTATGAAGCAGCAGAAAAAGCTAGCAAAATCATCCGGAAAATTTAAAGCAAGTTCGGATAAAATAGATTGGAATGTTGTGCGGAAAGGTGATGAATCACAATTCCTTGGTTATGAATCCTTGGAATCAGAATCTAAAATAGTGAGATGGTTCAGAATTAATGATAGAATTGCAATTGTTTTAGATAAAACACCTTTTTATGCTGAATCTGGTGGACAAATAACCGATACCGGAACAATAATTGGTGACGGAATGGATTTGATTGTTATTGATACACAAAAGGAACATGATAGATTTATTCATTTTTGTGAAGGAGATTTTGACGAATCTAAAGTTAAAAATATTGTTAATTGTAAGGTGGATGCAGAACGGCGTGCTGCTATCAAAAGAAACCATACTGCAACCCATTTATTGCATGCAGCACTCAAAGAAGTTTTAGGAGAACATGTGCATCAAGCCGGATCTTCAGTCGGACCCGAAAATTTCCGCTTTGATTTAACGCATTTTGAGAAAATCACATCACGAGAACTTGCTCAAGTAGAAACAATTGTAAACTCCAGGGTAATGTCTTCAGTAAAATCGTTTGATGATGCAAAAAAGGAAGGTGCCGAAGCCTTGTTTGGTGAAAAATATGGTGATGAAGTACGTGTTATTACCGTTGGCAAGTTTTCCAAGGAATTGTGCGGCGGAACGCATGTCAGTCGTACCGGTGATATTGGATTATTTAAAATTATTGAAGAATCTTCTCTTGCCGCGGGTATTAGGAGAATTATAGCAATTACCGGACTAGAAGCAGTTAGATATATTCAAAAACAAAATGAAATTATTACAAGTTTACAAAATGTACTTCTTAGCTCACGAGATGAATTGGTAGAACGTGCCGAACAAATTGTTGCCCATAGAAAAGATTTAGAAAAATCGCTTAAAAATAGAAAATTTACTCAGGACTTTAAAGCTAAAATGCTTGTGACAAGTGCACAAAAAGTTGGTAATAAGGCATTAGTTATATCACAAGTAGATGCTTCAAGTGTAGATGAACTTAAAAATATGGGAGATGAATTGCTCTCAGTTATGAATTCCGGTGTTGGTGTGCTTGGTATGGAAGGAGAAAGTAAGCCAACAGTAGTTGTAATCGTATCACCTGATTTAATCAAAAAAGGTATGCACGCCGGTAAAATCGCAAAAGAGATTGGTGCATTTATGGGTGGTGGTGGTGGTGGCAAACCACATCTCGCAACTGCGGGTGGACAAGATAATGCCAAACTTGACGAAGCATTGACTATGGCTCCTGAAATCATTAAGAAAAAACTTGTCGAATTAATCTAAATGCAATATAAAAAACATGACAATACTTACCTGGTTTATCTTGAAAGGGGTGAATCTGTTGTCGAAAAATTGACTGAGTTTTGCAAAGCACATCATATTTTTAATGGTCATATCTCCGGCATTGGAGCGGTCAACAATATTGAGTTAGGCGCTTATGATACTATAAAAAGGAAGTATATCAAAAAAACATTCAACAAAGATCATGAATTGATTACTTATCAGGGCAATGTAATGTTATTAGAAGATGAGCCGTTTATTCATGCCCATATTACAATTGGTAATCATAATATGGAAATATTTGGTGGACATTTATTTAGTATGAATGTGGCTGTAGTTGGTGAATTTATTATTCATAAAATTGATGGGAATTCTAAACGAAAATTAAATGATGAAATTGGGTTGGCTACCTGGGATTTAACTAATAATAAATAATATGAACAGAAAAATAATATTTACCGAAAATGCACCCGGAGCTATTGGATATTATAGCCAAGCAGTAGTATCCAATGGATTGGTGTACACTGCCGGTCAAATTCCGCTTGATCCCAAAACAGGTGAAGTCGTTTCAAATGATTTCTCTAAACAAACAAAACAGACATTAAATAATATTGAATCTGTTTTGAAAGCTGCCGGGACTGATTTAAGTAAATCAATTAAGCTGACAGTCTTTATTACAGATTTATCATATTATCCTGAATTGAATGCTGTATTCAAGAAACAATTTGATGGATTTAATCCACCTGCAAGATCGGTTGTTGAAGTATCAGCACTACCAAAAGATGTAATGATTGAAATTGATTGCATCGCAACATTATAATTAGGAGGCAAAATGCCTAAGAAAAAAAGCTACCTGTTAATTGTCAATCCTGAGGCAGGCAATGGCAAAACAATGAAAGTATTGCCTCAAATAGAAAATATACTAAGAAAGAAGAAAGTTGACTACGAGTTCCATTTTACGCAAGAACCGATGCATGCCATAGAATTAGTAAAAGAAATCGGTTCTAAATTTGATGTTATTGTAGCTGTCGGTGGCGATGGTACAATTAATGAAGTGATTAATGGAGTTCCAGATTTAAAAATACCATTTGGAATGATTCCGATCGGAACCGGAAATGACTTTGCAAGAAGTTGTTGTGTTCCTTATAATTCGGTTGAAGAAGCAATTCAAATATTGATGAACCATGATGCAAAAAACATTGATGTAGGAGAAGTTAACGGTAGAAAATTTGTAAATGTTCTCGGAATGGGTTTTGAGGGACAAGCTAATTGGAATGGGCGAAAAATTGATTTCATTAAAGGCGCATTCCGCTACATTTTAGCAATTGTCTATACGCTAATATCCTATAAAAGAATTCCGATGAAGCTGACATTAGATAAAAAAGTACTTGATGATGATATATATCTTGTAAGCATCGGAAATGGCTGGAATGTTGGAGGTGGGTTGCAACTTACTCCAAAAGCAAAATTGGACGATGGCGTATTTGATGTTTGCTATGTAAAAAAAATAACTCGGTGGCGAATTATTACTAAATTCTCAAAACTATCAAATGGTACAATAACTGACCTGGATGAAATTGAAATGTTTCAAGCCAAGCATATTAAAGTCGAGAGCACTGAGGTTATTCCAACTCATTTTGATGGTGAAATATTTGAAGAAAAATGTAAAAAATTAGATATTAAGATCCATCCTAAAGTACAGCCTATCATTGGTAATTGGGCGGGGGATAAACGCTTTGATTCATAAGGTGTTTTTGATTTTTTTTATAATTATTTCTTTTACATTTGCACAGGAAATAGACTCAGTTAAGATCAAAACTCCTAAAAAAGCTGCGTTATGGAGTATACTACCTGGTGGTGGACAGATTTACAATGGCAAGTATCTAAAGGCCGGTATAATAATTACTTTAGAATCACTTGCTGTTTGGCAATCTATTGAAAATAACCAAAACTATAAAATTGATAAATCAAATGATATTTATCTCACAGATAGGAATAAATATGCATGGTGGGCATTTTTTGTACATCTTTATGGAATGTTAGATGCGGTCGTAGATCGCCATTTGGTAGAATTTAACCCAATAATGGAAAAAGAACAATCCCAAGAAAAAATCATTGAGACGGAGTTATCACCTGATGGCGAATAGAGAACATTGGGGATCTAAATTCGGATTTGTTTTAGCTGCTTCCGGCTCTGCTATCGGGCTTGGTAATATATGGAAATTCCCCTATATCGCTGGTGAAAACGGCGGTGCGGCTTTCATATTTGTATATTTGATATGTATTGCAATTGTTGGTTTACCCGTCGTTGTGGCGGAAATATTAATGGGTAGGACTACACAGCGGAATCCGGTTGGTGCATTTAGAAAATTAAGTGGAAGTAAATTCTGGACAACAATAGGTGGATTGGGTGTAGTAGCAGGATTTATAATCTTATCATTTTATACGGTCATTGCGGGTTGGTCAATGGGGTATATGATCGAGGCATTGCAGGGAAATTTTAGTCAGCTAACAACTGCAGCTCAGGCAAATGCTCATTTTAATTCACTGGTCGGTGATCCGACTTGGATGATTGGATTTTATACTATATTTTTTGTATTTACAATGGCGGTTGTCTTTTTAGGTGTTAAAGATGGCATCGAAAAAGGCAGTAAAATCATGATGCCTATTTTATTTATCATATTAATTATTTTAATGATTAAAGGTATTACTCTAAAAGGTTCAGGGGCAGGTTTAACATTTTTATTGCGACCTGATTGGAGTAAAATTACCGGCCAATCTGTGTTAATAGCACTGGGGCATGCATTCTTTACTTTAAGTCTCGGAATGGGTGCTTTAATGACCTACGGAAGCTATTTAAATAAAAAGACTAACATACCAAATGCTGCAGTACAAATAGTATTTCTTGATACTTTAATTGCCCTAATGGCGGGTGTGGCAATATTTACAGCAGTTTTTGCCATGGGACAGAATCCTGCTATGGGTCCCGGATTAATTTTTAATACACTGACCGTAGTTTTTGGAGGAATGACCGGAGGATATTTTTTTGGTTTATTATTCTTTGTACTTTTAACTGTGGCAGCTTTGACATCTTCAATTTCATTGTTAGAAGTTGCAGTTGCATATTTTGTAGATGAAAGAAAATGGAGTCGACAAAAATCTGTTTTATTAATTGGTTCCTCAATATTCATATTTGGTCTCCCAAGCGCCTTGTCTTTTAATTTAATGGCAAATATCACTTTTAGCGGGATGACATTTTTTGATCTAGTGGATTTTATTGCATCCAATGTTTTACTACCGGTTGGCGGATTTTTCATTGCGATATTTGTAGCTTGGATTTGGGGCTTTGATAGGGCATTGATAGAATTAAAACATGGCGCAGAAAATGTTTTTAAGGATCGTACATGGTTAGTCACTACTTTCAAAATATTCTTAAAATATATTGCACCTGTGATGATTTTTATCGTCTTTTTACATTCAGTTGGTTTATTAGAGAGCGCCATTGAACAATTAAAAAATTATTGGATCATTATTGTGCTTGTTATCGTAATACTTGCTATAATGATTTCAAGAAATAGGAAGAAAAAATAATGTTATTAGCAAGATATGCTCCCGTCGGCTCCCAACGATATGAAAAGTTGGTGCAATCAATAAAATCGTTTGATAAAATTATGGAATGGATTCCTGCTCAATTATTTGGAATTTGGACAGTATTTGTAGCCGGGATAGCAGCAGGAAAAGCTACCGCAGACAGATTCTATTTTTGGGATTGGAGTGATTGGTGGATTGGTACTTTAGGACTTATTGCTATAATGATTGTATTTTATTTATTAAGTAAAAAATTCAAATCATTTGCTTATAAAGATGAGGATATTTCTTTAAAAACAAGAGGATACAATGTATTTATGGCACTTGTTGTTTTTCAAATTGCGTTCATAATATTTGGAAATTATTCAATATTCAATGCTATACTATATGTAGTACCATATTTTTCAATTTATTTAATTCACACAATCAAAATTGATAAAAACCATAATTCCATTTCAAATGAATCGAATAAACATGTAAAAACTCTAACGGCAATAATTTTAGTGATTATTGCTGCTATTATCGGTTATATCATTGATGATCCTGTACTTTCCACAGCATCTATTGTTACATCACCCTTTTTATTGGTCTTATTGTTCGGAAAGCACGTACGTCATCTGGAACGGGCAAAGTTCTATCCGATATTTATTTTTGCGATGTTCGTAGTATCTCGAGAAGCATGGTTCTCGATTCCGATAGTATTATTGTTTTTTGTATTGCGCAGTTATAATTATTTACGATATCAAAAAGTCTATCCGACCTTTGGCGTGACAGATGATCAAAGTTGACAAAGATGAATGTGATTTTTGTGGTGCTTGTGTAGCAGTTTGTCCTGTTGATTGCATCGATTTATTCGAAAAAGATATCGAAATAGATCCTAAAAAGTGTACAGAATGTAAATTGTGTATCTATGTTTGTCCTGTTGAAGCTTTGAGTTATGTGGAACAAAAAACAGTATGATATTGTTATAATTGGTGCCGGTCCTGCCGGTTCTACATTTGCGCGAATCGCAGCAATTAATGGTCTATCAGTATTACTTCTGGAAAGAAAAAACCGGATTGGTGTGCCTGTAAGATGCGGTGAGGGAATAATAGAGTCTGCATTACGTTTATTCTAT